>JBAUYV010000053.1:0-22038 GCA_049584975.1 Xanthobacteraceae bacterium | reverse complement strand
CGGCTGCGGGCGTAAGTGCCTTGCTGCCGTCGTCGCCGGTGATGCTCGGGATCAGCGTGCATATGAGTCTTGCGATAATTGTCGGAATTCTGCTTGCCTCTGCCTGGCGCGAACTACGCGAGCAGTGGCCCTCGCTGAGAAGCCCCTATTCGTTTGCACTTGCAGCACTAGCCGGTATCTGGGCGCTCAATCGTACTGCCGATTGTCAGCCCGGCCTTCGTTCACCTGGTGCCTTACACTGTCAGTCTCACTTCGAAGCTCTTATTCGGCATCGCTGCTGCGGCGGCACTGCAATGGCAGAGGGCGTCGACAGCGTCCAAGTTTGATGGGCGGGCGGCAATGTAACGCCTAGTAAAGCGCGCCCGACTTAATTCGGGTCCAGGAAGCGATTGAAGTTGTCGACAAAGCGATTGACGAAGAAGAAGGTGTTTCAGAACAGCGTTTTTCACCGTGAAATAATGTCGATGAGGGGGTTGCTATGGCAGAACGTCGCGCAATAGCGCGTCATCATACTTTCATGCAAAGCAGGGTCCATTTCAATCACCGGCAATCCAGCGCGGACTGCTATACGGGAGTTTACCGAACACGGCGTTCGGCTTGAATTTCCGGAGCTGACGCCGCTGCCGGACAAATTCGAAGTTTATGTTCCGAGTAAGGACCGACACTTCCAAGCAGAATCGATAATGGCACAAGGGTAATCATATACGGGTCAGGTGACGAAACTTGAACATGAGGCCGCGCGAATAATAAAGCTACTTGATGCGGTCCAGGAGTAAAGGACCACAAACCGCAATCGTCGCGGTGCGATAACGCGAACAAGTAATACGACAGGCATCAAACTCACGACCGCAGAAAGCACTGGGCCGCCGACGAGGCATCGAGTAACCGATCAAGCATCCTTAGAGTTGCACGCTTCACATGCTGCGTTGCAGCTAAGTCTTGGTGCAATCGGTCGCTCGGGTTCTTTCGCTGCAAGTCTATCCCGCGCCAGTGTTGACCAATGTCCGGCACCCGAAAACGACAGCCAACCGCCGCAAGGCAACCCGCGCGGGTTCTTTTGCGACGGGATGCTCCTTTAGCCCCGGCCCTCCCAACAAGCACGGGCTTTTTCGTTGCATAGCCTGGACATCGTACTGGTCGCCCTCCACTTTTGATTCAGATCAAGGCGGGTCCGCTCCCGCACGGTCATGATGATCGGGAAAGGGACCGAGCCATGCCGATTACAGATATCATTGTCGTCTGCGTGATCATATCCGCCTTCGCCATTTTCGCCCTTGCGTTGGCCTGGGGTGACTATCAGACCCGAGAGATCGCCCAGGCGAGCCGCGAACGAGCCGCGAGCAGCGTCAATGTTGTGCCGCTCAGGCAGAACGCGCCGCCGAGAAATTCCGTACGCATTGCGCGCGGAAAGACTAGTGTGTCGGCGGATCAAAGCTTGCTCAAAAGTTGTTGAGCTTTAGTTTCAAAATGTCCAGAATGCACGCGCACGATTTAGCAGGGCTGTGCACGGAACTCGTGCGCAAAGGGAATGATTTTCCCACCGTATGGGGCACGTTGCTCAAAGGCCACTCACTCGTTAATGGCGTACCGCGGCAGCATCACAATGGGACTCGAGCCTTATTAGAAATTCATCTCTTTACAGGTGAGCGCCTTGTGTTCGATGCAGACGCCAAACAATTCAATATCAAGTAGGTGTGTCACCATCGATCATGGTGGTCGCACTTGGTGATTGTCGTGCGGCAAGTGACGGACCAAGCATTTATAAATCGGGACAGCTCCACGACGCCCGTGCTGCGTTGCATCGAAGTCTCGCAGTAAACATACGCAGTGGGTCATGAACGACCGAATGGGGATGATCGCGCGAGGTCCGCTATCCGCCGAGTAGGCCCGGGGAATTTCACCCCGAGCACCGGGTCACCGGAGGCAGTTGCCCGCCTCCGGTTCCCACAGAACGTAGCGTGCGGATTTCCCGCACTACGCTCTTCGGCAGATGATTCACAGCACTGCAAGAGCCTGCAACTCCGCGTAAGGGAGGCGCAGCTTTGGTTTCAGCAACGGCGTCCTTGCTTTGATCTGGTGGTACTTCTCCCAGGTCAATCGCCGCCCGGCCCAACTGCGGCTGCGCAACATCCGACGCCTGTAACGCTCCACGGCGCGATACACCTTTGCGAGACACCGAAGATTCCCGGCGACACCGTAATAGGCATAGTGGCCGCGTAGGAAGGCGTTGATTTCGCCAACCTGGTCGCTGATCGTGTGATGTCGTATTTGCCGCATGAGCTCCTGCAGGGACATAAGGCTGCGCCGCAAACGAGATTTCTCGGTGCGCATCCCAATCTTGAAGTTACCTTTCAGATTTCGCGTGCAATACAGCGTCAGGCCCAGGAAGTAGATGGTTTCGGGGCACTTTCTGCCGCGTTTGCTCGCGTGTCTCTGCGCGAACCGACCAAACTCAACCAACTTGGTCTTGGTCGGCTCAAGAGTGAGGCCGAACTTTCCCAACCGTAGGCGTAGCGCGTCGTGAACACGGATGGCGTCCGATCGATATTGGAAGCAGATCACAAAGTCGTCGATGTAGCGCACCAGTCGGGCTTCGCCCCGCAACCGGGTCTTCACCACGCGTTCGAACCAGAGGTCGAGCGCAAAATGAAGATAGAGGTTGCTCAGTAGTACGCTGATCGATCCGCCTTGCGGAGTCCCTTCCTCACTCCGATGGACCTTTCCATCTTCCAAAACGCCCGCTTTCAGCCAGCGCCGGATCAATCTGATCAGGCGTGGATCACCGACTCGATGCGCGACGAACCGGAGCATCCAATCATGATTGAGACTCCCGAAGAAGTTCTTCAGATCCGCCTCCAGTACCCACCCGATTTTGCCGCCGGCGATGACCTCATTGAGGGTCGCCAGGGCATGATGAGCGCTGAGCTTTGGCCGGCCGCCAAATGAACAGGGCAGAAAGTCCTGTTCATAAATGGCAGACAACACTTCGGCCGTGCTTCGCTGGAGCGCTCGGTCGGCGACAGTTGGCACGCCAAGTGGCCGCTTCTCCGTCTTGCCGGGCTTGGGGATATAGACCCGCCGAATATCCGGCGCTCTATATCCTTGGCGGTGAATGGACTGGAGCATCGGCTCAATCCATCCATCGAAGCTCTTCTTCGCCGCCTCCACCGTCTGCCCATCCACCCCTGCGGCCGACCGCTTCGGAATCTGCAATAGATTCGTCCGCACCCGATCGCGTGTGATGTGATGAGCCAACGACGTGAAGCGGAGTTTCGGTTCGCGTCGAGCTTTCGCTGCTATCTGTTCGAGTTTCGTTTCCATGGTCAGCTGATCTTCTCTTTGAATAGAAGGCCGTGTCTCCCGTTGAATGGAGCCCATGTTGCCCAAGAACAATTCACCTGCCGCTGACCGCTTCCCCATGTGGCCGGCTCTCCCGTCCTCGGAGTACTATCAGTCAGTATGACTTCCACTCGGTCGTCAGGCCTCCCTCACCTTGCCGGTTTGTCGGGCCCTACAAACTTTCGTTTGAACCGAGCGGATCTCCCGTGTTCACGTTGATCCCTTTGATTGCATGCTGGCGGTACGAACCCCGGGAGCGCCGCAGGCCACTCGCACAGTTGCGCGGCCTGCGATTCCGCCTTCCCCTTTGCGGGATAGGGTCAGCTACTCCGATCACGATCGATTTCGGGGCTATCTTCCCGTTCACTTTATTCCGGCCTACAACCTCCCTGTCTACGCTTCGCAGCGACCGTTACCGGACACCACGCAAGACTCGGTTCGCGGCTGCTCGCTAGGCTTTGCCGCGGCCGTCATTTCAGACGGCAGACTTCGACGCGCTTGCAAGGCGCAACCCTCACAGATCCGGACGTGAACCCCTCGATTCATCCGGCTCGTGTCACCCCACGAAGGCTGCCGCCTTCCGCTGACATTTTGGGCTCCTCCCAGTTGGACCCGGTTGACCCAAATCAACGGCGATGACCTGCCCCCTTTGTTCCACGGGCATTACTCCGCTTCGTCACTACTGCAGGGCAGTGCGCCACTCTCCGATGCATCGGTACTTTCGGCCTCGCAGTTGTCGCCGCTTGTGCCTTTTTCCTTACCATCACTGGCCAGGTTCTCACGTTCCGTGTGGGAGCCCGTATGAGAGTCGCGCCTCCTGCACACCGGGCACCGCATGGCCAATAAGTAGGTTGTCGCCGTGCTGATCCCAGGACAACGGAGAGGCCCTGGTTTTGATGCCAGCTAAGTGGCTTTCGATGCTTCGACGAAGGTTCACTTGCGTTCGCCTCTCTCATCCGCACATGACGCAGTCTTCGCTGCGCCTTTTCCATGACGTTCACCACCGCGGCTTTTGACCGAAGCAGCTCATGGTTGTTTGGAGCCTCCTCCTACAAGGCGACTCCGAAGGGCCCGCCTTCATCTCCAACACAGCATGACACTTTTCTTTCGGTGTCTTCGTGACACAACCCCGTTCGCGACCTAATTTCGATATTGCGCGCTAGTCATCTGGAATCAAAGTTCGCCGCATTATAGCGGAGCCCACTGAGCTTCCGAAGAAGGGCGCTTATGGCGAATGCAAGTGTCAGAGGCCGGCCCGATGGCGCCGTTCGTGCAAAAGACATTATGCAGCGAACTTTAGATTCACGTGACTAGCCTGGCACCACGTTTCTTTTTGGGTGCTGGCGTCTGATTAAATGCCGATCTCGAAATTCGTTTGCGTCATGTCGTGGTCAGTTGGAGTTTAGCGCACGCCCTGTGCAATGCCGCGAGAAGATGCTACCAATAGCCTGCGTTTTGGTCGAAAGTCAGAGGAGGACTCTGCTCATGGCGCAGGTCAGGCGCACTTCCAAGAGCAAGCTTCGAAACAAGACAGTGCCTGTTTTGGGAATCGCCGGATTGTCTCTGGCGGTTGCCGGCAGCGGAGCGTCCGCTTCAACCACCGGCTCAGTGGCGGACATCCAATCGAAGAATACCGGAGCACGTCAAGTCATCACGCTCGGTGAAGAAGAGATTTTCGACGTCAGCTTGTCGACGTTCTATGTGTTCGACAAGGAAAATGCTGCAGGACCAAAAGGCGAGAAAGTCGCCCGAGGCGGTGGTTGCGGGTGTGGTGGTTGCCGGTGTGGCGGCGGCTGTGGTGGTGGCGGCGGCTGCCGTTGCGGCTGGGCAGGCTGCTCGGGCTGTGGATGCGGCGGCTGCTGCGCATCGTGGGGATATTGCCGCTATTGCTAGGCCACGGTCCCTTAAGGCGAGCAAATAAGCTGCTCGGTCCGTGAAGCTCGCCTTTTGACCTAAGTCAAAGCCATGCTCTCGAAGACCGCTTAAGTTGATTTTGTTAAATGGCATTCTCTGCCAAGCGGCCTCGACCGAACCGAGCAGCTCCTAGGCGCCTGTTACGGCTCCGGTCTTGGTCGCCTGGTTTTGTAGCGACGGACCATAACCGGAGGGTCGAATGTTAACTCCTACCTGGCCGACAAAAAGCTGGTCACCAATGGCGTCCATTGCGCAATTGTGGCGCAGTTGGATTAAGCCGAGCGGCGCGTTGGACCTGGAATGTTGCGGAGACGAGGAAGTTGAGCGCATGGCTCACGATTTTCGTATGTCCGCTTCCGAACTTCGCGCAGTTACGAGCCGCGGTCCTGAAAGTGCCGATCTCTTGTTAGACCGTATGGCGGCACTTGATCTCGACCGAAATGAGGTCAGCCAGACTCAAGGCCGTACGTTCCAAGATCTCCAGCGTGTTTGCATGATGTGTGAAAGTCGCAGGAGGTGTGCTCAAGACCTTGCGCGCGATTCCGAGGCCACAGCATGGAAGGATTATTGCCCGAACGCCACAACGCTCATGGCGCTCGACTCGTTGCCTTGGGCAGCACGGAATGAGTGGTAAGGTCGATAAGCCGTTGTTGCGATGGGTGGCTTTGGAAGCATGCTCGTAAGAACTCTGACCCAAACCCGTCGACTTAACTATTCCGCGATAAACTTCTCACAGCTCGGGCTGGCGTCAGAGGAGAGCAGATGCACGCCGTGCTGGAACATAGCCATACGCCACAAGCAATCAGGGCACGCCTCGCGCGCGGGCCGCGGAGCAATTACCTGCGCGACTGGATTTATGGTGGGATCGACGGCGCCGTCACGACATTTGCCATTGTTGCTGGCGTCGTCGGTGCCGAACTGTCGCCGGCGGTAGTGCTGGTGCTTGGGTTTGCCAATCTTCTTGCCGACGGCTTCGCGATGGCCGCGAGCAATTATATCGGCACCAAGGCCGAACGCGATGACTACAATCGCGTTATTGGCATTGAGCGGAAGCATATTGCGCTGGAGCCGGAGGGTGAGCGTGAGGAGATTAGGCAGATTTTCGCCGCCAAGGGGTTTTCGTGCGTCGATCTTGAGCGGATTGTCACCGTGATTGCGTCCGATCCTGCTCTTTGGGCGAAAACCATGGCCGTGGAGGAATACGGTCTGTCACCGAGTCCGAGATCGCCCACCCTTGCGGCGCTCAGCACGTTCGCGGCCTTCATCATGTGTGGCCTCGTGCCGCTTGTCACTTACCTGTCGGCAGGCGGCCTTACGTCCTGCATCGTCGCGACCGGTGCGACTTTCTTTGGCGTCGGCGCGATCAAAAGCCGATGGTCGCCAGCTGCGTGGTGGAGGTCCGGGCTTGAGACCTTTGTTATCGGAGTGAGCGCGGCGGCCGTGGCCTTTGCGGTCGGCTTCGGCCTAAAGGCCCTATTTCATCTGCCTGCCGCTTGATAAGGCTTCGGCTTCTCCTCTCCGGAAATCGCGGCGGCCCGGCTAAGTAACCGCGGCTTATTGTACGTTTTCAAGATTAGAATGATGGGGCCCGCTGCGGTAGTTCTCTCTTGCCGTTGATTTGTGTCGGCTTCATTCAATCCTGCGCATCCGCATTTCCTATTTGACAAAGCTAAGGTACGACGCGAGAGCCTCAATTTGATCGGGAGACAAATTTCCAGCGATGTGAGGCATCGGAGGACCCACAACCTCGTTGTATCCTTCGCCCCACTGTTTGAGTCTTCTTTGCAAGTACGTGTAGTCCAGCCCTGCTAGGCGAGGAATTTCTCGAACCCCCTCGGCATTCGGACCATGGCAGGCGACGCAAGCCACAATATTGGAATCCGGAATTCCCTGTTGGTAGATTTTCCCGCCCGTGGCTACGAGATCGTTATGTCCGTCATTGGCAGCTTGAGGGGACAACGCCGAGAAATAGACCGCCAAATTATGCACCGTCTGCGAACTGAGGTTCGCTGCGGCGCCCCACATGTAGAGCCTTGAAAATGGCGTGTCTCGCGTGTGCCCTCTGAAATTCATGAGCTGATTTTCGATGTATCCGGCTCTCTGCCCAGCTAATCGCGGCGCGGGCGTATAACCTTGAGCGCCGCCTCCATGGCACCAGGTGCAATTTCGGACAGCAAGGTTTTCTGCATGACCGGCCACCGGGAAAACGGCAGAAAATATAATTGCTAAGATCGCTATCTTCGACCGGATGTATTTCATGACCCGAATTCCACGCCTTACGTTTTTTCGACCAGCCACCAAACAAACGAAGCTACTGCAGACTACTGACATAGGCCGCAACGGCCTCCACTTGCTGCTTGTTCAAGCTATGCGCGATCGGCAGCATGGTGGCTGATGTATCCGGCCTTGCAGGATTTTGACCGCGCTCCGTGCCCCAAACCCCCAATTCCCTGACGACGTACCAATAGAGCTGACCGGCCAAGCGAGGAATTTGCTCGTGGCCCATGGCATCGGGCCCATGACAAGCAGCGCATGCCGCAATGTTGGCGTCGGGAACTCCGTCTTGAAAGATTTGTTTTCCCTCGGCTACGCGTTCCCTCGGAGCGCCCCCGAGCGGTCTGGGATTGAAAGCCCGAAAGTTCGTCGCAAGCGCAGTTATCATCGAGGGACTGAGGACATGCGCCACATTTAACATGATGTCATTCGTCCGCCGACGCTCGACAAAGGCCTGCAATTGATTTTTGAAATACTCGGGCTGTTGGCCGGCGAGCCGCGGGATGGGTAGAAACCCTCGATAGCCTTGCCCCGATGGCCCGTGACAGTCTTGGCAGTACCGCATCTTGGCGGTGAATCCATGCTCGGGTTCTCCCGATGGGTCGGCCGCGTCGGCACGCCCCGCCGCGACGACACCAACCGCCAGGATTGCCATTTGCAATGCCAGTTGGAAGCTGACGATCTTCGCGGTGCGGCGTCCACGTCCTTTGCCTGCTGTCCTGGTTCCAGCGGAGCTATGAGACTTGTCCATCGCTCCCTCACCACCTCGAAGTACTTCGGGGATACGACCCTTGCCGGTACGAAGACTCCGATATGATGTGATGAGCTTCATGATTTTGGGCCCAAAAGGAACGGGAGCTACTCCAGATAACTGACGTAGGCCGCGACGGCCTCGATTTGTTGCTTGGTCAAGGTGTGCGCAATCGGCGCCATAATGTTTGATAGATCCTCACCCCGCTCCTTGCTCCAATTTGTCAATTGGCCAACGACGTAGGGATAAAGCTGACCTGCCAAACGAGGAAATTGCTCGTTGCCTTTAGCGTCCGGACCATGACAGGCGGCGCAAGGAGGAACATTGGCATCGGGAAGTCCCTGCTCATAGATTTTTTCGCCCGCGTCAACAAATGTTCTCGGAGCACCTCCAAGAGGTTTGGGATTGAGATCATGAAAATTCGTGGCAAGAGCCGTCAACATCGCGGGACTAAGGACATGCGAAATGTTGATCATGATGGGGTTCGATCGCTTGCGCTCAATAAATCCTTGCAATTGGTTCTTTATGTACGCGATTTGTTGCCCCGCTAGTCGCGGTATCGGATAGTAGCCAACAAAGCCTCGTGCCGAGGGCCCGTGGCAGACTTCGCAATAGGCCAATTTGGCTTGAACTTGCTGCGGCGTGACGGTGGCTGCATCCTGTGCGCGACCTGCCGCGGCGAAAGCTATTGCTGCAACTGCTGATAGCAGTGCCAATTGCACACTGACGAGCTTCATAGCCCGTCGTCGGCGCCCTTCGTTCGGCGATATGGCCTGGCCGTGCCAGATCTTTAGACCCATCACTTCCTCATCGCCCGGCAAAGACGTGAAAGTTCAGACCAAGCATCACAGCCTGAATACTTTCTTTGGCATTGACCGGACCCGACAGGACGTTGACGGGGTCGGACATCAGGACGGTTCCATTTCCAAATTTATAGTAGTCGTATTCGAAGCTGACCGACCATGGAACCGAGAACGCCCATTCCACGCCACCGCCGACAGTAAAGCCGATACGCGTATCCAACCCTTCAAAGCCAAACGGCGTACCCATAAAGCTGCCGGTGACGTCGTATGTGTCCCCTGCCCAGGCAACGCCACCTTTTGCGTAGAGCAACACCCGGTCCAGCGAATAGCCCACGCGTGCTGTTACGCTGGGCATGAAATCTGTCTTCGCGCCCACCGTGGCAGCGTCGCCTGTGTTGCCCAACGGAAGGCCCACCGTGGTACTGCCCTTCATGGTCGACCCCAAGACAGCACCTTCGATTCCGATGACCCAACTAGGGTCGAACTGGTAGTCGCAACCGATCTGACCCCCGCCGACGAATCCCGTGGCATTAACGCCGACAGTGGTCACACTGGTCGTGGCCCCCGGGAACAAAAAGGAGTCCTGCACGAGCTGTACGGGGTCGGTGATGTTGGTGCTCTCCCAACCTCCGCCGACTTGCCCTCCGGCGTAACAACTCGTCCATGAAAAAGACGCCAGGGCGGGTGCCTTGCTGGGTAGCGCCGCGAGATCGGCACCAAATGAAGGCATAGCCAAGAGCGAAAACGCGCATCCAAGGAGTATTGCTTTCATCGAACACCTCTAGGACATCTAAAGTCCTGTTACATGGCCAACCATAAATAGAGGAACAGTGTGTTGTTGCTGCTGGCACCGACACTGGTACCGTCGAATTCGTTGTACCAGGTGTATTGCAGGCCGATGCGTGCGTTAAACCACGGCCAGCCCGGTGCAGCGCTGCTTATGAACGGAATATACGCAACCTCGGCGATCCATCCATTGCTGTTCGGACTGAAGCCGCTTGCAAGCCCACCATAAAGGATCGTGTCAGGAGTGCCCCAAGCGTTGAAGTATTGCCCCGTCAGCACGATCCGATTGTCATTGCCATAGGCAAGCGATGCATAGGCTCGCGCCTCATTGAGCGTATTGGTTGGGTTGGCCGACAGGCCATTGGGGAAGCTAGCATCTAACTTTTGGTACTCGCGAACTAAGCTACCGCGCAGCGTGATCCAATAATTGTCGCCCTGATACTGATATTGCGTATCCACACCGACGTCGGTGTATTTGTCAGTCTGCGAAAAGATCGATGTGTCTGCGGTTCCCGGGTTCACCCACGGGTGCACGTCAACCGACATCCCGAAAGTCCCGATCTCAAGCCAATTGTTACCCCAGTGCGGTTCAAAGGCCGCACGCCAATAGGGCGCCGCACCAAAGA
Organism: Xanthobacteraceae bacterium; assembly: GCA_049584975.1. Taxonomy (GTDB): domain Bacteria; phylum Pseudomonadota; class Alphaproteobacteria; order Rhizobiales; family Xanthobacteraceae; genus BOG-931. Next base: position 11,545 of record JBAUYV010000053.1, on the reverse strand, counting down.
GGCCGGGCGCATCAAATGGATCGGCGCCGAGGCTGTTGTCGGTGTTGGCATCGAGCGCGTGATAAACTGAGGCTTCAAGATACAGGAGATCATTCACATAAGCGTAGGCACCCACACCAACCACGTGCGCCGCAAACGCCTGGTTGATGATCGTCCCAGCACTGGGCGTGGGAGCCAGTGTCGAAGCCGCATATGGGAAGGCCCAGGCAGGAGTGGTGTTCCACGGATCCTGAACCGTGGGGCTGTTGTTCGCCGTAATACCGTAGGTGATGTTGAAGCGGCCGAGGCTCGTAGAGTCTGCATAACGAATGTCGGTGTTATCCCACCCCCAAGTATGCCCGTATGGGTCCCCCATAAAACCGCCAAGGGGCTGCCCGCCATAGGTAAATTGGGCGAAAGCACCAAGATGGTCCGTGATGGCTCCGCCCCAGAAGAAGCTGACGGGCGAAGCAGCCACGTTATTGTTGGTGCTGTAAGGTGCAGTCGGGGGCGATTGATCAGCTTGGGTGTTGGTGAACCCAACGATTGCCATCATCGAGATCGGTGGCACCCAGGTCTTCTTGTCGTTCTCGCTGGACTCGTCCCCACTCGGGAACAGCGTCGTTCGGAACTGGCCGCCGCCATACGTGTAGCCGCCGATCTTGAAACGCCGACCGTACGGCGTCAGTCCGGCAAAATCGGTGTGACAGGCGCCGCAGGGCTGCCCTGTCTGCCGGGCGAAGCTCGGCAGAGCTTTCGCTGGTGGCGCGAGACCAATTGCCAGGAATCCTGCCAGAACAACAACGACCCCAATCGCGGCAATAAGCCTAAAATGCCTTGGGGTCGGTGCAAAAGGACCGCAACCACTCATAATACGCAACCCAACACTCGTGCAGACGCACGACCGCACTGGCTAAAGAGCCATGACTTTGTGGGGGCCAGGAGAACATAAAGAATCAGATTGAGGGCAACCACCACTTAGGACGACAGAAATTCAGTTTTCATTGAAGTAGTGTATTTCTGCAACACCAAGGGGATGCGCACCCGTAGAATAGCCGAACGTCAATAGATTTGCAGCTCAGCTCGGATTCCGTTGCTAGATTTTGCACCAACCTTGCGGACTGATGTCGCTGTCAACGTCTTGCAGGTGATGGGCCGCATACGGAGCGCCCCCCTCGCGGCGCATTGCGATAGATCAAATGTCCGGTTGATCTCAATCAAGGTAGGCGCCAGCGCGTTTCAATAAAATTATTTTGCTTGTAATGAAATCGAATGAGGTCATTGCGAGCGGGGCGGCGTGGTTACCGTGGGGGTACCGCGCCGCTTCCCTTTATGGCCTGGAGTCCAATTCTATCCACGACCGCTCCGGCAACAGACACTGGCGATCCTTTAACTAAACTTTTGTTAGTCGCATGACAGTCCGGCTGCTGTCGCAGTTCACACGCCGCACTCCACTTCACGCTTCGGGCGGCGGCGCTGAACTTTGAACCATCAGCCGTCTCGATCTAACGATCCGTGCCCCTCGGTCTGGCATCAGGTCAGTGCTGAATGTTTCAGCTTATGTATTTCGCCATCACAAAAATAATGGCGATTTGCAACAGGCCCTGCGTTCCTGCAAGCCAAATGTTAATTCGGTTGATGCGGACAATCCGCTCACGATTAGGCTCAGGCCGGCGAAGTTCTCTCCAGATGCGCAAGCTATTCGGCAATAGGAAGCCCAGGCCCATGACAGTCATCACCGCGACCAGCACTAGCGATAACAGGACCAAATAATACACGGTGCATGTTGACGTTGCGAAGCCGAACCAATCGGCGAGGAACCAGCCGGTTGTGCCCGCAGTTAAGGAGACCATGGGGAAATACAGGAGTGTGCGCGGCACAAGATAGGCGATCAGCTCTGTGCGAGCACGAATGTCCAGCATGCGCAAAACGGGACCGAGAATAAAGCCCATGAATAAGTCCGCCCCAGTCCATAGGGCCCCGGACAGCACGTGAATCCAATTAAGCAGGAAGATATCGTGGCGCGCGATAGCTACGATCATTACCAGGGGGAAAGCGAGCGTCCACCACGTGAGTTGGCGCCAAAGCGGCAGTAGTGGGATCGATGTCACGGCCATATTGGCACACCGACGCGTGTCTCCCGCTAACGGCTTACGATGCAAGCTACCTCAATTAGGCAACCATATCGTTCTGGGTACACTCGCCAATAGATAGGCAATTGCACGCGGCAGCGGCGCTCAGCTTGGCTTCCCTCGCCAGATTTTGCACCAACCTTGCGGGCTGACATCACCGTCAACGTTCTGGCATGCGTTGGGGGCCAGGAATAACGCACAGCTCGCGCAGTTCTGAGTGCCTTTCGGCGTGTCCTGATAGCCGACTAGAGTCTTCGAAAGCTTGGTTTGCGCCCTTGCCAAATTCGCTGCCATCATGCCAACAGCTGCCCCGCCAAAGGAAACCACCTTTAGCAAAATTGAGCGCCGCGATTGACCGTTCGCCCAGGCATTTGCTTGCGTCTCCACAGCAATCCCTCCGAGTAAAACCGACCGAACCCCATCGGCTAATTCTCCTCATACGCCAGCCTCATTGTGGCGCCTTGCGATAGATCAAATGCCCAACTAGAGGCTGTCAAGCGGAATCTTGCAAGCGTCCCTACGATTACGCTGTTGTTTCCGAGGCGCGAGCCGCGGCCATGTAGCTGGCGTAGTTGCGTCGCGACGGCCCGTTTATCGCGCATCCGGAAGAGAAACGCGGCGGGAACTTTTGCGGTCGAGAATCTTAGATCGAGCGCGCAACGAGGAGACTTAGGACCTCGGCGGAATGGCGTGCGTTTTTTCCACTGCGCTCGCCTCGTCGATCAAGTCCATGCTGAGCTTCTCCAGCGCTTCTCGAACGAGCGGGTGCGAAGATTTTGATGCGAGCCACGCGCAAAATTGCCCTTTGTGCCGGAGACAAGTGGGTGTGCCTTCGTCCCGGGAGCACGACGGGCACGCGTCTGCATCACAAAATTTCATAGTAGTGCCGACTTTAACGCATGAAGCTTAAGAATTGATGCGTCCATTACCAAAAATTGCAGCTGCTTTTCCAAGCCTATTGCGCCTGGCCCCGAGCTACGAGCGAAATTCCAAGGGCAATGTCGAGAGGCGAGCGTCCGTTCTTAGTGCGACATCAAGGTCGGCACCGCGATAGAGCTCATGATGCTGCGCGTAACGCCGCCAAGGACAAACTCCCGCAGGCGGGAATGGCCGTAGCCGCCCATGACCATGAAATCTGCCGCGGAGTCCGCGGAGTGTGAAAGCAAGGCGGCGGCCGCATCGATGTGATGGGGAATGCGTGTGACCCCCACCTTTAGTCCGTGGCGGGCGAGGTGCAGGCCCATGTCAGTGCCTTGGAGTTCGTTGTGCTTGCCGCGTTCGTTGATGACGCTGACGACCTCGATGTCCCCGGCACGTTCGAGAAGTGGCATGGCGTCGGCAACGGCCCGCACGGCCGCGCGGCTTCCGTCCCAGCAGATCATGACGCGGTCAAGTTTAAGCGGTGCTTTTTGCATATAGGTTCTCGGCGACGCGACCTGCCGTTGGTAGGGGGATACTCACACGGCACGCCGCGCCGCGAACGCGCACGCTACAAGCCGTTACCGTTCCCCCGATCCCGGTAAGGTAATGTAGAGCGACAAGTCCCGGGAATGCGGCACTAAGGCGCTGTGGAATCCTCGGGTTACAAGAAGACGATGAAGACCACTATGCTGATCAGCCGATCAATATGAGTTCGAACCGCCAATGCGGATCGGAAAAGTCGAACTGCATGTCGGTCTGGTTTCGGGCGCCTTTTTAGGCCGGTCAGACCGAATAAGACATGTGACCTAAGGGCGCGTAGGGCGGTTTTTCCTCCTACCGTATTCCGCCAGATGCTCCCACGCTTTGCGAGGCGGAGCTTGGCGGTCGTAATCGTCTGTGGGCCGCACAGTCGGTGAGGGCGTGATGAGCGCACTCTCAACTCGGCAACGCCTCTACTGGCACTCACGACATTTGGCGGTGCGCCGAGTCGGGACTCGCCAAGTTTCAGAAGCGATGTGACAATATCACGCAGAGCTAAAGACATTCTGACACGTTTCTGTTCGGGCGGTTGTCTTCGTAACTTAGCAACAACAAGAATTTTGGCAGCCAATATTGGGAGGACGTCATTTCAACTCGCAGATCCCTCTTGTTTGGAGGCCTCGGCGTGTTGACAGCCGCCGCTGTCGGCACGCGCACGAAGGCCTTCGCCGCGCCCGCCCTGCAGCCCGTGAAGGTTGTAATTCCGCAGGAAAGCGTCTTTGTCTTGAACTACATGGGCGCAAAAGACGCCGGCGTTTTCGCCAAGCACGGCATCGATCTCGAAATTGATGCGCGGCCGTTTGCCGGCTTTCTTGCCGGCTTGCCCAGCAAGCAATGTTTCGCTGTCACCTACTCGGGCATCGACGCGATCGAAAAAATCAACGAGGGCCTGGATTGGGTAATTCTCGGCCCCGGCCTGACGGTGGTGCAGGACATAATCGTACGCAAGGACTCGCCGTACAAGACGCCGGCCGATCTGCGGGGCAAGAAATTCGGCGTCTTTTCCACCGGCGCCGGTTCGTTCAAGTGCGCAAGGGCGGCGATGATCGACGCTTTCAAAATCGACGTCGCCAAGGATGCCGATCTGCAACAAGTCGCCGGGCCGGCATTGACCAAGCTTCTGGAGAGCGGCCAGGTCGATGCCATGATTAATATCAGTTCGCTCAACCTTGCGGCGGAGGCGCAACCCGACAAGTTCCGCGTTCTGTTCTCCCCCAACGATTATTGGAAAAAGCAGACTGGCTACGCAATCACGTGGGCGGCCCCGCTTGTCGCCTGGAGAAGCTGGGTCAATGAAGATCAGACTCGCGCGAAGAACTTCGCTGCGGCAGTCGAGGATTCGTTCCGCTGGTTGGAGAAACCTGAAAATCTCGAGACCGCGGTGAAAAATCACGGGGCGCTTGCGGCGGTGACCAAGCCCGAGGATCTGGCCGAGTACAAGACGTGGCTGCAGTCGAAGGACATGTTCATGACCGACTGGAGCCGTAAAGCCATAGATGCGGAATGGAAGTTCCTGGAGGTCTGCCAAAAGACCGGAGTTATCAGCAAGGTGCCGGACCAAGCCAAATACGCATTGTTTGCGGAGAGCTAGGTGCACGGGAAGCTGCCGGCTAAAGGGACAGGGCTTTGGGCCTCACCGGCAGTTTTGTGGCGAATTATGCCCGGCGCGCTCACGCTCGCCGCCGGGCTTGTTGTTTGGCAGGCAACTTCTCTGTTTTTCTTCCCACTATTCCTTCCCGGACCTGGGCTCCTTTTGGAGCGCATGATCGCGATCTACAGCGATCCGGCGTCTTACCCCGTGCTGGGGGTGACGCTTTTGCGGATTTTCGAGGGCTTCGCCATTTCGATGCTGATCGGGGCGGCGCTCGGGCTGCCGATGGGGCTGAGGCGCGGCATCGAGGTTTTCCTCGACAGCTGGATCATGGTCCTACTGACGTTCCCAGCGGTTTGTTGGGCGTTTCTTTCGGTGCTCTGGTTTGGGATATCGCAGACCGCCCCGATCTTTACGATCGTGCTAATCGTCTTCCCTTATGTGGCGATGAACATCTGGGCGGGCACCAAGGCGGTCGAGAAAGACCTGATTTTCATGGGGAAGGTCTACAGGGCGGATCGCTCACTCATGCTGCGCAAGGTGCTTATTCCGCAGCTCATGCCGTACGTCTTTTCCTCAGTGCGGATAGCACTTTCGTTGTCATGGAAGATCGCTCTTGTCGCCGAGGCATTCGGGGCTGGCAGCGGTGTGGGGCAAAAGCTGACCTATTGGTTCCAAGAGACGAGGGTCGACATGATGCTCGCATGGGGCGTGAGCTTTATGATCGTGATGGTTTTGATCGATCTTCTGGTTGTTCGCATGTGGGAGCGGCATGCTTTTGCCTGGAGGCCGCAATTTGCGAGTTGAAATACAGCGCGGCTCAAATGAACTTCCGCGCATAAAGATTGCGCCGGTCAGACCGTGGGCGCTTGGGAGGGCGGGCGTGATCGGATCCCCAGCCATTACCATTGATGGTCTGAGCAAGAGATTTCCCGCTCCGGGTAACGGCGAGGAATTCGTCGTTCTGCGTGACATCAGCTTGACGGTTGATGAAGGCAAATTCGTCAGCATCGTTGGCCCGTCCGGCTGCGGAAAATCGACTCTGCTGAATGTCATCGCCGGCATTGAAACTTATGACGCCGGGACGGTCACTATCCACCCGAAGGCGGAGAGAGGCAGGGCGGAGCCTCGCCTCGGATATGTCTTCCAAAGCCCGCGGTTGCTCAACTGGCTGACCGTCGAGAAGAACATCCACTTCGTGCTTGAGGCGCACGAAGTGCCGCGTTCAAAGTGGCAGCACTTGGTCGCGAAAAATCTGGAAATGGTCGGGCTCGCCGGGCAGGAGCGTAATTACCCGCTAAACCTGTCGGGCGGGATGCAGCAGCGGGTCGCCATTGCGCGCGCGCTCGCGATCGAACCCGACATTCTGCTCATGGACGAGCCGTTCAGCCACCTCGACGCCATCACGGCAAGGAAACTGCGCTTCGATCTAATGCAGATTCTGGAACAGGCCAAGCCGACGATTCTGTTCGTGACCCATGACCTATCCGAGGCTGTGTTTCTTTCGGACAACATCTGCATGATGAGTACGAAGCCCGCGCGTATTTTTAAGCGTGTGGCTATCGATGTTCCCCGGCCACGCAAGCCTGAAGACTCAACGATCATCGACCTGGAAAAGACCCTGGTGCGCGATTTTTTCAGCGTTGTGGAAGCGCAGGATTAGAGATGATGGCCCGGCTCAAGAATATCGGCTTGCGCGCCAGCTCGATAATCGTCTTGCTGCTGCTTTGGTGGGTGGCGGCTCGATTGATGAACGATACGGAAGTTTTGCCCGAACCCCTTGCCGTTGCTCGAACCATCGTCGCAGACTTCAAGAGTCCGGGGCCTGAAGGGGAGTCGGCCTTTTACGACATCGGGATCACACTGGCGCGCATCTTCGTTGCATTCGCCGCATCCATGATCGCCGGAATCGGGATCGGTTTGGCGATGGGACTGAACCGACCTTGCGAGCGCTCTTTACTGGCAGTGATCCCCCTAATGCTAACGATGCCGACGATCCTCGCGGTCTTTCTCGCTATCATGTGGTTCGGCTTCAGCGAAGCCGGCGCTTTGGTTGCCGTCATGGCGATCGTCATACCTTTTGTCGCCGTAAATATGTACGAAGGCACCAAGGCGATGGAGAAATCGTTGATCGACATGGCGGTGACATTCAAGGCCGGCCGCTACTTGCGCCTGCGCAGCGTCTACATCCCGCAGCTCATGCCCTATATTTTTTCTGCCTTCCGCTATGCGTTCGGCCAAACCTGGAAGATCGTAGCGTTGGCCGAGACCTTCGGCCTGAAGTACGGGATCGGCTACATGTTCTTCTTCTGGTTCGAGCAATTCAATATCACCCAGACCCTGGCTTGGATCGCGATGTTCGTCGTGCTTATGCTGATCCTCGAACATGGCGTGTTTGCTCAGCTGGAAAGCAGGGCATTCGCTTGGCGCGCCTCGCGGGTGCGCTAGTCTGTTGAACTGCTCCGCTACAGCTCAATGTAAAAGTATGAGTTCCAAGACTGTTCTAATTTCGGGTGCCGGCATTGCGGGCCCGACGCTCGCCTTTTGGCTTGGGCGCAGGGGATTCGAGCCAACTTTGGTCGAATATGCTCCGGACCTGCGGACTGGCGGCTATGTCGTCGATTTCTGGGGCCTTGGATATGACATTGCTGAGCGAATGGGACTAAGGGAGGCGATTGATCGCGTCGGCTACCGCATCCGTGAAATGCGGATCGTCGACGAAAACGGTGATCGGATAGCAGGCTTCGGCACTCGAGTCTTCGAGGAATTGACAGGCGATCGCTTCGTCACGCTCGGACGAAGCGATCTCTCGCGCTTACTTTTCGAGAAAATCAGAGGCACGACCGAGACAATCTTCGGTGACGAGATAACGGCGTTGCAGGAGCAATCCGGAGGTGTGGAGGTACAATTCCGGAAAGCTAAAGCCCGGCGGTTTGGCCTCGTAATAGGGGCGGATGGTCTGCATTCAAACGTGCGCCGACTGGCTTTTGGTCCGCAGGATTGCTTTGAAAAGGAGCTCGGCTATCGCGTTGCCGCGTTCGAGGTCTCAGGGTATCGACCTCGGACCGAGAATGTGTACGTCATCTTCAGTCAGCCGAGCCGTATGCTCGGGCGGTTTGCCCTACGCGACGATCGCACCCTTTTTCTGTTCGTATTTGTCTGTGAGCGGACCGCTCCGACATCGGACTTGCCAACGCAGAAGGCGATATTGCGTGAACGCTTCGGTGACCGGAAATGGGAATATCCGCGCATACTCGACGAACTGGATCGGGCTGAAGGCCTCTATTTCGACCGGGTTAGTCAAATCAAGATGGAGCGTTGGTCTCGTGGCCGCATAGCCCTTGTCGGCGACGCTGCATTCTGCGTGTCGTTGATGGGCGGCCAGGGCTCAGCGCTCGCAATTACGGCGGCCTATGTGATGGCGGGCGAACTCGCCAAATGTGTTGGCCGGCATCGAGAGGCCTTTCAGAACTATGAAACGCTGCTGCGGGGATACATCGGCTCGAAACAGAAAGGTGCTGAAAAATTCTCTTCTGCCTTTGCTCCGAAGACGCGGTGGGGTCTCTTCCTGCGCAATCAAGTGATAAAGGCGTGCGCGATCCCCGGACTGTCGCGGTTGGCATTCGGCAGGGACATCATCGATAAACTGCAGTTGCCGGACTACGGCTGGCCATGATTGGCGTCGCCGATGCGGCAATAACCCCGCCTTACTTGGCCTCATGTCTAGTGAGGGCCATCGCTTCTGCGAGATCGCGTGCGTAGACTAAGCCAGGACTTTACGACTGGTGTTCACGCGCTTTTAAGCCGCCACTTCGGGGGCGCCTGGCGCTCCCACCTGGTCGATATTCCGTAGCGACTCGCTTCGGAACGACAGAATCACTGCTCACAAAAACACCAACCACTTCTGCAACAAAATTTGCCAGTCTTGATGATATGGCACCGCCGAAAAAAGCATGGATCGGGGCACTCATTTGTCCCTGAAGCCTGTTCGCCGTGCGTCAAAGGATCGCGCTTACAAATTGGACCTACGACTCTAATCTTTGGGGCTTGTGGGGCAGTTCACCTGCCCATCATCGTGTGTCGTTCCCTCCCAGGGAACTAAGCTCCGGCCATTCCTACCAGCCGGGGCTTTTTAGCAACTTTGCCGCATCCTCATGGGTTGCCGCCTTGCGGTACTATCGTCATCAGCCCAAGCATGAGGTTTTCCCCCTTGAGAGACGGCTTGGGTTAGAGCCGGGCGGAGTATATCGTGCTTTCGCTCGGCTCGCTTAGCTCGCCTCACGCGTTGGCGGCGTGGCGCGCACATCGCGGCACCGTAGCGTAACGATGCTGCCACGAGCCGCTGGTAGCACCAGCTTTGACTGGCAAAATAACGATCACAATAAGGCGCGAAGTGCCTGGGAACCCCAAGGGAGAACAGTATGCTTCAGATCGATCGCAGGACCATGTCTCTGCTCGGCCTGGCCGCAATCCTTTCGCCGACCGACGCATTGGCGGTGGAGGCCTACCCATCGCGTGCAATCAATCTCGTTGTCGGATTCACAGCGGGCGCGACATCCGATGTCATCGCGCGTATCTTCGCCCAGGCGGCCGACACGCTATTGGGCCAACAGGTCGTAGTGGAGAATAAACCGGGCGCGGGATCGAGCATTGCCGCCGAGTACGTCGCCCGGTCCGAGAAAGACGGCTACACCCTGTTTGTCCCAGCGCCGCATCCGCCGCCTACCCGCTCTTTCTTCCGGCCTTCGACGAGACTCTGACCTTTGAAAAGGGTGGCGAATTAAAGGACAACCGCATCATCCTCACAGACGGTGGCATTTACGACAATCTAGGACTTGGATGCCTTTGGCCCGATCGTTCAAGGGATGTCAGCCTGAATGTCATCCCGGTCGACACCATTATCTGTTGCTCGGCCGGCTATGGTCTGCGCCAGGAACCTCCATCTCAGTTCATCTTCGCGCGGATGTTTAGTGTCTTTAGCACGATATTCAATCGGGCGCAGAATGCCTCGATAAATCGGCTACATCAGGCAAAGAGATTTGGACAGATAAAGTGGTTCATTCTCCCTTATCTCGGCCAGCTAGATCGAGAATTGCCCAATCCACCAACGGATCTCGTGCGCCGGGAAGAGGCACATTCGTATCCCACGAATTTCAACGCCATGACGCCCGATTGGATCGATCGCCTGAGTGAGCGCGGCGAGCAACTGACTCTGTGCCTCGCCCAGGCTTACATCCCGGAATTTATCCCCAAGGCCGCGAGGATATAGGATGAAGATGGCTCACTGTTCTTTCCTGTCGTGACGTTGCCATGAAACTCCGACTCGAGGCCCAAGTCAGCTCGGAATCGCCCGAAGCCGTCGGCCTCTTCCTGGTTGGGAAGTTTGGCGCCACGTCAGTTACGCGCGGCGGTCGCTGGCGCGAACGCCCGCGAGGCGAACCGAGAGCTGCTCAGCGAGCTTCGGCGGGTCGAGCGGAAGACCAGGCTCCGTTCCCAATGGACGGCGGGCGGGTCAGTGGAGCGATTTTCCGACTGCGTTGCTAAGGACACGCGACCGGCCTGTCGATAAGGTCGAGCGACATCAATGGGGCGGATGCGATTAAAAAACAAAAATTCACCGCACCACGGCTCAACTCGACATGCCGATCGGCCACGAGACGGACGGGCGAGGACGCAGCCACTCCTGTAGCTTTGACCAACGTCGCCGGCCCGAGACGTCGCGCACCGCCAGGCGCCTTTTTTACCACAGCGAAAGAGGGGTCGCCCGCAATAACTATCTGCGCCGCTTCTCGCCCGGCCAAGGAAGGATGCCATCAAGCTCAGTAAGACCGAATTTTCCTCGCGCCGTCGCCGGTCCTGCTCGGGCGCCGGCACCTTTTCGCACGCGAACGAGATCAACGCGATTGTTTGATCCCTTTGCGCTGCGGGCGGCCTCGATAGGCCGCGCCGACGCCGCGTCGAGTTGCTCGTCCGCGAAAACGTGCCCGCACTTTCCGCACATAATCGTGACCATGGCGGCAGGTGCCGATGCTGCAAAGATCAATGCGCTTCGACAAGGACTTCTCGTTTGGAATAGGAAGCTCGCTCCGGCCACAGAGAGCCACAGAGAAACGCCAAACGGCCGGGAATGGCGCCTAGATAGCCGAATGCTCCCGGCTCAGTCGCCCTCTCTCTTTATCCACTTGCGGAGCCGCGCGCTGAGCGCCGCGACGAAACCCACCCGCCGTCGGCGCCGGTCGGTACCGGCCGCGCTGAGCTACGGGGTCGTTGTTCGCGTAAGTCCGCACGGCACCAGCACCCTTCGGGCCTGTCGCTAATCACTGTCGCTACTGCCGCCACAATGCCTCATAAGTGCTTGATTCCATTAGTTGGCGCGCCCGAA
>JBAUYV010000052.1:0-19784 GCA_049584975.1 Xanthobacteraceae bacterium | reverse complement strand
GGATATGCGCGCGCTGCTGCGCACGCGCAAACAACTGGTCCGCGAGAAGGCCAGCCATATCCAGCGGCTGCAGAAGACGCTCGAAGATGCCAACATCAAACTCGATTCGATGGTCGCCGACATCGTGGGCAAAAGTGGTCGGGCGATCATCGATGCGCTGATCGCAGGCGAGAGCGATCCGGCCAAGCTGGCCGCTCTTGCCGACGCCAGAATCAGGAGCCCGCAGCACAAGCTACGCGAGGCGCTATGCGGACGGGTCAGGCGCCATCACCGTTTTATGCTTCGCCTCCACATTCCAACAGATCAACGCTCTGGATGCAGCAATCGCCGAGATCGATCGGGAGGTGGATGCCAACCTGGCATCCTTTCGCACCGGCGTCGAACTCCTGACCTCAATCCCTGGCATCAACACGCTCAGTGCGCAGGTTATCATATCCGAGATCGGCACAGACATGAGCCGGTTCCCGACTGCCGCGCATCTCATCTCCTGGGCTGGGCTTTGTCCCCGCAACGACGAGAGCGCTGGCAAACGCCGATCCACCCGGCTCCGCCAGGGCGCGCCTTGGTTAAAGACTACACTCGTGCAGTGCACCTGGTCCGCCAGCCGGAAAAGGGCCAGTTATCCGCAGGCGCAATTCCACCGGCTGCGGGCCCGACGCGGAGCCAAGAAGGCCGTCTGCGCTGTGGCTGCTTCGATCCTCACCGCGGCTTATCACATGCTCAGGCATGGCGCTCTGTACCAGGATCTCGGTCCAGACCACTTCGACCGCCGTTCTAAGCAGCAGCAGACAAAGCGTTTGCTCAAGCGCCTGGCCGATCTCGGCTTCTCCGCCGAACTCACGCCTCTTCCGATAGCTGTTTCTTGTTAGAATTTCGCGAAAAAGTTCGCGAAAAAGGATGTGGCGGCCGGTGCGGCAGGTGCCGCCGCAGTCGGGCGGCGGTACGCTTCGCGCGCGCGAAGATTCCAGAGAGCGAAGGTTAACGCGACCCCAGTACCGCTGGCGGTTCTGTGGGATGACCTGTTTCTGCCAGTACCGCTGTGCGTAACAGCCAGCGGCCATCGCACCAACCGGCGTCGACCGCGGGTGGCGTTCGGCGCGGCGCTCGTCGCGCGGCTCCGCCAAGGGATAAAGAGAGAGGGCGACTGAGCCCAGTACCGCTGGCGCAACAGCCGGCGGCTATCGAACAACGACCCCGTAGCTCAGCGCGGCCAGTCCTCCCAACCGGCGCCGACCGCAGCAGCGTTCGCGCCAATCGCTCCGAGCTCCATCCCTCCCGCGGGCCAGCATCGCCCCCAACCGTAATCGCGAAAAAGAATTCAACAAAAAGAATTCAACAAAAAGGATTGCGGCGGCCGGTGCGGCAGGTGCCGCCGCAGTCGGGCGGCGGTACGCTTCGCGCGCGCGAAGATTCCAGAGAGCGAAGGTTAACGCGACTGTGCCGCCTTTGGAAATCCGCGGCAAGAAGCCGCTCCGCATCTTTTGGTTTGCCGATTACGGGGTCACCGTTGTCTCGAATGGCATTATCGCGCATAACGACCTGATCGAAAGCGATCCTGAGCTCATACGCGCGTTCATCCCAGCGTCGATCAAGGGTTTCCTGTACGGGCGACAGCACCCGGATGAGGTGCTAGCCGTGGTGACCCGCGTTCACCTGCTCGTCTGCTTCACGCGCGTGCGCGCGAGGCGCCGTCGAGCGGTGCCAGCAGAGCGGTGCCAGCCGACCGACCCGCCGGCGCGCCGCTGCGACTGACCCGATCGAGCCGGCGCCGCGGCTGCTGGCCGACGTCGACGCGCCGGATTCCTTTTTCGCGGAATTCTTTTTCGCGATTACGGTTGGGGGCGAACGATGGAGCTCGGGCGGTCAGCGGCGATGCTGAGGTGGCGAACGATGCCGAGGTGGACGACGATCGCTCGCCGCCGCCCCGACCGACCAGGCCAGCACCGACACGGCGCCATCGACCGCAGCGCCGGCGGGCGACAAAGACTCCGAGCGCGTCCACCTGGCCATTGATGAGTGCAGGCGCGAGGCCGGCAGGGCCAACGTTATTGATCTCGACTTTTGTCGCGTCTACGCCCGCGCCCTTACAGAACGCCGGCCATTGCTGAAAGACCGCGCTGCCAGCGCTAATGCCAACTTTCTTGCCTTCGAGATCCTTTGGCGACTTGATCGGGGAGTCATCGAATACGATGATGACGCAGGGGTTGCGCCGAAATATGCTGCCAAGGGTCCTGAGGTTCATGCCCTTGCTGATCCCATTGCCGACGACAAATCCGTCAGCAAATCCCAATTGCGAGGCCTTGCTGGCGACCAATTGGGCGGTGGTCGAAGAGCCATTGCCGGCGGCGATGGCGACCTCAAGCCCCGCGTCGCGATAAAAACCCTTCTCCTGCGCCATCATGAAGCCGGCGTTGGTTCCCTCGTAAAGCCAGTCCAGCGTCATCGAGACTTGCTTGATCGGCGCCGCGGCACGCGCCCGAAAAGGCGAAAGTGGCAACGCGAGCGCGGCTCCAGCTGATACTGATTTCCTCAGGAAACGCCGACGCGATACCGGCGTGGACCGGGAAGATTGACTGCTCATGGCGTTGACCCTCCAAGTTCGGTTGGGCGGCACAGAAAACAGCCGCTTACTGGTTGGTTAATCTTGGCCGGAACGACAACTTGGTGTTGGTATGATCGCGAGGCCACGCAACGTCGTAGTAGCGCAGGAAACAATTCAGCAGGGCGTGTTCCTTCTTTTCCAAATACTCTCCGGTAGCCAGGAGTGTATCCAGCATTCGGTCCGCCTGTGGGATCAGATTGACCTCGATTGTGCTCACGGCTGGTTTCAGCAGGTAATCGGGTACATAGCTCGGATCTTGCTTTAGCTCTCGTTCAACGCGAATCTCTTTGATTTTGAAGTCCTGCGGCGTCTTCTGGGCGTGGAATCTGCCAAACCGCTTTTGAATAATGTCCACGAGCTCTTTCGTTGAAGGTGACGCCTCAAATACCTGCAGCCGTATCGATCCCGGACCGTAATTGTTCAGCGGAATTGTATCGATGCCACAAATGACCGGCACCGACAGGGTATCGATCACTGCCAGCAGATCAACATAGTCGCCAGCCTTGGCGCGATTCCAATGCATTTCCCGCCGGCCATCGGCGGTGACATTGGTGCGCATCCAAAGATTGTATGAATCATGCACGTCGTCCGGCGTGAGGCCAAATTCCCGAATTGCCTCGGCGAATGTATCTTGGCAACTCGGGTGGTCGATGAACCCATATTCGATCTCGTTCAACAAGCCGTTGCAGCGGTGACCCTGGTAATACTGATCGAGACCAGGGGAGTGATCGAGGATCGCCTGGATCGGTCGCGCGCGCGGGGAACCGCTCCAGATGATCGTGCCCTTTCCGAACGCCATCTGCCGAATGCGGTTGAATCCGCAATCGAGCCACTCCTTGTGATCACGCAGGTTATAGGCATTGTAATCGACGCAGGTTCCTCCCTCCACCTGGCTGATCCGCAGCACTTCGCCCGTATGGACCGGGATAGCCTTGCCAGTGATTGGCGCGATCACCACTTCCTCGCGTACCGGACCGTAGGTCGGTGTATCAACTTCAACGACACCAGGTTGCCACGCTTTAAACGGAGACCCGCCAGAGAGAAGATAACGCGCGTGCTCAATCACAGCCGAGTTCAAGACGGCCTCACGGGTTTTGCCGATCATGCCCGCGTCGACAACTCTGTCGATCAAAGCCAAATGATTTGTGTTGACCGTAAGCTTCATACCTGCACCTCCCGAAGACGTAATCCGCCCACCTAAGCTCGCTCGTCGCCTGTGGATACGGTATCATCCAACCCATAAACGCCCAAGCGCAATAGGCGCCGCCCTGGTGGGAGTCTTGGTCATGATTGGATCGGCCGCAGAGCGCGACGCGCCGAGGCGAATTAGCGGCGCACCGTTTCGGTAGCGATGCGGCGGTAAGCGGACACGCCGCCGACATCGCCAAACCGACGTGAATGACCCGGAGCGGTCGAGCTGCACGAGGATGGGCTGCGACCCGCGATGCAATTTTCTATCAGAATGGTGGCGTTTAGCCGCGCTAGAAATCAATGCACTTAAGCGACAGAAAAGACAGACCTGCTCTGTGGTCGGGACCGTCGGGCTTGCCGATCTCCGCCAGATGTGAAGCGACCTTCTTTGCGGCAGTTAAAATCAAAGCGATTGACCGGTTCCGGGCGGCCGTCACGAGCTCCAGGTCTCCTGTCTTTCTAGCCTTTTCGACAGCAATCCCCATCTCACTTTTGCTGTCCAGAATTAGTTTCTTTATTGTCGCGGTAAAATCTTCAGCCTCGGCTCTGGGATGGAGCGTTGTACCTACAATCGCGGCCGTCCATGCGTTTCCGGGAAGGAACGCGGTGTTCCACGCGCCGTATGGCGTCAATCTGAGGAACTCCACCAAATACTGACCTGTTTCACCTGCCCAGCAACTTTCCGGGATCAAAAAGAACGGGATCATTTGGCAGTCGGGTCCCACCATCGGCGCAAGGATATCATGAACCTCCTTGGTGCGGCGCTTTAGGTCCGCGTGAGCCCTGGCCACCAGCTCCTTATAATCAGCTTTTGAAGGAAAGAGACCGTCAGGGCCACCAGTTTTGAGGCCCACCCTGTGAGCGAGCGTGATGGCTTTTTTACGAAAAGCGTCGTTGGCCGCTGGTGGATTGCATTTGCCAAAACTAGCCATAACCGGCCGATCCGCGCTGAGACGGCGACGACAATAGTCGGACGAAATTTAAGTTCGCATTACGTCGACCACTACAAACGCCGAAATGCATGGAGCCAAAGAGAATGGAGACGAAGTCATTTTGTTCCCGCAGGCTCCGTGAAATGACGGATCAGCCACCGGCCAGCCTGAATTGATACTTCGGCTGTACGAGCACCTCAAAAGCATTTTGGCGGCCACGGATCGTAGGTGCCACCATCCTCCGAAGTCTCAGTGTGCTCCACTGGGTTGGACGTTAGATAGATGATACATCAGACATTTTTAAGCTCATTCTTATTGCACCGATTAACCAACCCGCTGGATAACAGGAGCGACCAACACAACTGAAAGGCGTCTGCTAAGAATTAGAAACTTATAACGTTGCAGCAATTCACCCGCCGCTGGGCAATCGATGTCCTTCTGGCGAGCGCTTAGTACTGGGATTCAGGCCCGATCCTTAGACTACCATGCTGCGATCTTCCGTTCCACCAATGGGCCTTCCGATCTTCGAGGAACAACTCGCCTCGAACGGCAACAGGATGTATTTTCCAAAGCTATGTTAAGTCTCACTCAGTTGCTCAAGCGCGTTAGATCGGCGCCTAAGAAATTACCTGTTTCGCCGCAAACCGCCACAATGGGCGTAGATGCTGATGTAATGCGCAGTCAGCCGGTGCGGTTGCTCTGCGACATGTATGCAGCCGAGTATGGCTCTGCGCCGAACGGATCGGCCAGCACCCACGTGCCAGCTATCCTCAACGCAGTGGGTGCCTGTGCCGGATTTGCTGCGCAGATTGCCGTCTGGCGCGAACTGGTGTTGCCAAAGAAACGCAATCCCGGCGATTTTCTTGTGTACGCCACCACGAAGTCGCACGACATTTTCTTCTTTGGCGAAGCGATCAACCAATTTCTCTTTTCAACCGCCCCTGATCGCCTTTCGTTTCTCAGTCTGGCTGCTGGCACGCTTCCGAACGCGTCTGAACTTCCTAATGTCGGCGAACTGATGGGCCACGTCACCCGAAGCATCGGCTCCGACGACTTCGGCCGGCCACGCGTCCCGCCGTCTGTCGATCTGCCTGAGCTTCCGCGGACCGCGCTGGCCAAGACGTGGCGCAAGACGATGCAAATCCTCAACGCCCGTCCGCCAGCGGAATGGCCGGCACTCCTTGGCGCCGTGGCGTATATCGTAATCGACGCAAACCGCAGGTCGCTGGTGCCTGCGGTCGGTATGCAAATCCTGCTCGAAGCAGCGGGACCGATGTCGAAGGTCAATCCGGCGACGGTGGCACACTCGGGCGTACCAGCACCCTCTTTCGCCAAGTGGAGTATGCGCGCACTAAAACCGGAAAACAATCAAACCATCGTGGCCGAAGTGCGCGCCGCCATGCCGACAAGGCCTCCGCGGATCGCGGCACCACCTGTCATCATCGATCAGCCGATGATTGCATTCCTCAATCTCGCGGGAACCGGCTGTACCACAATAGCTGCTGAGGATCGAACGCTTATCGGCGAATTGTTCGGACGAAATGTCCAGGTCACACCCGTTCCGGTTCAGTGCGACGTGCTGTTCCTCTATTGTAACTTCGAGCCGTCCGGCAAGATTGTCGGAACAGAGAGTTCACTTCGCGACGTGATCCAGGACAGCAAGGCCAGGGTGGTCGTCGTCGCCTCGCAGCCGCCCGCCGACCTTGCATCCAATCGCGAATTTCAGGCAGCGCTGGCCAAGGGCAACAATCCTACTGTCAACCTCGTCTTGACCTTGAACCGAAGCGGCGACAACTTTGGCCGTTTCTTCAAGTCATTATTCGAGTTGATGTGGACCGGCCTACCTATGCCGATGGCGTGGGTGAAACTCGCACCTCAAGGCGGACAACAAAGGGACGACATTCCGAGCACCATATTTTTAGCTGGGGCGGGCCATATCGCATTCGCTCCGCGAGCCAATTCGGGGGTGTGACGGCGCTACCTCGCTCGTGCAGCATGCCGCACAACCGTTATTTGCACTAAGGGGAGGCCACCCTCATCGATCTCGCACGCCTTTATACCGACGATCGCTTCCGTGAGCGTGTGGTCGGGCGCGTGACAGACTCTGAAACGCTGCGCTTCTGGCAGGAGGAGTTTCCGAGCTACACCAAATCGCTGCGCTCCGACGCAATCGCGCCGGTCCTCAACAAGGTCGGGCAGATCGCCGCTTCGCCGCATTTGCGGCTCATCCTCGGGCAAGTCGCGCCACGCCTCGACATGTCATTCACGATGAACAACCGGCGCATCCTCATCGCGAACCTTGCCAAGGGGACGATAGGGGAGCAGGCGGCAAACCTTCTCGGGTCGCTCCTTGTCTCGCACCTGCAATTAATTGCGATGGAGCGCGGCGCGCTTCCGCCCGACCAGCGCATTCCATTCTTCGCGCACATTGATGAATTCCAGACCTTCAGCTCAGATGCCTTTGCATCCCTATTATCCGAAGCCCGAAAATTCGCGCTGCACTTTGCGCTCGCGAACCAGTTTACCGCGCAGCTGTCGAGCGCGGTGCGCGCCGCCGTTATCGGCAACGCGGGAACTCTCATCGTGTTTCGCGTCGGCAGTGAGGATGCGGCGCTGCTTGCGCCGGAGTTTGCCGTCGGCACGCTCGATGCCGGCCTCATGCTCGCGCCCGAGAACCGGCCGGTCGTCGCCGGTGACCTTGCCTCCCAGGAGCCGTTCACCGCGTGGCTTCGCCGCGGCATCGATCGCGACCGCATCTTTATCGAGCCGAAGCTTTATCCCTCGCGCGGTGCAGCAGAGGCGATCCGCGAGCAGAGCCGTCAGCGCTTCGGCCGTTTTCGTAGCGCGATCGAACGGCAAGGTCGACTGCGGTTTTAAGCCGGCTGCACAGACACGGGCTACGGGGATAGTCTAATCTAACTGACGCGGCCCCGACCGGCGATTACCGGTCAGGGCCGCGAATGCTCAGGAACACCGCCGCAACCATGAAGCTGATCGCCGTGACGCCGAAAAAAGATTTTAGAGGGGACTTCACAAAAAGATGAGCCCTCCGCGTGGGGGCTCAGTTGGGCAATGAACGTCCAATTAAAACACGGCAAGAAATCGTGTTCAGTACGCAAGCGGACCAAGACAGCAATTTTTTCCAAGTAACCGTTGCCTGTAGCGTGAACGAGTCCGGAACGTCGTAGGAACTTAGGGGACTTGCCGCTTCAATTGCGGACAAAGGTCTGGGGAATCACTGGTTCGGCTCAGTTGAGCATGACATGCTGCCTGCACCGGCCGGGTCGGAAAATTCAAATTTCCTATCCCAATCCTATCCAATCAGCCGCCGATATTCCTTTTCGGGTACGCCGTAGTAATTTCTCGCCACCTTCTCGATGCCCTTGCGATTGAGGACCATGATTTGATTTCGACCGGTCTTGATCAAGTTTTGTCGCTTGAGACTTTGCAGCGCTTCAGTCACCCCCGCTCGCCTCACGCCCAGCATCAGCGACAGGAACTCGTGCGTCAGTGACAGTGTGTCGTCGCGGATTCGATCATGTGCCATTAAAATCCAACGTGCCAGCCGTCGGTCGATGTGGGCCCGCGCGTTGGCGATGGCCGTGTGCGCCGTCTGCACCATAAAAACCTGGGCGAATTTGAGGAGCACAACGTGCAAGGAGGCGCTCGCGTTCATGGCGTTGCGCAGTTCATTGGCGGCGATCCGTTGCCCTTCGCCTACAGCCTGGATGTACGTCGAATGCGGCGATTGGTCACCGCCCAGCGCCACGGCAGTACCGCTCATCCCCTCGTAACCGATGAGACCAACTTCGACCTGCGTCTCGTCGGGTTGGACCGCCACGACCGAGGCGAATCCAGCCTCCATAAAATACACCGTGTCGATCCGTCGATTGGGCCGTTCGATTTCCATCTTGAGGCCGAGCGCAATCGGACGCAGGTGCGGCTGCAATAATGCGAAATCCTCGCGAGACAGCGCTCTCAGAAGCTGATTGCGAGGTGACGAAGAATCGTGAAGCGCTGAGGCGCGGGCCATGGCTCTCTTCCCATTCGGGGCAAGAGCACAGCGGGGTCTCTCAACCGCCTGCGCCCAACGGTCGCTGCCGACGGTAAGCCACCCTACGCTGCCAGGCCTCCAATTCCTATTTAAATCGGTGAATGGAGCGGAACGTACGGAACCGTACACCCTCATGCGTGGTTTACCACTTAAGCGCCTTCGCAGCTGATGAGCGATCGGCGACCCAAATCGGAGAAACGAAACCCACTGACTGGAGCTAAGCCATGCGGCTTGGCCCAACAGGACTGCGCTCGTGTCCATATCGTCCTCAAACGGCGTCAACGCCATCGTTGTTCTTGTAGTCGAGGATGAATTCCTCGTTCGAATCGGTATTGCGGATTGTCTTCGCGAGGGGGGATACGTCGTTGTCGAAACTCCGAGCGGCGAAGAGGCCCTGGCGCTGTGCAAATCAGATTCGTCAATCGATATGGTGTTTACCGATATCAACCTCACCGGGCCGATAAGTGGCTGGGATATAGCTGATTGCTTTCGAATGGGCCGACCGGAGATTCCGGTGCTTCTACACTTCGGGCGGAGCCATCGATCTTAGCCGCCGCTGTTCCGGCAGCGCGTTCATCGCCAAGCCATATCGATACAGCGACATTCTGAACGCATGTCAGCGGTTGTGCGTCCAATGAGCAGAGCAAAACAATTGATGGAAGCAATGGTTGATCAGCGAGAACTGCGCGCATTTTGAGACATCACTGCCGATGACGGGGCTCAAAGGGCTTTGCCAACGGCTGAAGAGCCATGATTGAGATTGGAGCAGGCATTACCGTATCATCTTTGATTGGATGCGTGCTGCTTTATGGGCGGCCTGGATGGATGCTCTGTTTAGCGGGCGCCATGTGGGGCATTTCGATAATGCTGGCGGGGCTGCTCGGACTGCATACGTGAGGGCCATCGCCAAACGTTGGCGTTTAGCGTCCGAAGACTGCCGCCCCGCCGAATTGTTCCGCCCCTCTATGTCAAAAGACATACTATCGGCTCCGACGGTCGCGACGTTTCCTAAAGTCGAAGGCTGTTTGACCCTTGCAATCCAGGTCGACAGATATGGTAGCTTGGCGCGCCAGCGGGGGCGGCGCGCAATGCACGGCTTTATCAAGCAATTCGGGGTCGCGTTTACCCCAGAGGCGGTCAGCATCCTGACCGAGGCCTTCGATGATGCTTGGGCGCGGCTCCAGGCCAGCAGGGCGCCATACGGCACTGAGGATTACGCCCTCGCTGGCCGCACAATACTCGCCAAACACATCATCATGGCCGCGAGGAAAGGAGAATGGAATCCGGACAAGCTGGCGAACGACGCGCTCCTGCATCTCTCGCGGCAAAAAGTGAGCCGAGTGCCACCAGGAAATGAACTAACGTAATTGGCGAGAAGCGGCGTGAATGCGAAATTTCACCACGCCACACGTTCCCTGAGAGTCAAGCATCCGCAAGTTCCTCCCTAACGCGCGACAGCGCGTTGACCACGACCAACAGGCCCGCGGTCTCAAATCAAAATCCGACTCTCGACGGCGAGCCGCGCCGCAGTCTTAATCGGCAACGCTGTGCGCTCGGCGGTGATAGGGAATGCAGGGAACCGTCATCATCGAGGCCCCAGCCAATGACAACCAAGCCACCACTACGCCCGCTAACGACAACTCTCCGCCACTCGATTCGACTGGCACCGAAGCCGCCTCTTCAACTACCTCAACGACAACTGCCCAATGACCGAGCCGCTCATCATCGAGGGCCTGACCTACCTCTCGATAGCTGACGCCGCGGCTGAATCACAACTCTCAAAGGAATATCTCGCGCGTCTCGCGCGCAAACATCGCCTCCGCGCCAGGATGGTCGCTAACATGTGGTTCATCGAAAACCGCTCCCTCCAGCAATTCCTCTCCACTCGCACCGCTGCCGCCCGAAGTCCGCACCATCGTCATCGCAGCGTAGACACTCGGGGGATTGCTGCCGAGGCCGGCTATTGAGTAGTTAGTGCCAGCAGCGATGGCGGAGCTAACTGATGGACCTCGAACCAGAATGCGTCGCTGCTCTGCGGCATTGGGCCGCGAATAACCCGGCTGTCTATGAACTGTGGCTTTTCGGAAGCCGTGCTAAAGGAACATCGCAGGTCGAGAGTGATGTCGATTTGGCTGTTATCCTGATGCCCGAAGTCGACAATACCAATTGGGCATTGGCCATGTACATCGAGAGCAAAGATTTTTGGAAGACCCAGCTCGGAAAACTCGCCGGCCGACCGGTCAGCCTAAGCGCGATCGAGCCGGGAACAGAGCTGTTCGACGAAGTGATGGCAACTGGTATCTGCCTCTGGTCGCGTCTCAGCAGGTGAGATAGCGGCTCAGTCTGCGCCAGCCACATGACGATTAGGACAGTGAACGTTGTACCACGCCACCAGCTTCACCTTTATTTGCTTTTGATAGGACGTTAGCTCGACGCCGGCATATTGAGCATGAAGAGCTTCGAGTTGCTGACAGCGGTCATCAGCAAATGACCGCGTCGGAATGAATGCAACGAATGCGCTTAAGGAAATCGCGAGCATTGCGGCGAAAGCTGGTCTTTTCATCTTCAACCCCCGGCGAGTTGTTGAACCTGCAACGCCCCACAACGCATCACAATCTGTTTGGTTCCACACCTGGTTAGGCTGTCTCACGGCGTAACCGACGCCACAATCCCTACCTTTTCTGATACACTTATGTGCATATCAGCTTAGGCGTTCGAGTGTGCGGCCCGCTAGCAGAAACTCGTCGCGCTTCCTCCAAACAAACGACCAACCAACACCCGCGCATCGCTCACCCACGCGCCTACGCCGCGCTCAGCTCACACCTCTCGACCACATCAGTCATTGATCGCGTAACCGATGAACGTCGTCCATTCAAATTGTATCGGAACACTTAATCGGTTCCCGCGTTCCAGCCACATGGGAACCGTGCGACGCCAAATCGCCAAACGCAGACGCAGGGCAGTCGTTGCCCACCGTTTGCACGACTGGCATCTGACCCAGCTCCGGGAGTGCCGTTTCAACGCCGCTGCCATTTTGCGGCGCGTGGAACACTCGGAAACCTTCAAGGCGTCGCGCACGGTGCAACCGGACAATTTTCCGTACTCGTTCAGTTCCCGCGGGAAGAGAGGCTCAGCTCATCATGTGGAACCCAAAATGTCCAAATTGCGGAAATACGATGCTACTTCAAAAGGTAACTCGGCATCCCGCCGATGACCGGCTCATTTATTGCTGCGCGACCTGCAACACCGAATATGTAATCCAACATCGGGAGTCGGTCGGGCCGCCGACCAAACCCGCGGCTTAGGCTTCCATACCCCAACGCCGGAACATGCCCTCTGCTGTGACCTTCGCCTTATATGGAACGCGTACCTCACGACATCGCGAGAACCAGACATCGAGCCGTCATCGCGTGCCGTTTGCGCGACTGGTATAACGCCCAGCTCGTCAAATGCTCTGCGGAGGCGGAGGTTATGTTGCAGCGCGTTGAAGAAAGGGAGTTGCCGTCCGATGAGGCAGTCCTGAAATACTCCTTCCCGATTCCTGGCTTCCGATCAGGACGCCGCTGAAGCAGTCATTTTGGGATCTTCGCCAAATCGCGCCACACGCATTTGCCCGCGCGACCCATCTCCACCGCTATATCCACGAGTGCCCGTTGTTGCCCGAGCAGTAAGCAACCGTCGCAGTCAAGGAACGGCGCCAGGTCCGAGATATCGCTCGCAAAAGCATCGTCAGCGATAATCACTTCGTGACCTCGCCTTATTAGGGTCGCAGCGTATTTTGATGCCACGTTGCCGCTACAAAGAATCGCGATTCGCATTCCAACACTTTTTCCGACAGTTCCCTTCGGTTCAATAGGAGAGACTGCGGCTATCCGTAATCCTGCTCGCCTCGCCGGAACCATTCCGGTAGTATGTACATTACCGTACATAGCCCCGCTGAAGCAGTTCGTTCACGGGCCGAAGGAGGCGCTATGCCCGAAGCTCCTGAATGCAGGATGTGTGGCGAATTGATGGAGCTGCGCACGATCCGGGCGCCTCATCCAGCGGACGACGTGCATGTATTTCGGTGTCCGCATTGCCACCACGTCGTCAAGGCGATCCTCAATGCACCGACGAGCGCCACGCCGAGGTAGATTACTCTTCCCGACACGCTCCAAACAAACGGACCAACCAAAGCCTACTAACTTTCGTGACATGCCTATCAATTGTGCAAATGGAACTCTGCGATATCCACGATTTTATTTCTTTGTCAGCGTCCTTAGTTTTAGCTGCATTGTGACTTATGTAGAGTCGGTTGGTTGAGTGGTGACATTCAAACGACACTTCTCAAACATAGAGGAAGCCATGAACCAGAACAATCAAAATCAAGATGACCGAAAGAACCAACAAGGCGGCCAGCAAGGCGGTGGTCAGCAGAAGCCCGGTCAGCAGACCCAGCAGCCAGCGCAGAAGCCCGGACAGGGTGGCCAGCAAGGCGGACAGCAGAAGTAACCGCATACTCTAAAGAAAAACCCCCGGCTTCGGCCGGGGGTTTTTTATGAGTTGGATGTTCTCTATAGCGGATGATGCATTGTTTCTTGCAAAATACGCAATGCAGATTCGCTGCGTTATCGGCGATGAAAGAGCTAAAGACCCGCTCGTTACCGCTTCAGCGACCATTCAAAGTTATTTCTTCGAAACCCCTCAAATCACGACCCACCAACAGACTACCGAACGCGGCTCACTCGCACGCTGAGAGGGAATAGCCGCTCCGAAATCCGCGACCTTCCCACGTGAGTTTCGAGTGTTGCTAATATCCAACTCAGTTAGGGCGCGCCGAGATCAGCATTGTCAGTCCGCCTTTTCAAAGCTATCGTAGAACCCCGACAGGGGGGATTGAGAATGGCGCGCGGCACGGTGAAGTGGTTCAACTCGCAAAAAGGGTACGGGTTTATTGCGCCGCAGGGCGGCGGAAAAGATGTATTTGTCCATATCTCTAGAATTAAGCGAGCTGCGCTCAAAGGGCCACGTCATCGAGACGAGCAAGGAGGTAGCAAAAACCAATTCCGGGAATGCAATAAACTAATCGCGCCGTGAACGGGAAGCAGTGGCCAGTTCACTGGAAACAGGGCCTTCTACTGCCTTGCGAGGATCACCTAGCACTCGCTGAACGTCGGCTGCGCGATAAGTACCCGTTTCACCAAAATACGCATGCATCGCCCGCACCCATGCGGGTCTCTTGTCTTGCACTGGCGTAGGTCCCGTTGCTGCAGTTGTTGCCTTTTTCTTTGGTCGTCGCATCACGGATCTCCATCTGTAATTGCGACGTCCCAAGCCTTGTGCCGAACCCAGCGGAAAGGACGGTCAGTCGTGATAACCGCGAGTTCTATTGGGCCGCCGCATATTTGCGACAGACTCGAGAACTTGAATGCTTTGATGGTGCTGAAAATGCACGCATGTACGAAATCGATAGCGTCACGAATGGGCACAATTGGATGAGCAAGCGCTGATTGCATTACTAATGCATCTAACTCAGAATGAGTTCCATTCCATTTGCCAGATTTTATCAAATTTTCTTTAAGTTCATCGTCAGCACCGAATATTAATCGCTGAATCATATTAGGCGCGCCCCAGAATTTCCATTGGCCTGCTGGTATTGGAACCGATGTAGGTTTTTGCTGAAGCGGGTCGAAGATTATTTCATAGGCTGCCGGGGTCCGATCAGGAGGAATATACCCGCCTACGCAGAAGCCCGCTACCAATCCCAAATGAAGCTGTTGATAGATCTTCTCCTCGTCCTCGGTTCGCATTCCCGGGTCTGGCGCCGCTCCAGGATCATGCGCCTTCTTTGCGTGGAGCGATTTGCACTGCGCGATGAAAGGCGCGACTGGGCAATTTGGATCTGAATAAGCGGTCCAGAATTTTGCAGCCCACCGATCCGCAACGTCCCCAACCGACTTCGGACTGTTTTTCGCGATGTCATCTGACAGTAATGCAAAGAGTGTGCGGTGACTGTTCACTTGGAGGCCACCAAGCCCCCAAGTGACGGCCCCCAAGGTAGCCGTCTCTGGTTCAATTCCTAGTTCAAAAAGCTTTTGGCTGTGATTGTAATAGTGTTGACCACCGGATGGGTCACCGTAGGTCGTCGTGCTGTCCGCACCTATTACGATGCCTTCAGGCGAAACATAGCAGGCAGCGATGGTCACGACGTTTCCCCGGCAGACGCGGGAAGACTTATAGCCGAGTCCGTAAAGGTTGTGGTTAATTATTTCCGTGAATTTGGGCGGTTTTCCCTGGGCGTTTAAGGCCTGCTCAAACTTCTTGTGCAAAGCCGCCGGGGAGAGGCGACGGCAATAGCTGCTTTTGCACGACGATAGAGACGAACTCGAATCAGATTATTGCGCCCCGACCAAGACCCTCGATGCGGGTTGCCGTCAATATCGCTGAGCTGCCCGCTCTGTTACGCAAATGGCTGTGAAGCTTGCCGGTCGCTCTTGCGGGTTTGTTGGCTATTGCACTCAAGCGACGGAGGCGACGCCTGCGCCGATGGTGAACTCGATAGTTACACGCCGCAAACTAATACAAACGAAAATACGCAGCCGATTGCATCCAACGGTACAGTGCGGGCTGGCTGGGCAATCGTGGCCTGAGCGTTTCGTAAACAGTGCGCCGCATGAATAATATTTATCGTTCTGACTTTTGTTAATTTGGTGGTCCAGCGCCTCAGACAAGTCGGATTTGAAGTGATAAGCCATAAGTGGGGTTGGGCGACGATTGCGCGTATCACTTGGCAAGTTCTGCTCGGGGACCGCGCTATCAGCACTCAAAGCGACTAGTGTCGAGCCGACGCGCCTGTTTAGGGTGCGCGGCGCCCTGCCTTGGGGGGGAAAGGACGGGAAATATGCGCAGCTTACTTGCTCACGCCAAAGCAGCGAAAGCCGTCATCACGCCCAAAGGCGTCTGGACAAGACGTGCGCGCCAACGCGGCAACGCCCATTGCGCCTTGGGCGCGATTGAAGAGGTGTTGGATCTTGCACCGGAAACTGCCGAACTGGATGAGCGGGGCGCCGCCCTCATAGTAGCTTTGGCGCGCGAATTAGGCGTGCGCGAGCATGCGGCTTACCAGGCCGCGTTCCACGGATACTTCAGCAAGCTCTGCTACGTCGTCCACTGTGCTGCGGTGGTCATGAAGTACAACGACGCCAGGACTACAACCCAGCGCAAAGTTTTGGGACTTTTCCAGCGCGTCGTTGACAGGCTCGAAGGCGAAGCAAAACATTGCCGCTCGCGCCAGCAGGTGCGGCAATTGCTCCACGGTGCCACCACCAAAGCCATGCAACCGCTCGAGAAAGTCGCTGCCTAGTGGCCGAAAAACGGGGACGCAGGATCAGTCGTTTGGTAGGGCGAACGCGAGGCGGCCGACAGCGACTTAGACTCTATTCGGCTCGGTCGTCGAGGACTGCCTCGAAGATGTTACCGCTGGCGATTGCCTCCAGAAGCATTCCGGCAAGCTGAACCGGCGATTTGCTCATTTGCGTCGCCTTTCGCTGTAAGGCGATGTAATTATCCGGACGGAGGTATACGACCAGCTTGTGCTCGTTGTGCGGAGAAAGGCTCGGCACCAAACTAGGGCGCCCTCGCCGCGACAGCTGAATCTTGAGCTGGCAGCACTTGACGCGCACGCTCGCGGCCGTCGAACCGATTGCGCCAGCGATGTCCCGGGCCGATTTTCCTTGGCTGGCCAGTTCACGAACGACTTTGACCGCCGCGGGCGTAAATACACGACGAGGCATTTCAAACTAACCTCTCCCGCGGTGGATACCATGCCTTGAGCGTTCAGAGAATCCGTGAGCCAGGCACAAAATGTTAATTGTTAGGAAAGGCGATCCGAGCTGGGGCTAACGCGGTGGACGGACGAGGCGCTCCCGAACTTTAATATTAGTTTCATCCGAATGTGCAGAATCCGCAGTCGCCCGCAACCCGAATCGACGCTTGGAGGCAAAAAAGAAGACGGCTGGTTGGCGTTACCACAAGAGCGGCCCTGTCACAGGGGCAGGCAATCGCGCGGCCTTCGAGCGTTTCGTAAACAACGTACGGCAAGACTAATATTTGTTGTCAATGGCTATTGTTAGTTTAGTGGGTTCATGACGACATCTGAAGCAGATAGGCGGCGGCACGGACAAAAAGGGAGCAATTGCCTGCCGCCAAACCTGTGGCCAACAAAGAGCGGACGGCTTCGAGCAGATTACGAAAGACACAGTGCTGGCAGCCGGGCCGCCCGGAATGCAAGGCGCGCCCGCTTGTAAGGCGACCTAAAGGGAAATGGTCGCGGGTTGGCAACCAACGGAAATGTCGAATACCGGCGAGCAGGCCGTAGATTGCCTTTGGTATCGATCCCCGCGTTACCCGACTTGTTGATTCCCCGCCCCGGTATGCGTAGTCCGCCATTCCGGTGTGGCGCAAAAGAGATTTCGACCGCTGGGGTTGGTTCCAATTTGAAGCGTTGCTTCGATACCGATAGCCTTGGCTATGGCGCCAGTTTCCCCAAAATTCGCGACGTGGAATTTCTGGAGCGTGCAGCTCCGGCCTTACCGGCCAAGCAGCTTGCGCTTCTCCTCGAACTCGCCCTTGTCGATCTCGCCCCTGGCGAAGCGTTCATCGAGAATGTCGAGGGCAGCACGCCCTCGGCCGGGACCGCCTACTCCGCCTTGGACGTGGTGGAAGCCAGGACCATAAAACGGATAGCCACGGGTTGCCCAGCGCACCAGCCACACGAAGATAGCCATCATGCCAATGATGGCGAGCAACACGACAATCAGGCCGACTATCGTCATGAAGGGATGTGGATGCCATGGCCCCATGGGACCATAGCCGTAGGGTGGGGTAGGAACGTTTGGCTGCGTTTGCCCCTGTTGCTGGGCAAACGCTGGCACTGCCGTGACGGCGAAGACGACTGCGAACGCTCCAAGACGCTTCGTGTGTGTGCGGATCGCGTCTGTAAAGACCATTCTGGCGAGCATTGGACAACCTCCCAAAAGTGTTTTTCTATTGTCCCTTCCAGCACGCCATCGTGTCAACGACCGTCCAGAGAAATGCCAGGCGGTTTGATCTTGCGCCGCCACCACCGGCAGCATTAAGCCCGAGATCGTAAAATGGTTCAACGGCTCGGAGAGAAATTTTTGTTCTACGGGTCATCAACTTATATGAGGAGCACTGAGTGAACGATATTTTATTGCACAAGCTGTCCGCATTCCCAGGTGACCCGCATGTCCGCGAAGTCTGTGAGCGAGGGGGCGGAGACGGGCAATGCAGATACTTAACGGCTGTGTACACGCCCGGTGGAACGTTCAGGAACACCTGCGAGAAGTATGGGAGGCTGCGAAACGTCATTGATCAACGCGTGGCTGAGAACTCCATGAGGAGGAAAGGCGATAACTGTGAAGGGTTGGTCGGCGTGTTGAAGCACGAACTCGGATCGCTGATCGGCGCACGGGTGGAATACATGGAGAGCTACCCAACGTTGACGCTAGGTGGGACCCTCAAAGATATCGACATCGTTCCTTCAGTCGCGACCTCCTATGGGAACGATACGATTGAGCGCCGTAGCGCCTACTCCCTGAGGATGAAAGTGGACTGGGAGGATGGACGAGACTATAGCCCTGGCTACCATCTCGATGATTTGCAGATAGATGTCACTACGAATGGCCTCTCGTTTAGTGTGCGAGACGCTGGAACTTTCGCAGGTGCAATTACGGTTCGCCTTTGAAAATCGGAGTCCGTAGCAACCATTAAGCGCTTCAGCAATCTGTAGACGGCTGGTAATTTGGGCCTTCGGCCCCTGTCGTCAACGTCGCCTTGGGTCAAGAACTGCCCCGCCGCCTCAACGGAAGCGCGCCGGACGGCCCATTGTAGCTTGCGTGCGGCTCTTTCTGCGGGCGTCATATTATTTTTGCGTCCGGGCGCCAGGCCAGAAATCAAAACCCACAGAGATGCTTACGGACTCGCAGCGCGTCATATTTCCGCGAGGCACAAATCTTCTGACATTCATCATAGAAAGCATCAGATTGGAATTCAGGTCTATTCGCCAGGTAAGCTATCCCCCATCGTGTAGCCATTGAAATACGGCCCCCCATCGCCCCTATCGCCTCACTCGTGCATTTATCGAAAGAAAGGCATTCATGTACGGTGTTAAGGACGAATGCGCAGTCTGATTTAGGCAACGACGTTTGCATTTCCGTAGCGTAGATAATGCAAAATGCCCCGTGGGCATAGATGGCTGTTTTTCGCTTTTTGTCCTTGTAATCAAGATCGAATGTGAGGCGATCATCGCCTATCTCGACCCGAGGCTCTCTATCTTCCGCGTCGTAAAAATCCTCGTTTGATATGATTTCCAGGGTCGTCGAATCGCGTACCAAAAGCGCGACTAACTGGTCTGGAACATGTCTTGCTCCAGTAGGAATATCAAGGATGATCAAATCGCCGTCGCGCACCTGGAAAGTCGCTAGAACGGTCACGTAAATCTGGTCGGATGACGCCCCTACCTCGACAGTCTTGCCACCAAATTTTGCGTAAGCCTTAGGGCAGAAGTTGCCGCTCTCGCAGCCCGATACAACGTTCACGATACCGAAGCGAGTGGGTGCTTCTGCAAGCGATTGTGCAGCAGAGGAGGATGTTGTTCCAGCGCAGAAACCCACGATGAGATAAACCGGAACAAGCAATCTCACGCCCCGTAGCAACAAGGTAAGCCTACGCTGAGTACCGCGGCGTAGCGGCGATGGATCAGGCGGCGGCTCGCAGATTCGATTGCTTCCAATTCCACGGCAGTAACTCGGCAAGCCGGCCTTGCGGGATGTCAGCGATTTGGCCGAGCACATCGGCCAGCCAGGCCTGCGGATCGACGTCGTTGAGTTTGGCGGTTTATGCCGCCCGCCGCACTATGCCGAACATGGCGGTTTTCCCCAGCATTTATCGTGACCTATATGTAGGCGACTCGGCATAGTTCGTTTTCTCCCTCCGCAGTCAAACG
>JBAUYV010000051.1:0-19739 GCA_049584975.1 Xanthobacteraceae bacterium | reverse complement strand
AGTCCAAACCTCCGCGCCATACGGGCGCGGCTCGCGCGAAGCGTCGCGCGCACGCCTACCGGCGTTCCACCACGGCGCTTGCGGCAGCGACCGAACGCCACCGCTCAACTCCAGCACGAGCTTCCTGGGAGGCGATTATCCGGGGCTTGACAGAAGGGGAGAATCCCCCTTCTAAGGAATCTTATTTCGCCGAAGGGAACGCCCACATACGCCCGCAATTGTTTGCGAGCGGAATCTTTAATAACCAAAAAAGTCACCCCGAGCGCGATAGCTTGCAAAAGGAGAATAGCGGCCGTGATCGCAGCGA
This sequence comes from Xanthobacteraceae bacterium, assembly GCA_049584975.1. Lineage (GTDB taxonomy): Bacteria > Pseudomonadota > Alphaproteobacteria > Rhizobiales > Xanthobacteraceae > BOG-931. The sequence goes on along the minus strand of JBAUYV010000051.1, from coordinate 19,432 downwards.
TGTAGTCGCTCGGCCCCCAATTTTTCGCCGTCTCACTTTGTTTTTCGGAAGCGTTCTCGGAGGGTTTTTGTTGTTCTTGTATGGGGGGCAGAAGCTGTATGAAAAACGGAGCTTCTTTCGTGCCTCGTTGTGCGTTTGTGGGCTGTTGTTGATTTTGGGTGGGACTCTCTTGTGGTTGGCGACCGATTTCTTTCCCTGGACCTGGGGATGGTGGTTGTGACTGAGCAAACGCCAAACTTGTTCCGATCAGGATCGCCGCAAAAAATGTGCCTATTTTTAGCATCCGCTGATCGCCGCGCCAAAAATGTCGGGGTTTCTCCGATTGTTGTAGCGGAACTCAAACTCCGCGACATACAGCGACAAGTATTTATTGCTGACTTTGTGGAATGTGCCGACCACGCCGCGCTTGAAGATCGACCAGAAGCCCTCAATCGTGTTCGTGTGGACCGCGCCGACAACGTATTGCTCTATTTTGTGATGCACGGCCTTGCGCGGATATTCCTTCAAGCCGGAATAGACTTGGTGTTCATCGGTCGCCAGCAAGCTCACTTTGTCGGACACACTTTCCCGCACAAACGCTTCGACCTCTTGCCTGTTCACCTTATCGAGCACGCGGGTGACGACATTGCCTTTGCGTTGCACTGCCCCAATCACGGGCTTCTTGCCCGTGCCAGCGCCGCCGCCCATGCCGTGGTGCCGTTTATTCCAGTGACGATTATGGTCCTTGCCACCGACCCGTGTTTCGTCCACCTCGACGATGCCGCCAAGCTTCTCTTGCGGCTCAATCATAGCCGCACGGATTTTGTGGCACATGGAATGGGCCGTTTCGTAGGAGCCAAAGCCCATCTGTCGCTGAATTTGGAGCGCCGAGATTCCCTTTTTGCTAGTCGTCATCAAATGGACGACTTTGAACCATTGGCGCAGCGGCTTGTTGGTGTTTTCGAAAATCGTCCCGGCGATCACGCTAAAGCGGTAGCCGTCCGGGGCGCATTGCTCGCACTGCCAGTGCCACTTGCGCGACTTCAGGTCATAGACCTTAGGATTGCCGCAGCGCGGGCAATGCACGCCATCCGGCCAGCGTCGCGCCTTCAGGTAGGCCTTGGGCGCGTCATCGTCGCCCATAGGAAACATATCCTCAAACTGGCCCTCCGTCATTTGGTGAACTGGCTTAGGATGTTTTGCCATGGCGGCTACCCTTCAAATCCTCAGGATAGCCATATATTATCGCAACAAGTCGATGCTGTCAAGTACCGGATAATCGCCTCCTGGGACCTGGCTAAAGAACGGGCGTTACCCGCCCCCGCCTGTCCCAGTCCAGCGGGTACACCCGCGGACCGGTCATGATGCCGGCCGGTCGTTTTCGCCGAAGCCGCCCGGGAGCGGAGGTGACGAACCCTCGCCCGCGGGAACCGCTCTCGCTCCGCCAACCGGAGTGACCGGCTGGCGTCCTGTAGAAGAGCGAGATAATGCCGCTGTACCAGGTTCGCGACATTTGTCAAGAATCGTCACCGTGGGAGGGACTTGCGTTTGAATGCAGCAGGATTTTTTTGTTTGCCGTTCGCGTTCGGTGCAGCGCCCTGGCGGCACTATGCGAATCAACGCATCCCCTGATTTTCCATCAACGCGTTGGCGCTTTGAGTGATGATATTTCGATAACGGCTGAAATAAATCTTGACGCCGAGGCAATGTTTCGATAATCGTTGAAATATGGAAACATTAGACGCCGTCGCGGCCTTGGCCGCGCTCGCTCAAGACAATCGCCTCGATATCTTCCGCCTGTTGGTTCAGGCCGGGCCGGAGGGGATGGCGGCCGGGCGCGTAGCCGAAGAACTCGAGCTTGCTCCCAACACGCTGACTTTTCACTTCGACCGGCTCCGCGGCGCCGGGCTGATCACGGTGCGCCGCGACGGCCGCTCGATGATTTACGCGGCGCGCTACGAGGCAATGAACAGTCTGCTGGCCTTTCTCACCGAGAACTGCTGCCAGGGTGTGCCGTGCGCGCCCGCAGAAGCTTGCAAACCCACGAGGGGCAAACGTCCCAAAGTTTCGGCATGAAGGAATCCGCCAATGAAGCGCATGCATGTCCACGTTTCTGTCGACGACCTCCAACGTTCGATCGCCTTCTATTCGGTGTTGTTTGCGGCAGAGCCCTCTGTCGTGAAGACGGACTACGCAAAATGGATGCTGGATGATCCGCGGGTGAATTTCGCCATCTCGGCGCGCGGACGGCAACCGGGACTCGATCATCTTGGTATTCAGGCCGAGAACGGCGACGAGTTGAAGGAGATCTACGCGCGGCTGCACAAGGCGGGCGGTAAGGTCGTCGAGCAAGGGCAGACGACTTGCTGCTACGCCCAATCGGAGAAGTCGTGGCTCGACGATCCGGCCGGGATTTCGTGGGAGACGTTCCTCGCGACCGGTGAGAGCACCGATTACGGCGACGGCAGCGGCGAGCGCGTCGCGCGCGTGGCTCATGAGAAATCGTGTTGCGCTCCCGCTCCGAAGATTGCGGAGCCGGCCGCGTGTAGTTGTTCGGGCGCGTGAGGCGCGCCATGGCCGATCAACCGTTCAACGTGCTCTTTCTTTGCACCGGTAACTCGGCGCGCTCGATTATGGCCGAAGCCATCTTGAACAAGTTGGGTGCGGGAAGATTTCGCGCCTACAGCGCCGGCAGCCATCCGAAGGGCCAAGTGCATCCAGAAGCGCTTCGCCTCCTGCAAAGCCTCGGCTATGACACGTCGGGCTTCCGCTCGAAATCGTGGAGTGAGTTTGCCGATCCGGGCGCGCCGTTGCTCGATTTCGTGTTTACGGTCTGCGACAACGCGGCTGGAGAAGCGTGTCCTGTTTGGCCCGGACAGCCAATGACGGCGCATTGGGGCCTGCCCGATCCTGCCGAAGTCAAGGGAAACGCGGCCGAAATCTCTCTCGCCTTCAAGGATACCTACCGCATGCTCAATCAGCGCATAGGCATCTTCACTTCGTTGCCGTTGCGCTCGCTCGACCAGCTGAGCCTGCAAAAGAAACTCAGGGAAATTGGCCGGATGGAGGGTGCGACCGTGAAGGTTGCGGACCCGACGTGAAGTCTTCACTCGCGCAGCGTTGTGTGGCGGAGGGTTTGGGGACGGCTTTTCTGCTCGCCGGCGTCGTAGGCTCCGGTATCATGGCCGCAAAGCTCGCCGGTGGTAATGGGGCGCTGGCGCTCCTCTGCAACACTCTGCCAACGGGCGCCATTCTCACCGTTCTTATCCTGACGTTTGGTCCGGTATCCGGTGCGCATTTCAATCCGGCCGTCAGCATCGCGTTCGCATTGCGCGGCGAGTTGCCGACGAGGACTGCTGCCATCTACATTGCGGCGCAAGTGATTGGCGGCATCATCGGAGTGTGGATTGCGCATCTGATGTTCGAACTGCCGGTGTGGCAAGTCTCCGGCATCGCGAGAACGGGCGCGGGCCAATGGTTGGCGGAAGCCGTCGCAACGTTCGGACTCTTGCTGACGATATTGGGCTGCGGCGCGCGGACGCCATCTGCAGTACCTTACGCCGTGGGCCTCTACATTACGTCCGCGTATTGGTTCACCGCCTCGACCTCGTTTGCAAATCCGGCGGTGACCATCGCCCGTGCTCTTTCAAACACCTACGCGGGCATTGATCCGTCGGGCGTGCCGGCTTTCATCATCGCCCAAATTCTTGGAGCGCTGGGCGCCCTTGCGCTGGCAAGTTGGTTGTGGCCGGTCAATTCCATTTCGGCAGCGTCAGCGTTGCGCGGCAGCTAACTCCGTGTTTGTCCGCCATTGATCGATTGGATCGCGTGGTTTTGGACGCGGAGCACGTGCTAAAGCTGCGGCATGCACGACTTCGCCACGGCGGTGCGGACTGCGCTTGCGCTGATCGCGGGCTTCGATGCCGATTTGCGCGAGATCGTGTTGCTGTCGCTCGGCGTTAGCCTGTCGGCAAGCGCGTGTGCGTTTGCCATCGGGGCGCCGCTCGGCGCGGCGCTCGCCGTGTATCGCTTTCCCGGCCGCGGCGCATTGGTGGTGATCGCCAATGCGCTTCTCGGATTGCCGCCAGTGGTCGTCGGCCTCGCCGTTTATCTGCTGCTGTCGCGCTCCGGCCCGCTGGGGTCGCTCGGCATCCTGTTTACCCCGGCCGCGATGATCATCGCTCAATGCGCGCTCGGCACGCCCATCGTCATCGCGCTCGTTCACCGCGTGGCGGTGGGAGATTGGCGCGCCTACGGCGACGCCTTTCTGGTCGACGGCGCCTCGCGCCTGCGGGCGCTGTGGCCGCTGATGAGCATCGGACGCGAAGGGCTGCTGACGGCGTTCCTTACCGCCTTCGGCCGTGCCATCGCCGAGGTCGGCGCCATCATCATCGTCGGCGGCAACATCCGCGGTTACACCCGCACCATGACCACCGCAATTGCGCTCGAGACCAGCAAGGGCGACCTCAGCTTTGCGCTCGCGCTCGGACTAATCCTCATCGTCCTATCCATGGCGGTGAGCGGCATCAACTTGTTTTTCGGCCGCGCCTTCGCCGATCGGTAGGGGCGGGTCTTAGACCCGCCCCTACGGCGCGCCAAACGATCACGCCTCAATGCGTCGCTTCGCGGCGCGGGGGGAAAAACAGCTCCTCGCCGTTGATGCGATAGGAGGTGATGGCATCAAGGCCGGCCTTTGATGTGAGCCACTCATGCCAGATCTTCGCGTCGGCGAATTTGATCTGCGGCCACTTGGCTGGATTGACCAGAATGCTGCCACAAGGATTGAACAAGGCCGCGTCGCCTTCGGTCAGGAGTTCGAGACTCTGCCGGTTCTTGAAGTTGGCCCAGGTGGCGCGATCGGTGAGCGTATAGGCGTTCATGGCGGCGGCGATGTTGAGCGTCGCGCCCATGCCTTGGCCGAGATCGCGATACCATGCGGTGTTCTTGTCGGGCTTAATGCCGACCGATTTCCACAGCCGCAGCTCCATCCGGTTGGTGCCGCTGTCGTCGCCGCGGCTTGCAAACAGCGCGCCCGCGTGGGCGATCTGCGTCAGCGCCGTGCGGGCGTCTTTGAGGCCGCGAATGCCCGCCGGATCGGCGCCCGGTCCGACAATGACGAAGTCGTTGTACATCACGTCGCGGCGGTCGATGCCGTAGCCTTCGGCAATGAACTTGTCCTCGCCGACCCGATCATGGACCAGGAGCGCGTCGGCATCGCCGCGTTCGCCGATCGCCAGTGCCTGGCCGGTGCCGACGGCAATCACGTGAACCGACAAGCCGGTGGCGGAATGGAAGATCGGCAGGACGTGGCCGAATAATCCGGAGTCTTGGGTCGACGTCGTCGAGCTGAGCGTGATGAAACGCTCCTCGGCGTGGGCCGCGGTGATGAGGAAGATCGATAGGAGCAGGTCGGCAATTCGCGGCATGAATGGTCCTCGGCTGACCGGCCATCGTAGCCCGAGCATGAACGACGGCAACAGAAAAGGGCGCGGATTGCTCCGCGCCCTTTGTCGCTTGCTTTGAACTCCAACTCCACCCTCTCCCGCAAGAGAGGAGGAAATAAGAGACAGCGTTGGCTTAGTACATGCCGTCCATACCGCCGCCGCCGGGCATGGCCGGCATCGCCGGCTTGTCCTTCGGCACCTCGGCCACCATGGCTTCGGTCGTCACCAAGAGGCCGGCGACGGAAGCTGCATCCTGCAGCGCCGCGCGCACCACCTTGGCCGGATCGACAATGCCCTTCTCGATCATGTCGACGTAATTCTCGGACTGCGCATCGAAGCCGAAAGTCTCCGACTTCTCCTCGAGAATCTTGTTGACTACGACCGAGCCTTCCATGCCGGCGTTCTCGGCGATCTGGCGCAGCGGCTGCTCTATGGCCTTGAGCACGATGTTGATGCCGGCCTGTACGTCGGCATTGTCGTTGCGCAGCTTGCCGACGGCTTTCTTGGCGCGCAGGAGCGCGACGCCGCCCCCCGGCACAATGCCTTCCTCGACCGCCGCGCGGGTGGCGTTGAGCGCGTCTTCGACGCGATCCTTCTTCTCCTTGACCTCGACTTCGGTGGCGCCGCCGACGCGGATCACCGCAACGCCGCCGGCGAGCTTGGCCAGCCGCTCCTGCAGCTTTTCGCGATCGTAGTCGGAAGTGGTCTCCTCGATCTGGGCCTTGATCTGGCCGACGCGGGCCTCGATGTCCTTCTTCTTGCCGGCCCCGTCGATGATCGTGGTCTTCTCCTTCTCGATCACGATCTTCTTGGCGCGGCCGAGCATGGCCGGGGTGACGCTCTCAAGCTTGATGCCGAGGTCTTCGGCAATGAGCTGGCCGCCGGTGAGGATGGCGATGTCCTCGAGCATCGCCTTGCGGCGATCGCCGAAGCCCGGCGCCTTCACGGCGGCGACTTTCAGGCCGCCGCGCAGCTTGTTGACCACCAGCGTGGCCAGCGCCTCGCCCTCGATGTCCTCGGCGATGATGAGCAGCGGCTTGCCCGCCTGCACCACCGCTTCGAGCACCGGCAGCATGGCCTGGAGCTGGCCGAGCTTCTTCTCGTGCAGCAGCACGTAGGCATCTTCCAGTTCGGCGATCATCTTCTCGGCGTTGGTGATGAAGTACGGCGAGAGATAGCCGCGGTCGAACTGCATGCCTTCGACGATCTCGACTTCGGTATCGAGCGCCTTGGCCTCCTCGACGGTGATCACGCCTTCGTTGCCGACTTTCTGCATGGCGTCGGCGATCATCTTGCCGACCTGCGTGTCGCCGTTCGACGAGATGGTGCCGACCTGGGCGACCTCCGCGGAGGAGCCGACTTTCTTCGCGCGCTTCTTGAGGTCCTCGACCACGGCTTTCACCGCGAGGTCGATCCCGCGCTTGAGGTCCATCGGGTTCATGCCGGCAGCCACGGCCTTGACGCCTTCCTTGACGATTGCGGCCGCGAGCACAGTCGCGGTGGTGGTGCCGTCGCCGGCCTGGTCGTTGGTCTTCTGCGCCACTTCGCGCACCATCTGTGCGCCCATGTTCTCGAACTTGTCTTCAAGCTCGATTTCCTTGGCGACGGTGACGCCGTCTTTGGTGATGCGCGGCGCGCCGAAGCTCTTGTCGAGCACGACGTTGCGGCCCTTGGGGCCGAGCGTCACTTTCACCGCATTGGCGAGTACTTCGATGCCGTGCAGCATGCGGTCGCGGGCGTCCGTTGAGAATCTTACGTCTTTGGCAGCCATGTTTGTTTGCTCCTGTGTCTGTCCTCACCCTGAGGAGCGAGCGGCGAAGCCGCGAGCCTCGAAGGGTGCTGCTCGGTGGCCTCCATCCTTCGAGGCTCGCCTGCGGCGAGCGCCTCAGGATGAGGGAATGGGTTCAGGCGATCACGCCCATGATGTCGGACTCCTTCATGATGAGGAGTTCGTCGCCGTCGAGTTTGACCTCGGTGCCGGACCACTTGCCGAACAGCACGCGGTCGCCGGACTTGAGTTCGATGGGAATGAGCTTGCCGCTCTCATCGCGGCCGCCCGGGCCGACGGCGACGACCTCGCCCTCCTGCGGCTTCTCCTTGGCGGTGTCGGGAATGATAATGCCGCCCTTGCTCTTTTCCTCCGCGTCGATGCGCTTGACCACCACCCGGTCATGGAGCGGGCGGAATTTCAGTTTTGCCATGATCACCCTCTGTGGCCGCTCGTACCTGGCGGCCGTTGCGTTGGACGAATGGTTTTGCGTTATTTTCCAGATGCTTAGCACTCAAATCGACCGAGTGCCAAGAACCCGTCGCGCAGATAGGGGCTCATCGTCTTCCTGTCAAGGGCGCACCCCTTGATGGCTAATAAAGTGGAAAGGAAGAGGGTGTATAAAAGGTGGGTAAGCAGGCCGCGCACGGCTTGCCGCAGCCCTGGCCACTATGGCGGCCAAATCCGGTTGCAACCTCCAATGCGGGCGGAGTGCTGCCGCCCCAAAAAAGGGCCGAGGAGAACTGTCATGCCCGCGTGGCTGCGCGATGTACGATTGCTTGCGGCTGCGGCCGCCCTATGTGCTCTGCCGCTCGGCAACTGCACCTCGAACCCGCCGCCCGCCCCGCAGGCGATGGCGGCGCCGTCCGCTCCGGAAATGCCGGCATCGATTCGGCCGGAAGAGGTCGTCGGCCGCTGGGGCTATGGCTCCTATCATCGCGACGAGGATTTGACGCGCACCGAGACTGCGGCCCGCGCTCAGTGCGGGCAGCCGGTGGTCATCGATCGTGGGCCGAACGGCGGCATCATGATGTATCTCGCCGACAGCGCCCAATTGCAGGAGCTGCATCTCAAGGGCAGCCCAAGCGGCAAGAACTACGTTGGTCCGCCCGGCCCGGCCGGCGGCCCACAGGATCGTGAGATCGTTTCCTTCGACGGCCGCACCATGGTGCTGAAGTGGATGGATCAGGAAGTGGCCAGCCGCTATGGCATCGGCGTCTATGTGCGCTGCGCGCCCGAGGGTACTGCGAAGACCGCCAAGCGCATGCCGCCCCCGTCGGCGCCCAAAACCCAGTAACGAGACTCAATAACGAGACCCACTAAAGGGGTCTGGGTCCCAGCTTGCGCCCGTCGTGCGGCCGCGGAATGTTGCAGGCATGCCCGCCCCTCGCGAATTCATTTTTGGTCCGTGGCGCGCAGTCAGCGTGCTCGGCGTTACCGAAATTCTCTCCTGGGGTGCGCTGTTCTATCCGCCGGTGCTCACTGTGCCGCTGATCGCCGCCGATCACGGCTGGTCGAAATCGTTCGCCATGGGCGGGTTTTCGGTGGGCCTGTTGGTCGGCGGGCTCGTCTCACGCTATGTCGGCGCGCTGATCGATCGATTCGGCGGCCACATGGTGATGCCGGTTGGTTCGCTGATCGGCGCGGCCGGACTCGCCGGCATCGTGCTGGCGCGAAATTCCACCAGCTATTACGCGGTGTGGATGGTGCTCGGCGTCGCCATGGCGTCCTCCCTCTACGATCCGGCCTTCGCTACGCTCGGCCGTATCTTTGGCAAGAACGCGCGCGCGCCGATCACGACGCTGACGCTGGCCGGCGGCTTTGCCTCCACGGTGAGTTGGCCGGCCACACAGATTCTCATCGATACGATTGGCTGGCGCGGCGCCTATCTGGTCTATGCGGCGCTGTTGGCTCTCGTTGCCGCGCCGCTGCACGCCTTCGCGCTGCCGCGCCAGCGCGTCCTGCAGGATGCGGGCACAAAAGCCGGCGGCGAGCTGATGGCGGCGACGGAGCCGAAGCCCGCGTCCGTGCTGGCGCCGCACGGGCTCGTCTTCCTGCTGGTCGCCGCGGCGTTTTCGTTTTACGCGTTCGTGCCGTCGGCGCTCTCGGCGCAGCTTCTCGCCATCTTCCAGCGCTTCGGACTTGCGCCCGCGACGGCCGTTGCCATCGGCATGCTGTTTGGACCCGCGCAGGTCCTGGCGCGCATCTGCGAACTTGGTTTCGCGCGCCGAACGCATCCGCTGTGGGTCGCGCGTTTTTCCATCGGTCTTCTGGTTGCGGCGTTCGCCCTCCTCATGCTTTTCCCTTTTTCCGCGCTGCTCGCCGCGTGTTTCGCCATGATGTACGGCATGGCCAACGGGCTGATGACCATTGCGCGCGGCACCGTGCCGCTCGCGTTGTTCGGCGCCAGCGGCTATGGCCGTCTCATGGGGCGCATCGGCGGTCCGTTTCTGGTCGTGCAGGCGGTTGCGCCCGTGTGTTTGTCGTACGTCGCCGAACACGCCTCCGACCGGGCGGCGCTGGCGGTAGTCGCCGCGTTCGCCGCGGCGGCGCTATTATGCTTCGCCGCCATGCGGCGGCCGGAGTAGAGGAATCATTTCGGCGCGGCCGGAAAAACGCTCAGCGCTGGCTGGCGAACAGGGCATCGATCTCGCCCTGCGAGGCGTGGCCATCGTCGCTATCGAGCCGCGGGCCGTGCAGGGTTTGCGCGCCGTCGCGCCGCGTCGCGACCGCCGGGTTCTTGATCTCATCAAGTACGTGCGCGATGTGATCTTCGACGAACCGCAGCGTGGCCATGACCTTGGCGACGCGCTGGCCGATCAGATCCTGAAAGTTACAGGCCTCGAAGATTTCGAGCACGAGATCCTGGATGTCGTGGGCGAGGTTCTGCTCGATCTTGCCCTTGAGCGCCGCCGAGAGGTTGTTGGCCGCGGAATCGATGGCTTCGGCCGCCGCGAGAATCTTTTGCGTTGCGCGCTCGGTGCCGTCCACCACCGCGCTCAACTCGTGACCCATACGCGCCGCCGGCGTTGCGGATGTTGCCGACGCGTGCTTGTCGCTGCCGCCAGTATGGGCGCGCTCATCGTCGCTGCCCCTGATGGCGTCGGCAATGAGATTGAGCTCGGAGGCAAGGCGCGCGACCTCGCGGTGTTCGCTGCCGCCGGTGCGGCGGGGACGCCGTGGCGCTGCGATCGAGAGCGCGGCGCGCAGCGCCTGCAACTCGTGCATGATCTCATCATGGCGCAGCCCGCCCTGCGAGGTCTCGATGCTGTCCTCGAGCCGCATGGCGGCAGTCCGTTCGATGCGGAAGACCTTGCGCGGCTCTGCCATGCGTCCCTGGATCAGTGAGTTTGCGACCAATTCCCCAATTCAGATTAGGCCTTGCGGCTTAATGTGGCGTTCATCGCGCTCTTGCGCCGTCTACCGCCAAGCCGATCGTTAGGCGGGCCTTAACCAGAAGGGCATTCTTCACACAAAATAAACCATAACGTGATGAACAATGTGCAAACAAACGCGCTGCCGCGGCGAGGTTGAAAAAATTAACCAAACAGTCGCGATGTCCCTTTACTCGTCGCGCCGGCAAATGCGGACCCACGCAACCGTAGCGTAGCGAGTTTGGAGCCATGCGGCGTATCTGTTTATCAGTGCTGCTTTCGAGCGTGTTTGTTGTTCCGGCTTTGGCCGATTCCTTGCAGGTTGCGCCTGGCTCCAGCGCGGCCGCGCCTGCGGCCCCCACAGCGCGGGCCTACGCGGCGGTGAGCGCGCAGTCCAATCGCGGCGGCGGGCTGGGCGGCGGCTTCCTCGAATTTCTTGCCAGCGGCGGCGCGCAACGCTCCGCAGCGTCCACGGCCCCCGCAATTTCTGCGGTTTCCTCCGTGCAGCCGGTCTACCAGCCGACGCCGGCGGCTTCGCATCCGCCTCCGCCGTCCGATGAGTCGCTCCCGCCACTGCCACCGCTTCCGCCGCTTACACCTGCACAGGCGGCTGCGCTCGGTATCGAGCTGCCGGCCACACGGCCCGAGCCGGCCGCGCGGCCTGAGGTGGTCCTGCGGCCTCAGCCTGCTGCTGCACCCGCAACCACACTGGCCAGCGTCGGCGCCGTCGAGCATCCGCCGGTCGATCCGAAATTTGATCGCCAGGTCGTCGCCTACACGGGCGAGGAAAAGCCGGGGACGATTATCGTCGATACGCCCAACAAGTTTCTCTATCTGGTGCAGGACGACGGCAAAGCGCTGCGCTACGGCATCGGCGTCGGCCGTCCGGGTTTCACCTGGGCCGGCGTGAAGGAGATCACCGCCAAGCGCGAATGGCCGGATTGGCTGCCGCCGGACGACATGCTGCATCGCCAGCCCAGCCTGCCGCGCTTCATGGCCGGCGGTCCGGAAAATCCGCTCGGCGCCCGCGCCATGTATCTCGGCTCCACGCTCTATCGCATTCACGGCTCCAACGAGCCGTGGACCATCGGCAGCAACGTCTCGTCGGGCTGCATCCGGCTGCGCAACGCCGATGTCATCGACCTCTACAACCGCGTGAAGGTTGGCACCAAGGTCGTGGTGATGTAGGGCCGTGGCCGACAACGGTGCACAGAGGAATTCGCCGGCTTATCGTCTCGCCGCGCTCGATCCCGAATTCCTCCTCGGCGACTCCATGCGCGGGGTCCGCCTGCAGATCGAATATGCCAAGGCGGAAGAGCGCCTGCGCGCCTGGACCGTGCGCTCAACCATCGTCGTCTTCGGCAGCGCCCGCGTCCGGCAAAATACTTCACCAGAATCGGCGGGCCGCTTGGCACATTGGTACGAGGAAGCGCGGCGGTTCGCGAAGATCGCTTCGGAACGTGGCGGCGCGCTGGTGTCGGACCACGGCGTGCGGGACAACGTCATCGCGACCGGCGGCGGACTTGGCATCATGGAAGCGGCCAACCGCGGCGCGGCCGATGCCGGGGCGCCGTCTATCGGATTTAATATCGGACTGCCGCGCGAACAGGGGCCCAACGCCTATTCGACGCCCGAACTAACGTTTCAGTTTCATTATTTCGCGATTCGCAAGCTGCACTTTGCGATGCGCGCCAATGCGCTCGTCGCGTTTCCGGGCGGCTTCGGCACGATCGACGAGCTCTTCGAAATCCTCACGCTTCTTCAAACCAAGAAAATGCCGCCGGTTCCGGTGCTGCTCATCGGCCGACATTACTGGACGCGTATCGTCAATTTCGAGGCTTTGGCCGAAACCGGCATGATCGACCACGCCGATCTCGATCTTTTCTGCTATGCCGATGACGCTGAAGGCGGCTGGCAGGAACTGGTCCGATGCCAATTGCGAACAGGTCCTCGGCCGCCCGGCTATCCGTCCTACTGATCCGAAAAAATTGAGAAGTGGGGAGGCAATGGCTCGATGGCTATGACGACCAATTCGTTTGCCGGCGGCGATATTGCCACGACGTTTCTGCGGCAGATGGGCGACGATCCGTTCACGGCGACGCCCGAGCGCTTAGCGCAGATCGCCGGCGTGGCGAAACTCGTCGCCGATTTCGTCGCCGGCGCGCGCAAGACCCTCGACATCGCCATCTACGACTTCCGTCTCCGCGATGATGCCGCTGCCGCCTTCGCGGCCGCCTTGCGCGAGCGCGCACGCAACAGCGTCGTCATCCGTTTCGTCTACGACGCAACCACCGAGCCGGCGGGCAACGACGCCGCGGAGATGTCGCCCGCGAGTCTCGAGGCCGACAGCAAGGCGCCCGGCACCGCGACTTTCGTCAATTCCTTTGCGGATGTCGCACAGGTCAAGCCCGTCACTGGTTATCGCGTGCTGATGCACAGCAAATATCTCGTCCGCGATGCCGACAGCGACGATGCCGCGGTGTTTATCGGCTCGGCGAACTACACCAACGATTCGTGGGGATTACAGGAGAGCAATCTCCTGCAAATCCGCTCGCGGCCGCTCGCGGCTTTATTCGCCAGCGATTTTGCCGGACTGTTTGCCAGCGGACGCATTCCGGTCAATCAGACCAATCGCGATCTCGAAGCGGTCGATGTGTCCGGCGTGCGGGTGAAGGTCGGCTTCGCGCCCAAGCAAAGCCCGGCGATCGTGAAGGAAATCGTCGGCGCGATCGCCTGTGCGCGCGAGCGCCTCCTGGTGGCATCGGGCGTGGTGTCATCGGGGCCCATTCTCGCGGCGCTGTCGGAAGCGATCGACCGCGGCATGCAGATCGGCGGACTTTACGACGGGCCGCAGATGGATCTGGTGCGCCGCCAATGGCAGGCCGCGCACGTCGGCGCCGATAAGATCAATACCTGGGACAAGGTCGCCGACCATTTGGTCCGCAAGAGTTCCATCCCCTATAACCACAACAGGCCACTGCAGCCTCATAATTTCATGCACAACAAGCTCGTCGTCACCGATGACATCGTGGTGACGGGAAGCTTCAATCTGTCGAACCACGCTATGGGCAATGCCGAGGATGTGCTGTTGATCCATGACGCCGGCGTCGCTGCGGCGTACGCTGCCTATCTCGAAGAGCTTGAAGTACGCTACAGCCACGCAGTGCACTCGCGGCGCGGATGAGGCCGGCGCGCTTTCAGGCGAGTCCGTAACCGCGTCGTTGCAAAAGCTGCGCAAATGCGTCGTCGAGAAAATACGCGTATTCGCGTTCGCGCAGATCGGTGAGCGGATCAAGCCGCGCCAGTTCGGCGTCGACGACGCCGGGATGGCACATGATCACGCCGCCGTCCGGCATGCCGTCGAGAAAATCCGGAAAGAGTTTGGCGTAATCGGCGCGGGCGCGGAACGCGTAGGTGCCGGCAAACGCCGGATTGGTGGGCAGGCCGTGCTCGGCGGCGAGGCGGCGAAAGCGCCGGCTGAGCGCATCGAGCACGAGGCCCTTGGGCTCGAGGGTCTTGCGCACCGCGCGACCACACTGGCGCAGCCACGCGTGCGGCGCGGTGTGTTTGGTGACGCGCAGCAGCGCCTCGCTGATCTGCGGAAAAACGTGGATATGCTGGTGGCCGTCGACGTAGTCGGGGGCGCGGCCGAAGGCGCTGCGGAAGGCTGCGAACTGGCCGGCAATCTCGGCGTCGAGCAGGGCAGGGGTGAGCGAGCGCGAAAGTCCGCGGCGCGCCATGGACGCAAGCGCGGGAAACGCGCCGTCGCGCAGCGGCGCGAAGCCGTGGCCGTGCGGCCGGAATGGCGCGGTGAGCGTCAGGTGCAGGCCGATGGCGGCGTGGTTTCCCGCGGCCTCGCGCAAAGCCGCCGCCTCGGCGTGGGAGAAGGTCGGCGCCGTCACCATCACGGAAGTGGCGTTGATGCGCTTCTTGGCGATCAGGTCACGGATCGCCCCGCTCACCGCGGGCGAGATGCCGTAATCGTCGGCGCAGAGGATGATGTGGCGCTGCGGCTGATGGCTCATTCGGCGGCGGTGCGCGTGCCGGGCGCGGCCGTCTCCGCGGCCTCGCGCACCTTGGCTCCGCGCTGGACGTCGTCCTTTACGTCGTGCTCGGCCACGAAATAAACCGGCCGCCCTTTGATCTCGTAGAGGACCTTGCCGATATATTCGCCAAGCACGCCCAGCATAATGAGCTGCACGCCGCCAAGCACCATGATGCCGACGAACAGCGACGGATAGCCCGGCACCCTTTCGCCATACAGCACGGTCTCGTAGATGATCTTGCAGCCGTAAAGCAGCGCCACGGCGGCGACCAGCAGGCCGAGCATGGTGGCAAAGCGCAGCGGCGCCACCGAGAAGGACGTGAGGCCGTTGAGCGACAAACCAATCAGCGTGCGCACGTTCCAGGTGCTGCGGCCGTCGGCGCGCGGCGCCGGCTCGTAATCGATGCGCAACTGGCGAAAGCCGATCCAGCTCGCCAATCCCTTGAAGAAGCGGTTGCGCTCCGGGAGCTTGCGCAAGGCGCTCGCGGCCCGCGGCGACAGCAGGCGGAAGTCGCCGGCATCTTCCGGGATCTTCGTGTGCGCTCCCCAATTGAGCAGCAGATAAAACGATTTCACCGCGATGCGGCGGCTCAGCGCTTCGTTGTCGCGATTGGCCTTGGCGGTGTAAACCACGTCGTAGCCGTCATCGAGCCAATGGCCGACCAGCTTTTCGATCAGCGCTGGCGGATGCTGGCCGTCGCCGTCAACGAACACCGCGGCGCCGAGCCGGGCGTGGTCGAGGCCGGCAAGCAGCGCCGCTTCCTTGCCGAAATTGCGCGACAGCGATACCACCTGCACGTCGAGCCCGTTGGCCGGGAGAGCACGCGCGATGGCGAGCGTGTTGTCGACGCTACCGTCGTCCACATAGACGACTTCGCAGGCGAGCGAGCGTGTGCGTTGCAAATTCTGCGCGATGTCGACGAGCCGGCCATGCAGGCGTTCCAGGCCGGCGCCCTCGTTGTAGAGCGGAACAACGATCGAAAGCCCGGCGCGCGCCGCCGCCACGGCGTCCGCCGCGCCGTGCGGTCCCCGCGCCGGCGTAATCTCACGCACCGGCGATAGGCTTCCGGGGCTGCTCGTGTTGTTCATCAGCGCGATCCGTCCCGTACGAATCTATAGCGTAACCGCCATGCCCTGTCGCGCGGGGGCCTATGTTCCTAGGAAATACGACGTATTGGGCGCGCCCCGCCCCGCCGACGGGGGGTGGCACTTTGCCGCGAACGTGGTATGCGGACGCCGATGAGGCCTAACCCGCGCTCGTTTGCCGAGCGGCTCTCCGCGAGCTGGCGCAACCGCGCGCTCAGCGTCAAGGCGCTCTCGTTTGCGTTGATCGGCGTGGTCAACACGCTGGTCGATTATTGCATCTTCCTGGCGGCGCGGGCGGCGCTCGCCCGTTCGCCGTCAGCGCAGGGGCTGTTCGATTCGGTGTCGGCCTCCTGCCGTTGCGCCAATACCACGACCGTAGCCCTGATCGCCGCCAATATGATCTCGTGGACCATCGCGGTCAGCGGCTCATACGTCCTCAACTCGTCGATCACGTTTGCGGCCGAGTCGGGACGCAAGCTGCGCTGGCGTTCTTACCTGATCTTCCTTGCCTCAGGCATCGTGGGCTGGTTTGCCAATACGGCGACGCTGGTGTTCGCCGCGCAAGTGCTTCAGTTCCCGGTCTGGGTGGCGAAGGCGATCGCCATCCTGGCAAGCTTCGTGGTGAACTTCACGCTATCGCATTTTATCGTGTTTCGCGTCCGCCACCAGCCGGCGGTCGACGCCCGCGACGACGTTTAAACGGCGCGGCCGGTGCCGCTGCCGTCATTGCCAGCGCAAGCGAAGCCGCTTCAGGCCGCCGACGCGTTGGTCTTCTCTCGCGTGGCGCGCACGGCATTTGCCGGCGCCGCGCTCTGCCGGAGCGGCACAACATTGATGCTGTTGGCGGCCCGTTCGCGGCTCGCCCGGGCAATCTCCCGCGTCTGATAGTCGCCCCAAGCCAGCGCAACGGCGAAAATGGCGAAGGCGGAAATGATGACGCAGACGACGATAATATCCGTGATTGGCATGGCTCGCTCCTTTTCGCGATCATCATGATCGTGGGGGAGCGGACCTGCCTTGATCTGGATCAAAGCGGAGGGTGACACGCGGCATCGCGGAAGACTACGATGCTTCCACGCCATGAGATTCATCGTGGCTTGAGGCCCCATTGGATTTCGAATTGTCCTTGACGGCGGTTGACTTTGCCTCGACCTCGCCGAGGGACGCCGGCTGCTGCAGTAAGGTGCGCGGCACGTCGCGAGCATTGTCCTCACGCTTTGACAACCCTTCGAAGCGCGCATTTTCCTCAATCGATAGCGATCGATGAAAAATATCGCCTTCGACCACGGCGGCGCTGTTCAACCTGACGCGGTTTGCGTGAATGGTCCCCTTGACCATTCCGCCGATTGTCAATTCCTCGGCGACGAGGTCGCCTTCCACCTTTGCGCCTTCCTCAATCAAAATGCTCAACGCCCGAAGCTCGCCCTCGATTTGGCCGAATACATGTACTGTACCGTCGTCAACAATCTTGCCAACCACAGTCATGCTGCGGCTGATGCTGGAAATCTGATCGGCTGAAACCCGACCCGCCGCCTTTGTTTCTGCCGAGGGTTGAGGCTGTTGAACGGCAGTTGACGGCTGATCCTTATCGTCCTTGAGTTTTCCGAACATGGCACGCTCCTTGTGTGCATTGACTTTGGTTCAAGACTTTCAGGTGGCGTAGTAGATGCGATTGAGGCGACTCCCGAGAGCGGTGAGCACCTCTTGCCCGGTCGATCGAGTCGCCTCGGCGACCTCATCGATGGTCATTGTGGCGCCGATCAACGTCGCCATTTCCCCGCTCGCTGCAGCGCTGCCATCGGGCAAATGGGTGACGTCTATCGCAAGCACGTCTAATGAAGAGGGCGCGGTCACCGGACAGCGGTACCCGTCCACGATGGCGTACAGCTTGGTGTTGGGATGCCATGAACGCGGAAAGCCGTCGGCGTAGCCGATCGAGACCAACGCGAGGCGGCGTCGCATTGGTTCTCCGTCGATGACGCTTTGCCCGGGCATCGTGTCGCGGACCTGCACGATGCGGGCGCGCAGCTCGACGACAGGAAGCATTGGATTGGCGGAGCCGGGAACCGGGTTTATCCCGAATAGCGCCGAGCCCGCGCGTACGAGATCGAAGTGAGACTTTCGATTGAGGAGAATGCCCGAAGCGCCGGCCAGTGAGGCGGGAATGCCATGATAAAGGCGACGCAGTTCGCTGAACCAGGCAATCTGGCGATCGTTCTGCGGATCGGCGGCCCTTTCGGCGCTGGCCATACTGCTCATCAATAGCGTGATGCCATGCTGCACAACGCTCATCCTGGCTGGAAGCTGGACCGCCTCCGCCATCGATAGTCCAAGCCCATTGGCGCCGGTGTCCACGTTCAGCGCACAGCCGCCCAGCCATCTGTTCGAACTGACGAAAGCATCCCACGCGGAAAGCTGGAGTGCGCTGTTGATGACGGGTTGCGCATTAAGTTGTGCAAAAACCGGCGCGGCGTCCGTCTGGAGCCCGTGCAGAACGTAGATGGTGGAATCCGGCGCCGCGGTGCGAACCCGCCTGGCTTCAGCAAGATTGGTGACGAAGAACGTTTGGCAGCCCGATTTGGCCAACGCGTCCGCGACCTGATCGATCCCGCAGCCGTAGCCGTTGCACTCGAGGACGGCCGCACATTCGGCGTCTGTGCTCTCGGAAAGTCTCTCCCAATTAAACGCTATCGCGGTCAAATTGATTGTTAGGACGGCGCCGGCCTCGCTTTCCAACGGCCCTTCCCGGGCAACACACGCCGTCAGTGCTTTGTGGTTGACGACGAGACGGCCTCCCCGATTGATGATTTTTCCAGATACTGAGCCGTCAACGACGACGTCCGCACCCGGCTCGATTGTCAAACTGCCGGAGACGCTTCCCCGAACGTGCAAGGAGCAGTTTTTCTCAACAATCGCATCTGTTAAGAGGGAACCATTGGTTTCCGTAGAGCTGCTGATAACTAGTGGCTCTGGAATAGCGCGCTGGTCGTCGGACGGCATAACCACGGCCAGCGCCATCGCCAGCACCCCGCACAATTACTGCCTAGCAGGCACTCTTTCAGATTGTCTCGGTACTAGTGGTCGACCATATTCGTTAGCGCGCCTCGAAGGAATACGCGGCCATTTTAATGGCCGTTCTATCAACAGTTTTCCAAAGCAGGCGGGCGCGGTCCGTGTCTTATTAGTCCGACAGCTTTCGATTTTTCCACCAGCGCAAGATGCTTGGTTCCGTTTTTGGAACCGCAACATCTAATTTGATGCCGCCAAATTCACTGGTAGGCCGCGAAACTAATATTAATTCTGACTTAGACGGGTGGCGCGGTCACCTTTATCGGAACACGCAGGCTGCCTGGACCCGGCCCGCGGCTACAAATATCCCGTACCCATCTCGGCGGCGAACTTGGCCGGTCCGCCTTCCCAGACGATACGCGCGTGTTCGAGCACGTAGACGCGGTCGGCGTGGGGCAACGCGAAGGTGACGTTCTGCTCGGCGAGCAGCACGGTGATGGCGGTGCTCTGCCGCAACCGGTCGAGCGCCTTGGATATCTGTTCGAGGATGACGGGCGCTAGCCCTCTGACGGCAAGCCTGCCGCCTGCGGCGAATCGCGGGCCAATGATGTGGTGGACGGTGGCCGCTCCCGGCAGCGAGTTCCGATAGGGTGATCGCTGTCAACGAATCACATCAGGGAGCTGTCCATATGCAAATTACCACGATCGGTTTGGATATCGCCAAGAA
>JBAUYV010000050.1:0-2512 GCA_049584975.1 Xanthobacteraceae bacterium | reverse complement strand
ACATCCACCAGGGCAAACCTGCCGCCGGCCTGCTCGTTCTCCTTTTTCGCCTCGACGCCAAGGGCCAGCGCTCCGCCGTGAAATCAGTCACCACCAATGACGATGGCCGCACCGACGCACCCTTGCTCGACGCCACCGAAATCCGCGCAGGCGCCTACGAACTCGTCTTCGCCGTGGGCGACTACTTCTCCCACGCGGGCGTGGCCCTCCCAAGCCCGGCCTTCCTCGACGAAATCCCCGTCCGGTTCTCCATCGCCGATCCCGGAGCCCCCTACCATGTCCCCCTCCTCTTTTCGCCCTGGGCCTATTCGACCTACCGGGGCAGTTGAGATGAGCATCGATCTCCCGCTCGCGCAAAAAACTCTTGGCCGTCTGTGGGACCTCGCCGCGATTACCGACGAGCCCGGCCAGATTACGCGCACCTTTCTCTCACCCGCCATGGCCCGCGCCAACGCGTTTGTCGAGGGCCTGACAAAGTCCATCGGCGGCCAGACCGAGATCGATGGGTGGGGCAACCTCATTGGCCACTTCCCTGGCACTTCCGCCTCCGCCAAAACCCTCCTCCTCGGCTCCCATCTCGATACCGTTCCCAACGCGGGAAAATACGATGGCCCGCTCGGCGTTCTCGTCGCGATCGCCGCCCTCGAATCACTCGCCCAGCGCAACGTGCGCCTCCCCTTCCACGTCGACATCCTCGGCTTCAGCGACGAGGAAGGCACACGCTTTCACTCGGCCTACCTCGGCAGCGGCGCCCTCGCCGGACTGCTCACCGAGGCCGATCTCGACCAGCGCGACGCCCAAGGTGTCACCGTGCGCGAAGACGTCGCAAAATTTCAGGGCGCAGACAAAATCGCGCTTCCGCCACCGCGCTACCTCCCGGAACAGCTCCTCGGCTACATCGAGGTCCACCTCGAGCAGGGGCCCGTGCTTCAGAAAATGGACCGCGCGCTTGGGGTCGTCGACGCGATCGCCGCGCAGTCGCGCCTGGCCTACATAATCGAGGGAAAAGCCGGCCACGCTGGCACCACGCCGATGCTCGCGCGCCGCGACGCCCTTGCCGGAGCCGCGGAAATCATCCTCGCCATCGAGCGCATCGGCCTCACTCAAACCGGACTTGTCGCCACCGTCGGCCAGCTCAAGGTCGAGCCCGGCGCCAGCAACGTCATCCCCAGTCGCGTCCGCTTCTCCGTCGATATCCGCCATGCGGAACGGAGAATCGCCGACGATGCGTGCGTGCAACTAGCCGCCGCGGCGAAAGAAATCGCCACGCACCGCCAGCTTCGCGTCTCCAGCGAAATGATCCAGCGCACCGAAGGTGTGCGTTGCGCGCCCCATCTCATCGAGGCGCTCGCGCAGGCAACGAAAAGCACCCAGGATTCCGTACCGCATCTCATCAGCGGCGCGGGCCACGACGGCGTCATCCTCTCGCGCATCACGCCATTCGCCATGCTCTTCGTCCGCTGCCGGGACGGCCTCAGCCACCACCCCGATGAGCACGTCGAACTCGCCGACATCGCCGCCGCCATCGCCACGCTCACCACCTTCCTCGAAAATTTCGCATGAGCCCGGTCAGCTACGATCTCCTTCTCCGCGACGGCATCCTCGTCGATGCCCACGGCCGGCAGCGCGGAAATCTTGCCATCGCCAACGGAAAAATCGCGGCCCTCGGCCCCGAAGTCGACGGGCCGGCGCGCGTCACCCTCGATGTGGCTAACAAATTTATCCTTCCCGGCTATATTGATGCACATGTCCATTTAAATGAACCCGGCCGCGAGCACTGGGAAGGCTTCCTCACAGGCAGCGCGGCACTCGCCGCCGGCGGCTGTACCTGTTTCGTGGACATGCCGCTCAACAGCACACCGGTTCTCGACGCGGCCAGTTTCGACACCAAGGCCGCCGCGCTCCAAAAGCATTCCCGCCTCGACGGCGCACTCTGGGGCGGCCTCACTCCGCTCAACCTCGACCGCATGGAGGAACTCGCCGGTCGCGGCGTCGTCGGCTTCAAGGCCTTCATGTCCCAGAGCGGCATGGACGACTTTCCGCATAGCAATCACGCCACCCTCCGCGAGGGCATGCAGCGCGCGGCGGCCTTGCACCTCCCCGTCGCCGTCCACGCCGAAAGCGACGAACTCACCTCCCGCCTCGCCCAGAAAGCGCAAGCGCGCGGGGCGACCGGCATTCGCGATTACCTCGACTCGCGCCCCATCGCCGCCGAGCTCGAAGCCATCGGCGTCGCGCTCGGCCTCGCCCGCGAAACCGGCTGCTCGCTTCACGTCGTCCACGTCAGTTCCGCCGCCGGCCTGCAAATGATCGCGCAGGCGCGTAGCGACGGTTTATCCGTCACCGCCGAAACCTGCCCGCACTATCTCCTCCTCGACGAAAACGATGTCCTTCGCCTCGGCGCGGCGGCCAAGTGCGCACCACCCCTGCGCTCGACCGACGAAAAGGAGCGTCTCTGGTCCGCGCTTCAGAATGGCCTCGTCGACACCATCGGCTCCGACCACTCCCCCTC
>JBAUYV010000049.1:0-1523 GCA_049584975.1 Xanthobacteraceae bacterium | reverse complement strand
AAAATTCAACCTTGTCGCGCCAATCTGACCGAGCTGTCTGGCGGCGGATGCCGGGCCTCGCTCGCAGATCGGCCGATGCGGCACCACATCCAATACGCGGCAAACCTCTTCAAATATGCGCCCTGGCCCACTCGCAAGTGCCTGCTGCGCTGGGGCTCGTCGTGCGTATTCGCAACAATCGGCGTGCTCGCATTGAATCTGGCGCTCCACTCCGGGGCCGGGCCCACCGATGCTGCGGGCGAGCGTTTCGGTAGAGATTTCTTCCAGTTTTGGTCCAGTGCCGGGCTCGCCGCCACCGGCCGACCCGGCGCTGCATATATTGTCGGGCCCCATCAGACGGTTGATCAACCGCTGGCCTATCCGCCAATCGTCATGCTGCTGTGCCGGCCGCTTGCCGGTTTGTCATACGCCCATGCCGTCGGTCTTTGGGGCGGCCTGGGACTAGCGCTCTTTACCTGGTCCTTGTCGCGGCTGGTCGGGTGGAAAACGGCGGCTCTCGCCGCGATCGGCGCGCCCGCTGCCTTCATCAACATCTTTCTTGGCCAAAACGGCTATTACACTGCGGCGCTGCTGGTCTGGGGACTCATGCTGGTCGAGCGGTTCCCCGTACGCTCGGGCATCCTTTTGGGAATCCTGTGCTGCAAGCCTCAGCTCGGAATCCTGTTGGCCCCAGCCTTGGTTGCCGCTCGACACTGGCGGGTCCTCATTGCGGCCACTGCAACCGCATTTGCCCTGGCAGCGGCGAGCGCGATCCTGTTCGGCCCCGACATCTGGATCGCCTTCTTCGATCGGCTGGTTCTGCAGCGCCAATGGATGGAGTCGCAAGTCGCGGCCTGGTCTGCGATGCCGACTGTTTTCGCGATGATGAGGCTGCTCGGTGCGAGCCCGCTGGTCGCGTACCTGATCCAAAGCATCTCTATAATTTCCGCCGCCATCGCGGTCGCCGCTCTGTGGCGTGAGCGGGGTCCGCTCGAGATCAAATCGGCAGCGCTGGCGGTCGCGACTTTCCTGGCGACCCCGTACGCCTGGGATTACGACATGGTGATTCTGATTTTCGCGGCGGCGTGGCTCGCCGACGACGGCATCAGGCATGGTTTTCGGCCCTGGGAAAAGACGACCGGGTTTGGTCCTGATGATGCTACCGCTGATTTCGCTGATTTTGGCGCGGCTGCTCGATTTGCAAATCGTTCCGATTGCGCTGTGGATGTCATTGGCGGTCATCATGCGGCGAGGCCTGAACCGGGATTCCGTTTCGGCAACCGCATCCCTCGCCGGCTACCCGGGGGGAGCCTCGGTCTAGCGGTCGCTGACCAAATCCGCCGGCCGGCCCTTCGCCCGCAGTGCCTCGAGCGCTTCGGGGGTGTCGATATCGACGAGGATCGCGTCGTCGTCCATTTCGACCTCGGCGACCAGCTCGGCGTGCTCGCCGAGCAGGTGCCGCGCCCCGACATCGCCGGCGATCCCGGCCATCTCGGCGAAAAAGCGCCGGGCCCACAGCACCGGGTTGCCGCGCTTGCCGCGGC
>JBAUYV010000048.1:0-1581 GCA_049584975.1 Xanthobacteraceae bacterium | reverse complement strand
GCCCAATATCGCTACCTTGCGGCCGGAAATTTCGCCGAGCCTTTCCTGGAGCTTACGCGACGGCCACTGGCGATGGAAGCCGTTGCTTTTGAGAATGGCTCCGATCATGTCGAGCGGCAAACCGTTGCGCCTGGCGATTTCGCTCAGAAAGGTGACGTCACGCGCCAGGGTGCCGCCGGCGAACGCGGCGCCCGGCCGAATATACGCCTTTTGTCCGATGCGCGGCTCCGATCGCAATGCGCGCTCGACTTCCCGGGCATCCGCGCCGACTTTTTCGCCGAGCGTTGCGATCTCGTTGATGAAGGTCACACAGGCGGCGAGAAACGCGTTCAGCGCGTGCTTGGTGAGTTCTGCCGCCTCGGTGCCGACCCAGATGATGTTGCTGCAAAACGGCGCGAATAATTCGGTCAGGATCGGTTTCTCGAAACCGCTGCGCGAGCCGATCACGACGCGCTCCGGCTGGCGGAACGCCGCAATCGCGTGACCAAGGCGCAAATTCTCCGGCGAGCAGGCAAACGCGACCTGACGGCCGTTGGCGACCGCGGCAAAGGCGCGCTCGATTTCCGCGACCGTGCCGACGGGAAGCTGGGAGGAGATCAGCACGACGGTCCCGTCGCGCAGGAGCGGGAAGAGCGTGCCGATCCGGTCCACCACTAACGCGACATCGGCGCGGTCGTCGTCATCGATCGGGGTGTCGAAAGTTATCCACGCCACGTCACAATCGGCCACCGCGCGTTTGTCGGACGTGAAGGTGAGCTTGCCGGCGGCGATGCCGGATCGCAGCAGCTCTTCCAGTCCTGGCTCGAACAGCGGCGGCCGGCCTTGCGACAAGGCGGTGGCTTGGGCGGGGTCCTCTTCAAGACCGATGGTGGTGAAGCCCGCTCCCGCCAGGCAAGCGGCGGTGACCGATCCGAGGTGCCAAAGGCCAAAGACGCAAATCTTCATCCCTTCGCCGCGTAGACCCACTGATTGCCGATCAACCATTCGAGGGTACGCACAATTCCGTCACCGATCGACACGAGCGGCTTCCAGCCCAAGCCCCGAAGGCGGCTGCAGTCCAGGTGAATCATCGGACTATCGCCCACCCAACCCCTTGTGCCGCCTGCGTAACACACCTGAGGATCGAGGCCAAGGTGAGCGGCGATGAGCGCCAGCGAATCCTTGACGCGGATGGTCTCGTCGGTGCCGAGATTGAAGATGTTGACTTTGTCTGTTCCCTTGTCCAGGCCGGCGAGCATCCCGGCAACGCAATCGCCGATGTACATATACGATTTGGTCTGATTGCCGTCGCCGAGTACGTCGATCCGGCGCGGATCTTCGCGCAGCTTCCGGTAAAAATCATAGACGTGGCCGTGGGTGTAACGTTCGCCCAAGACCGACACGAACCGGAAGATATATCCTCGAAAGTCGTAGCCCTCGCAGAAGGCGCTGATCAGACTTTCGCCAGCGAGCTTCGAGGCGCCGTAGAATGACGTCTGCACGGGGAACGGGCAGTCTTCCGGCGTCGGGAATATTCGCGGCTCGCCGTAGATCGATCCGGTGGAAGCGAACACGATGCGACGCGATCCGCTCTCGCGCATC
>JBAUYV010000047.1:0-7815 GCA_049584975.1 Xanthobacteraceae bacterium | reverse complement strand
CAGATTGCCTCGGCGTCGGCGGCATCGTTCTTGTTGCGCTTGACGTAAGCCTTCACGTCCTTTGCCGGCATCAGTCGCACCTGGTGGCCAAGCTTCGTGAGTTCACGTGCCCAACAGTGGGATGACGCGCAGGCTTCCATGCCGACTAGGCAAGGGGGCAGTGCCTCGAAAAACGCCAGCATCTGGCTGCGCCGAAGTTGCTTCCGGACGACGACCTTCTCGCCGGCATCAATCCCGTGAACCTGAAACACGTTCTTGGCGATATCCAAACCGATCGTGGTAATTTGCATATGGACAGCTCCTGATGTGATTCGTTGACAGCGATCACCCTATCGGAACTCGCTGCCGGGAGCGGCCACCGTCCACCACATCAATCGCGATAATCCTTAACTTCGGTCTCTCCCTCACCATAGCCGCCGATCCGTTTCGGAGGCGCGCCTCGGATGGATATCCGCGATGCCCGTCTGCGGCGGCTCCCTATGGCGGTCGTGGCCGAGCGCGCCTTCACCTCCCGCTCGACCCTGCAAAAGGTCGAAGCCGGCAACGCCAATGTCAGCATCGGCATCAAAGGAGAAATTCGCTGATTCCGAACTTGCTCGGATTCAACGTAAGCGATGTTCAGAGGCCGTTCTTCCATGTCCGGCATGAAAGTGCTTGGAGGTGTTGCAGGCAGGGCTTCGTTTTATCCTTATGGACGAAATTACGGACGACACGAAGGGTGGTTTCCGGCGGGTTGAGCTGCTGACCGGACCTGGCCGCCGGAGAACGCGGTCTGCGGCGGAGAAGGCGCAGGTCGTAGCGGAGACGTTGGTTCCCGGCGTGCGGGTATCGGATGTGGCGCGGCGGTGGCAGCTCCATCCATAGCAGTTGTTTGGCTGGCGGCATCAAGCCAAGAAGGTGGGCAAGGCGGCAGCGTTGCGTGAACCTGCCCTGACGAGTGATTCGGTGCCGGCGTTTGTGCCGATCGTGTCCGAGAGCGAGGGAAGTTCGGTGACTGCTGATGTGGTGAGGAGGCAATCGGGTATTCAATCGCCTGCGGTTCGGACGAAAGTCCGAACGCTTGCCGGAGGATCACCGGCAACTGGGATTTGAAGATCTCGAACAGGCGATCTTCCAGGCGCAGGCCGAAGCAGAGAATCGTGACCCGGCGTTGCGCAAGCAACGCGCCATCAAGCGCCGTGCGAGCCGAGGTGCGCTGCCGGCCCATCTGCCGCGGATCGAGGTCACGCTGACGCCTGACGACACGACGTGCCCATGCTGCCGGGCAGAGATGACGATGATCGGCGAGGACAAATCGGAACGGCTCGATGTGATCCCGGTACAGTATCGGGTGATCGTAACACGTCGTCCAAAGTTTGCCTGCCGGAGGTGCGAAGGCATCGTTGTTCAGGAACTGGCCCCGCCGCGACTGATCGAAGGTGGGATCCCCACCGAGGGTCTGGTCTCGCATGTGGCCGTTGCGCGCTATGCGGACCATCAGCCCCTGTATCGACAGTCGCAGATGATGGCACGCCAGGGCGTGCTGCTGGATCGCACCACCCTGGCGTCCTGGATGGGATACGCGGCGGCGGAACTGGCGCCTGTGGTCACGCGACTGCAGGAGATGGTGCTGGCCTCCGGTCGGGTGTTCGCTGACGAGACGACGGTTCCGGTGCTCGATCCGGGTCGCGGGCAGACCAAGACGGGCTACTTCTGGGCGGTCGCACGCGACGATCGCGCCTGGGGCGGTAGTGACCCGCCTGCGGTGGTCTATACCTACGCACCCGGCAGGGCACACCACTATGCTCGGACCCTGCTTGGCGGCTATCGCGGCATCCTACAGTGCGACGGGTATCAGGCGTACACGCAGTTGCCGAACGCCTCCGGCAACGACCCTGCGATTACGATCGCGTTCTGCTGGAGCCATTTGCGCCGCGAGTTTTACGATCTGGCCAAGGCCAAAACACCGATCGCGACGGAGACGCTGTCACGCATCGCGGCGCTCTATCAGATCGAAGCCGGGATCCGCGGTGAGAGCGCCGAGCGCAGGCTTGCGGTGCGGCAGGCGGAGAGCCGATCACTGGTAGAGAACCTGCATGATTGGCTCACCGAGCAACTGGCGAGACTGCCTGGCCGCAGCCCGACCGCGGATGCCATCCGCTACGCGATGAACCACTGGCATGGCCTGGTGCGGTTCCTCGAAGATGGTCGCATCGATCTCGACACGAACCCGATCGAGCGGGCGATGAAGCCTGTGATCTTGTCAAGGAAGAACAGTCTCTTTGCGGGCAGTGACGAAGGTGGAGCTGGTTGGGCTCGGATGGCGTCGCTCATCGAGACCTGCAAGTTGAATCTGGTCAATCCGCAGTCCTATCTCACCAACGTGCTGGCGCGCCTTGTCGACGGGTGGCCGCAATCGCGCATCGACGAGCTCATGCCGTGGCATTGGGCGACCCAGCAGGTTCACTGACCATCCCGCCCCTACAGGGTCGCAGAGCACCGCTTACGATTCAACGACGATCGGTATCGATTGCCGGAATCTTTTTGAATTTGTCGAGGAAGGAGGCCACTCCTCAACCGGCAAAAAAAGACCATCACGCCGTCCTGCCTCGCAACCTGTCCGCAAGCAGTGAAAGCGCGCCGGCGAGTTGTCGCGCAGTCTCCGGCGACGGTAGGGGCATCCTGAGACTCTGTGCGCCGGTTGCCGGATCGCGTTCGATCCATGGATGCGCCGGGCCCTTGGGATCGTTGGCGGCCGCCAGAGCGGCAACGAACTGCGAGCCCACCTGCGCCAACGCGAGCCACGGATCGGACGCAGAATTGCTCGGCAGCGCCGCAGGTCCGTTCGAACCCGTTGCTCCGCCGGCGCCGGTATCCACATCCGCGTTCAAGTCTTCTGCGGGTCCAGCATCGTCGGCAGCGATAATGCCGGACCCGACTTCCTCTGCCGGTGTCATGGCCTCGCTTTCGCCCATGCGCCCGGTGACGTTCTCCACCTCCTTCATGAAACGGTTGAGACGCGAGCCGCCCAGCGAAATCTCGCCGCTGCCTCCGTCGAGAATTCCGGCCGATAGCGAACGCTTGAACGCCAGCACCGCGAGCATCCCTTCCTCGATCGTACCTTTCGCGACAAAATTGATGACTCGCACCGGCTGCGCCTGCCCGATGCGATGGATGCGTCCGATGCGCTGCTCCAAGACGGCCGGATTCCACGGCAGGTCCATGTTCACGAGGGTCGAGGCGTGCTGCAGATTGAGGCCCGTGCTGCCGGCATCTGTGGACAGGAACACCCGGCAGGCGGGGTCGTCGCGAAAACGCTCGACGAGTGCCGGCCGCCTTTCCGACGGCACACCCCCGTGGAAACTGACATATCCCAAGCCGCGTGCCTCCAGCCGCCGGATGACGATGTCGTGGGTCCGAGTCCATTGCGAGAACACCACCGCCTTGGCTTTCGGCTCCGCGAACAGATCGTCGAGCAGGGCCACCAGTTCATCCGCCTTTACGCCATGGTCGGTCTCCTGGTCCAGGAGATAGGTGCTGTTGCACGACATGCGCATGTTCTGCAGCGCACAGGTCAGCCGCCGCTGGTCCTTGTCGGAGAGGAAACGGGTCTTCCGCCAGCGCTGGACGATTTTCGCCACCACGTCGGCGTTTTCCTGATGATGGAGCATCTGCATCTCCGTCATCGGCACCAGAAGGTTCTGGTCGAGACGCTCCGGCAATTGCTTCAGCACCTCGGATTTGCGGCGGCGGATCATGATCGGCGCCAATGTCTGTCCAATCCTCTCGAGTCCGGTATAGCCGGTGACGCGCCCGCCTTCGTCCTTGACCTGATGCTCATGCAGCAGTTTCCAGGTTGGCCCCAGCCGGTGCTGATCGACGAACTGCACGATCGAGATCAACTCTTCGAGCTTGTTCTCCAAGGGCGTTCCGGTCAGCGCGATCGCGTAGGGACTGTCGATGCGCTTCAAGGCGCGCGCCGCAATGGTGTTCCAGTTCTTCACTCGTTGCGCTTCGTCGACGATCACGAGATCGGGCGCCCATGCGGCGATCAGGTCGAGGTCGGGCTGGAGCTTCTCGTAGTTCGTGATCTTGCAGAACTCATCCAGTTCGTAGTCCTTCTGCCGCTGCGCCCGGCCACCATTGACGACCCGCGCGGCGTCTTCGCCTTGCCTGCCGGAGAAACGCGAGATCTCGCTTTGCCACTGATATTTGAGCGAGGTCGGGCAGATCACCAGCACCCTTGAGATGCCGAAGTACCGCGCCAGTATTTCCATGGCGGCGATGGCCTGGACGGTCTTGCCCAGTCCCATGTCGTCGCCGATCAATGCCTTCCCAGACCGGACCGCGAACAGTGCGCCTTCGGCCTGATACGGATAGAGCGCCACTTTCAGAAGGGTCCCGAGGCCGGGGTCGGTAGCACCTTGAGGAAATAGTTCTGCGAGCCTCGAGGCCCGGCGCTCGGCATCCCGCCTTCCCGCGATGAAATCGAGCGCATCGTCATAGGCGCGGAACTCGTGATCCGACTTCGAGGCCATGGCCATGAAAGACTCGAGTTCGTCGTAGCGGTCATCCGGCAGCATCCCGTCATGATCGATGTCGAACAATCCCGAGGCGACCTCGCCCAACGCTGGCGGACAGTCTGTTCCAGCCCGGAAATGAATGCGGCGCCTGCCATCATTGCGGAGATAGAGCTCGGAAAACGCCGGCCGGTAACCGCGCGCAAACGCGGCTTTGGCACCGCGCTTCTTCTCCAGCCATCCCAGCGTGAACTCGATGTGCTTGCAGGTGCCGAGCTCGTTCGTCGCATAATCGGGGCATGAGCAGAAATTGCCGCCGGGCCCCTTGCCCCGAATCGCCACGCGGTAGCTTGATTTCGAGGCGGGATTGCTGACCCGGAATTCGGAGAAAAACGGCTCGCCGGTCAGATTCTCGATCGCAAAGGCCTGCTCGCGGCCAAACTGGCGGCGCAAGCCTCTCTGCCATGCCGGAGGCGATAAATCGGCGGGCGCGTGGGTGCGTGAGAGCTTGGGTTCAGGTTTCGACTTGTTTGCGGACTTCACGTCTCGGCGTTTGGATTTCATCAGCGTACATTCCGTTTAGAATGGATAGTGTGCCTAGTTCTGTTGCGAACGGGACCTATTCGACCGAGTAGCCGAGCGCCCGATATCCAGATCGCCGCTTTGCCGCCATCCGCGCAAGAATGGGCACTAGGTCATCGACATAGTCGACTACGAGAACTTCTGTTTTACCAGCATGCTGCCGATGAAGCCGACCGACATATTGGGCCAATGTACCCTTCCAGGAAATGGGCATCGTCAAGAACAGCGCGTCCAACCTCGGGTCATCAAAACCCTCGCCGATGTACCGCCCTGTCGCGAGGATGAGTCGTTCCTGATCGTCTGCGACTCGCAGGGCGGCATCTGACGCCTTGCGCTCGGCTGCTGACATTCCGCCCCGAAGGACGACAAGATTGCGCACGAAGCGCGAAAAGCGGCCTTGCAGATATTCCAGATGATCCCGGCGCTCGGTGAGCACGATCGGTGAACGTTTCGCCTCCAGCGCCTTCAACACATCGTCGAAGATCAGGTTGTTACGCGACTCGTCCTGTGCGATGGCTGCATAAATTGCTGGCATGGAAGGACGGTCCGACCCCGCCAGAGGTGGCGGAAGTTGAAACTGCGTCGATCGAGGCCTGGCGCGGTGAACGATCCCCCGCCCGGCGGCCTGGGCGCGCGCATCAACGCGATGACGAACAGGGCCGCATTGCATGAAGATAATCGGATGATGACCATCTTTGCGGGCCACGGTCGCGGACAGTCCGAGGACGTAGCGCGCCTTCGCTCGGCGGGCCACAAGCTCAAAACTCGCCGCCGAAAGATGATGGCACTCGTCGACAACCAGATGACCGTAGTCCGCTACCATGTCGGATACTTCACCTCGGCGCACGAGGCTCTGGATCAGCGCCACATCAATGACGCCAGTCGGCTTGCGGCGTCCGCCACCGATGACGCCGATATCCTTCGGATCGATATCGAGGAATGTCCTTAGCCGCTCCACCCACTGGGTAAGCAACTCGCGGCGATGGACAAGAACGAGCGCATTGCGTCCGCGTTGCGCAATAAGGGCCGCGGCTACCACCGTCTTGCCGAAAGCGGTCGTCGCCGCGAGCACACCATTCTCATGCGGAAGAAGGGCCTCAAACGCCTTGGCTTGCGGCTCGTGCAGCGTCCCCTGAAACCGTACTCGACTCGCAAGCGGATCGCCGATCACCCTCAGATCATCCAACTCAACCTCGGCGCCCTCGCCTCGGATCAGCTCAACAGCTTCGTCGAGGCATCCGCGGGGCAGCCCCACATGACGCCGATGAAGTTCGGCACAGGAGATAATCCGAGGCTTGCCGAAGGTCGGAAAACGCATGGACTGCGCGCGATAGAACTCGGGGTTTTGGAAGGCCGCCAATCGTATGAGCCGCGCCGTCATTGCCGGCGGCAAATCGGTCCGGTCTATATAGAGTTGGTCGGCGACCATTATCGTGATCTTGCCCGATAGGGGACTGCCAACCGGGCCCGCTTTGGGGCGCCGAGACGGGGTCATGCGCCAGGGCTCGTCCGCATCCTCATCTTCGACGGGCATGCGGACGCCCAGAACACGGCCGCGAGTCTCCGCATCGTCGACGATTTCGGCGACGGCCTTGGCCGATAGCCGTGGCCTCGCGGCCAGAAATGCCCATTGGTCGTCGTATGGCCGAAGGTCCTGGTCGATGAAGACACTGTTTCCAAGCTCGCGCGGTCGGCGCTGCAAAGGCAAGGCGATCAGATTGCCGAAGCCGCCAACCGGCATGGTGTCCTGGCTCGGAAAAAAGCGATCGTATGAGGCGAAACCTATTTCGGGGCGACGCTCCATCGTCTCCGTCAGCATGGCCGCACCGAGCTGCCGAGCGGTGCGCGCCGAAACCGGCTCGGAGAAGAAAATCCACACATGCCCGCCATTGCCGGATCGAGACCGCTCAAGAGCCGCGGGCACGCCCTTGGCCTGGCAAGTCTCCAGCACGGCCAAGGCGTCAACAGCCCAGCTCTCCGCGTCAAAGTCGGCGGCCAGAAACCAGCAGGTTTCGTCAGGAAGCAGCGGATAAACACCCACCACGAAATCGCCGCCAGAGCCGCGTGCGCTATCGCCTCCGCGCAGATGCTTCTCGATGATGTCGTCGGTGACCGAGATGAAGGCTTGATGAGGGCATTCCCCGCATCTGACCTGGGGCTTGCCGCATATCCCCTTAACCCACTCGTTGGCGCACGCGGGCGCATAGCCGGACTTGGCAGTCTTTCGGTTTTCCCACCTGACAGGGAATACGTCAGCGCGGCCTGCGAATAGGCGCCGAAACAGAGCGATCTTTTGCGCGGTGGGTGACGCGGCTATGACCCTCGGCGCATCTGCAATGGCGGGTGGTGAATAATTTGCAGTCACTGCCGAGCGCCGGCTCACGAGGTTCCTCAGCGCGGCTTCAAGCTCTTTCCGTTCCGCCTCATTTGCGACTAAACGGGCTCGAATCTGCTCAATCTCGACCTCAAGTTCGTGCGCAGTCTCGGCGTCACCGCCGAGCGCCAGTCGTTTCGACACATCTCCGCTCAGGCAAGTCTTCATAGAGCGGGCTCTCCAGGTGATCGCCGTCCGCTATTCTTCGAAGAGCTTCGCCAGGTCTTCCATCGGCCGGAAGAGCTTCATCGGTTGATCGGGAAGTGGCAGAAAGCTCTCACGTAAATAGAACTGACGGGCCGCCTCATCTTTGGCATCCACGATAACGGCAAACGAGGCGATCTCGCTACGAACCGCGCG
>JBAUYV010000046.1:0-7780 GCA_049584975.1 Xanthobacteraceae bacterium | reverse complement strand
TCCTCGCCCGGCGTATCCGCCCACCTCAGGGCTCGCGAGGTCCCTGTCGGTAAAAATGACCGAATCGATGCGCTGGTCGAGGCCAATGTGGCGGGCAGGCAGCTGCTGATGCTGGTGGAGCTTAAGGAGACCGCTTATCCACGAGACGTCCGCGACGCCGTTTGGCAACTGCGAACCTACCAGGCCCATAACCCCATCGCCGGGCAGCCTGAGGAAGTGGTGCCATTTATTGTCGCCGAGGCCATTTCACCGGGTGCGCGTGAGACGCTGCGGTCAAATGGCGTCGGCTATTTCGACCGAGGTGGCAGCCTTTATGTTCCTACGCCAGGCGCTTTCATATTCGTCGACAAGCCACCACCAAAGAGTAAGGCTCGTGTGCTCGGGTCAATCTTCATGGGCAGAAAAGCCCAGGTCCTAAAAGCACTGTTCCTTCGTCGAGGCGAGTGGGTGAGCGTCAAGGACATTGCCGCAAGCGAAGGGATATCGCCGGCCCCGGTCTCGCAAACCCTCACGGATCTTGAGCGGCAGGATTGGGTGGACGTTCGTGGGAGCGGTCCCGGCAAGCTACGCCGTCTTGTCGATTCCGCCGGGTTACTGGACGCTTGGGCGCGATTCCTCTTGGTCCAAAAACCTCAGCCGCAGCGTCGTTATTTCGTGTCAGCGGGGGATAAGGATTTTTTGCTTCGTCGTCTCGCACAATCGTGCGAAGCCCATCACGCGACCTATGCGGTGACCGGCGAGGCGGCAGCGCAAGCGTACA
This sequence comes from Xanthobacteraceae bacterium, assembly GCA_049584975.1. Taxonomy (GTDB): domain Bacteria; phylum Pseudomonadota; class Alphaproteobacteria; order Rhizobiales; family Xanthobacteraceae; genus BOG-931. The sequence continues at coordinate 7,020 of JBAUYV010000046.1, read as the reverse complement.
GTCCATACCTCACCAGCATATCGCAGGTTTTGTGCCGGATGCTTGTCGGCGAGCCTGCAAATGCCGTTCTGGAGGATCTGCAGGCGCGAGCCGTGAACGAGGGATGGAATCTCGCCATCATTGAAAGCCGATCGTCCGGTGATTTCACTCACATCGAGAAGATTGAGGGTATATGTTTTGCAAGTCCGCTGCAGGTCTACCTTGACCTCCTGCAAGGGCAGGGACGAGCCAAGGAAATGGCCGAACACCTGCGCCGTGAAAAGTTGGGGGCCTGATGCTCAAGCCGGCCACAATGGAGGCCTACTCGGTATCGGTGACGGAGGCGTGCGAACGTGTCCTGGTCACACTGCTGCGCGGCCTTGGACCTTACAAAAAATCGGTTTATCTCGTCGGCGGATTGACGCCGCGCTATCTCGTAACGAAGCGCCCGCCAGACGTTCCGCCTCATGCCGGAACAGGCGATGTCGACATCGTTGTTGACCTGACTATTCTCGCCGATACCGATGCCTATCATACGCTCGAAGATAATCTAAAGCGGATGGGATTCGAGCGCGCCACGAATGATCAAGGCCAAAAACAGAGTTGGCGCTGGCAGACAAAGGTCGAAACCGGTGCCACGATGGTTCTCGAGTTTCTTGCGGACGCTCCCAATGTCGCCGGCGGGCGGGTAGAGCCGCTGCCGACCGATGGCAACATCTCGGCCCTAAACATTCCTCATTCATCGATCGTTTTCGATCTACACGGCGAGACCGATGTCACGGCTGAGCTTCTCGGGAACAATGGCAAAGCGACCGAAACAATCCAGTACGCTGATCTCGTGAGCTTCACCTGCCTTAAGGCGTTTGCCTTCGACCAGAGGGCTGAGCGCAAGGACGCGCATGATTTATCGTATTGCTTGGAGCATGCGACAGGTGGAATCGATGCAGTGATCGCTGAATTCGAAGCTGCGCTGAAAACCAAGCATCGCGCCGTCATCACATCCGCCCTCGATATTCTGTCCCGTCGCTTTTGTGATGATCAGTTGGGCGAGGGCTATCGCAAAGACGGTCCAGTTGCCGTCTCGCGTTTCGAGCCCGGCGGCGACGATAACGACGAAGCCACCCGAGATCGTCGTATCCTGCGCCAGCGGCAGGTCAGCGACGTCGTTTCGAAGCTGATCGCTGGATTAAAATCAGGCGCATCGCAATATCGTCCGGCCGTTGGTTAGCCTTTGCTTACAAATCCTACAGACCATCCGCGCCTTGTCATCTTTTGTTACTCTCGAGCGGCCGAAGGATGGATCGGCGATTGCTGCAAGCGGGCGGCAGGCCGCAATCGTGTCGCTCTAAGAGCCGGACGACCGGTCATGAATTGTAGTACCGTCAGTGGCGTTGTGAGATGAATGCGAGTGAACTGAAGCAAGGCATCATTGTCCGTGGGCCGGTGCTTCCTGAGCCCATCGAGGTGCTCGTCGTCACGCCGCTCGGTGACGTGATCAAAATCGTAGGCGCGGGCCAGAAGACCGGACAGGTCCACCAGCGTGTCCTGAGGCTCGACCAGCTCCAGTTCCTCGATGCGACACCCGAGCGCGAGCCATTCGACGGCGACCCGGCGCGCTTCCGCCTTGGTGTCGAAGCCGCACGCCTCGGACTCGCCTACGAGTACGATCCATACTTTTCCCTCTCCATCTCCCGCGTCGATCCGCTGCCGCACCAACTTGAGGCCGTTTACGACTACTTCATGCGTTTACCGCGCATTCGATTCCTCCTCGCCGACGACCCTGGCGCGGGGAAGACGATCATGGCGGGATTGCTGCTCAAGGAGCTGAAGATCCGCGGTCTCGTGAAGCGCACGCTGATCGTCGCGCCGGCAAACCTTTGCTTTCAGTGGCAGCGCGAACTGAAGGAAAAGTTCCGCGAATCCTTCGAAGTGGTCCGCAGCGACGTGCTCCGCGCCAACTACGGCCAGAACCCGTGGCAGGAGAAGAATCAGCTCATTACATCGATCTCTTGGGTTTCGCGCATCGACGACGCTAAGGAAAGCCTCCTCCGTAGTCGTTGGGACCTCGTGATCGTCGACGAAGCGCATAAGATGGCGGCCTACAGCGCTGACAAGAAGACACTTGCCTACAAGCTCGGCGAGGCTCTGTCCGCGATGACCGACCATTATCTTCTAATGACGGCGACGCCGCACAAGGGCGACCCGGAGAACTTTTGCCTATTCCTCGAACTGCTCGACCGGGACATCTATGGCAGCGTGAAAAGTCTCGAGGAGGCGATGCGACGGCACCACGCGCCATTCTATCTTCGTCGCACGAAGGAGGCGCTGGTTTCGTTCCCCGATCCCGAGACTGGTGAAGTAAAGAAACTTTTCACGAAGCGTGAGGTCCGCACAGCCTCTTTCGAGCTGGATGGCGATGAGTATGATTTCTATGATGCCCTCACTCGCTACGTCGAGGACCAGTCCATCAAGGCCTCGGACTGGCACTTCCACCACGACTGGCACCTCCGGTACCTCCGGCGCGGCTGGCATACCGGCAAGCATTCCTCGCCTCGTGTGGAGTGGAGATATCCCGCACCAAAAGTGGATGAACTTCTACACGAAGGTGCTCTCGAAGTTCGCCGCAAGCGCCGGCTTAAAGCTCACCCTTAGAGTGGAGGTCGCCCCAACTGAAGGGGTCTCACCGCAGAAGGTAGATGAGACTAAGGTAGCTTTGCGTGAGCTGGGGCTGAAGGACTCGCTCGAGGGCGAGTGAACCAATAGCAAAGCACGCGGACGCCGTTAGCATTCTCTATCCCGACAGGCTGGACCAGCTTTCTGCCTTCGTCGTTGATGATCTCGCCGCGTTTTTGATGCCTCACGCGGTCAAGGCGCGGACCACCGAGAAAGTCATCGAATGGTTTCGTCGCCTGAGCGGTAACACGCCGAGATCGGACGTGTCGGAATTTTCCGCGAGCTGATCGGCTGTCGATCTTCGACCGAGATCGAGTTCGATCCACCTGCTTCCGGAATGCTTCCGGCGACACTTGCCGCCAAATAGATCCCGGCAATAAGCCATTGAAATTATTGGTGGAGCCGAGGGGATTTGAACCCCTGACCTCCGCAGTGCGATTGCTAGCTGTGCCGCTCCTACCGGCCCGCAAACTCTCGAAGGTCAGTAGCGCCCAGCCCGGTTCGATCCATCGAGCCACTGCTGCGCCTGCGTATTCCTGCAGCAAATCTGCCACACCGCGGCTCAACTCGCCATGCCGATCGGCCGCGAGAGGGATGGGCCAGGATGCAGCCACTCCTGTAGCTTTGACCAACGCCGCCGGCCCGAGACGTTGCGCACCGCGATGGCGACGGCCTTCTTCTGCCCAACCAGAACGACAAGTCGCTTACCGCGGGTGACGCCGGTATAGAGCAAATTACGCTGCAACATGGCGTAGTGCTGCGTCATGACTGGAATCACCACGGCCGGGTATTCCGAGCCTTGGCTCTTGTGGATACTCGCGGCGTAGGCCGGCACTAGGGCGTCGAGTTCGCCAAAGCCGTAGGTGACTGAGCGTCCGTCGAAGCTGGCGGTGAGTTGGCCTTCCTCAGGCTCAACGTCTGCCACAAACCCAATGTCGCCGTTGTAGACCTCCTTGTCATAGTCGTTCTCGATCTGCATGACCTTGTCGCCGGGCGCAAAGGTCCAGCCAAATCTCTCGACCTTGCGCTCGCCCGCCGGGTTCAAGGCGGCCTGCAGTTCAATATTCAACGAACGTGCTCCGACGCCGCCTCGATTCATCGGACAGAGAACCTGAATATCGCGGATTGGATCGAGACCAAAGCGGCGCGGGATGCGGGTTTTGACCAGCTCGATGATACGCGGAACCGCGATCTCGGGATCATCAGCCTCGACAAAATAGAAATCGCTTTCGGCTTCGGGTTTGCGAAGATCAGGCATGACACCGTCGTTGATGTGGTGTGCATTCACGATGATCTGGCTTTGAGCCGCCTGCCGAAATACCTCGGTGAGGCGCACTACCGGCACCGCGCCGGATGAGATTACATCGGCCAGCACTTGCCCGGGCCCAACCGAGGGAAGCTGATCGATGTCGCCGACGATCAAGAGGGCGGCCTTGTCTGGTACAGCCTTCATGAGCGACTGCATCAGCATGACATCGACCATGGAGGTCTCGTCGACAACCAACAGGTCACAGTCGAGCGGATTGTCATCGCCGCGCTTGAAGCCGCCGCCCTTAGGGTCAACCTCTAGCAGTCGGTGGATGGTCTTAGCCTCGAGGCCGGTTGCCTCGGTCATACGTTTCGCAGCGCGGCCGGTCGGAGCGCACAGCAGAAGGTTGGTGCCCTTCGCCGCGAGGATGCGCAGAATGGCGTTGACGATGGTGGTTTTGCCAACGCCGGGGCCGCCGGTCATGACCAGGACCTTTGACATCAGTGCGAGCCGGATCGCCGCGACCTGACTTTCCGCAAGAGCAAGCCCGATACGTTTCTCGGCCCATGGCAAGGCCTTGCCCGGATCGATCCGGGGCCAGGGCAGTGTGCCGTTCGCAAGGCGCATCAGCCGCTCGGCAATGGTGCGCTCTGCCCGATGGAGCCCGGCCAGAAATACACACGGCGTTTCGCCAACCCGGTCGGCGACCACCGTGCCCTCCTGCAGCTCAAGATCGAGAGCGGTGCGGATCAACTCCTGCGGCACCTCGAGCAGTTTCTCGGCCAGCGGTACCAGCTCTTCCGTCGGCAAGCCGCAATGTCCCTCATCCATGGCCTCGGTCAGCGCATAGGAGATGCCCGCGCGGACACGCACCATGGCGGTCTTCTCGATGCCAAGCTTCATCGCGATCGCATCGGCGGTCTTGAAGCCGATGCCGCGGACATCACGCGCTAGGCGATACGGATTCTCGGTCATGACTTGGATGGCGTCGGCACCATAGGTCTTGAAAATCCGTACCGCCCGCGCCGTACCGACGCCGTGGCTATGCAGGAAGACCATGATTTCCCGCACCGCCTTCTGCTCGGCCCAAGCGGAAAGAATGCTGGCAGCGCGAACCGGCCCGATACCGTCGACCTCGCGCAAGCGGTCAGGCGACGCCTCGATCACGTCGAACACTGTCTCGCCAAAGGCGCGCACAAGCTTCTTGGCGTAGGCCGGGCCGACTCCCCGGATCATGCCTGACGAGAGGTACTTCTCGATGCCGTCTGCCGAGGTCGGGGGTGATGTGCGCAGGAACCGCGCCTTGAACTGTTGGCCGTGTGTCCGATCATTGACCCATCCGCCTGAAGCCGTGATCCACTCACCGGCAGCGATGGTTGCGGCATGACCGACAACGGTCACGACATCACGATGCCCGCGCGCCTTGGCACGCAGAACGCAGAAGCCGTTCTCGGCGTTGTGGTAGGTGACGCGCTCGACGAGGCCCGCAAGGACTTCCTGCGGCTGATTCTGGGACCGGTGTTTCATGAAGGCTGCACGCATGCCATTCTGCTCAAGCCGGCGACCGGACGGCAACGTTGGTCGCGTGACTTAGCCTCGCGCCTCAATCTTTTCCAACGCAACCAGGACGGTGCTGTCTGCAGTAATGTAGCCCTTGCGGCCACTGCCGGCGCGATCGTCACTGCCTACTTGCGCGGCGGCGTCGACGAAATCCTGAACATCGCGGCGGGGGTACAGCAGCAGGTGCTCGCACGCCGGTCGTTCGCCGTAGGCGTTCTGGGAGGCGTGTTTCTCGTTGCGATCATCGCAATGCAGCGCGCTCAGCGGATCGCCGACTGAAAATAATGGCGGGGGACGCCAATGGCGCCTCCCGCAATCACCGCCGGTCGCAACCGGCGGCTACCGCAGTCGGAGCGACGGCGCGAATTTGGATCGCGAGAACTTATTTTATCCCCTTCTATTTTGGGTGGCCGATCATCTTGGGCGGCTTACCCATAAGATTTTTCACGTCCTCGCCACGCAAACGGTTGATCAGGGAACTGCAGCCGGTCGTGCCAGGATGCGTGATCTTCATGATTTCTTCCTCGGTCTCAATCGTAATCCTGGTGCCGCTGGAAAGGCAAAGTTCGATTAGGCCCTTGGTGGGGTCGCCCTTGACGTCGGCGCTGATCGCTTCGGCAACGTCTTCGATCTTGTCGATCATGGCTCCGAACTTTCCGTTGCTGCCGGGCAGCGAAACAATGAACTCGTCAACGGGGTTGGGAAAGATGTCGTCGAACTCATCCGGAAGCTCCGTATGGGGTACACGGAGCCGAATCTCACGGCGGACGCTGGCTTCTCCGGGGTCTTCGTCGCTCTGCCCGGCCTGGACGGCGAACCGGAACACCTCAGTGTCCACCGTTCCGCTGCCTGTGTCCTCCTCTTTGTCGATGTCGCGCGACTTAAGTTGGAGGACGTCCTTAGCGTTTTGGTAGACGGTTTGAAGCTCTTCCGCGATCTCGTCTTCCAAAAGTCTACGCGCCCAACTTGAAGCGCTGTCGCTCCAGGCGATCGGAACGGTGTGATTTTTCTTCCGTGTGAAGCCGGGAAGACCCTTAAAAGGGCGGTTCTCCTCACCGCGGAAATAGCCTCCGGCGAAGTCCGGTCTTAGGCAGTGGGCGTCCGTCGTCTTCGGCGGCTCCGGAATCCGTGCAAGCGGAAACGTACCGCTGGAGCCGATCAGGGCGTAGGGCCGTTGCCGGCCCGTTATCATCATCTTGCCGCGGATGAACTTCCGCACGGCGTCCTTGAGGTAATTCTGCAGGCTATCACCCGTGATCCACTCGCCCTTGACAACGGCGGCTGGCTCTTCGCCTGCCAAGGCCCGAAGGAGGTGGTATGTCCAGATTCCATGGTTCAACAACGGCGAGGAGTACGACTTCTCTTTCGGCGAACACGAGAAGAAAGCCGCGCTATAGTCGCTAGCCGCGATGAATTCCTCGAATTCCCTCTTGTGCGGATTCCGGTGATGGCGGACAGGCATTCCATTTGAAGGCGGACAGTGAATCCGGTCGATCGCGGACAGCGATCCGGTGAAGGCGGACAGCGGCTCCCGTCGACGGCCTCATGGGGTCATGCGT
>JBAUYV010000045.1:0-8009 GCA_049584975.1 Xanthobacteraceae bacterium | reverse complement strand
GTGTACATTGTGGGCGAGGATCAACCGAGGAACGTCGCTCCGCAGTTCGTCCGGCTCTAGGTAATCCCTGCGGAGTGCCGGGCCGAGTTCAGGATCGTCGTACGCTTCCTGGTAAATCGTTAGGAGCAGGTCGAAGCAGTACAATAGAAAGTGTCCGCTACCGCAGGCCGGGTCGAGAATCTTCAGTTCTCTTGGGTCTTTCTTTGGGCGGTGAGGGATGTAACTCGGGAGGTTGAGGAGTTCTGCCTGCGAAAGATCGTCCAACCCTCCGGCAACGTTCTTGGGCGGCTGTTCCCCTTCGTTTAGGAAAATCTCGGTTGGGCGACGGACCAAGTAGCGGCATTGGTCCTTGAGCTTCGTATCGCCCTTTCGCATCTCGAACCAGATACGACCCAGCGTGTTGTCTGTGAGGAACTCGACCACGTACCGGGGCGTGAAGAACTGGTTGCGGAACGCCAGCTCGTAGGAGTTGCGGGGAGCGGCGCTTCCTCCCTTTTTTGGGTCCCTTGCGGCATCTCTCAATTCTTTGGGTGTGAAATACTGGTACACCCAGCCGATGGTCTCGTCCTGCGACCAAATCTTTGGCCATTCCTCCCGCAACTCAGCTTCTTCGGGCTTGATGCCGCCCCCGCTTAGCAACGCCAACACTTCATCAAGCGTTTTCTGCCGAGGGTAGAGCCGATTGGCTGGATCGTCGGGATTGAACAGCACTCCGATTTCGTCGGAGAGCAAGCCGCCGAGCCAGTCCAGAAAATGCCGATAAGCGACATCCTGATGGCCGGTGTTGAAAAGACGCTCTTCTTCAGGGCGGTCCGCCAAATAGAACTTCACGCCAGTCGAGTTCGTGCCCCGGCTCACTGCCTCACGAAACTTTTGCCCCGCGACGTAGACTTCCCGTGCCTCCATCATCTTGTAGGCGCAGAGTCGGTTCAGATGCGTAAAGGCAATTTCCCGCACCAACTGGTCAAGAGCTTCTTTCGGCTTGAAGCCACGGGCATTGATGTGGCCAAAGTGATCGAGAATATCCTTGCGCGCCGTCTGCTCCTCTTCGGTCAGGTGAGTCATCGTGGAGTTCGGATCGGCAGTCACTTGATCCTTTTTGGCGAAGATGCCGTACTTTCCCTCTAGCTCCTGTGAAACGGCATCTTGAAGCAGATTGCGGCACTCCCTCACGACGTTGCGGAGCTTGTTGCGAATCTCTTGGTCCATGTCACGCCGTGACTTGCGGCTGCGACGCCGCCGCTTGCTGCTTCAGTTCGTTGAGCCGACTCCTCACCAGGTCGTCCAGTGCAAGGCAAACGACCCGAATCGTTTCAACAGCCTGCTTTGCCCACGGAAAGCCGATCTCCTGAGCGACGCCCGCGGGGTCTTCCTGCGAACGGTCGGCCCGATGCACGATGTCATTGCGACGTTTCACCGTAGCATCAAGTGTCTTTTTGATTTCTTCTTCAGCCCGACCCAGTTGCTGGGCGACGAGGCCCCACGGATTGTCCAAACCGAGCAGAACGCCCGTAACATGGATACCCCGCCTACCGTTGAGGTAGCTGAAGTTCAGACTGCTAATCATCTTGTTGGCAACGAACAGTGGGTCGGGGTCAACTAGAATACGGACCGCTTCATCAAGGTCGAATTTCAGTTCCTTAAATTGGTTCTTGAACGCTTCGTCATTTCTTGGAACAAAAGCTCGTCCTCGGAGCCGAATCACTTCGGGCAGATTGTCCCTCAGCAAGATTGGAAGGTAAGTCTCCAGAGCGGTGCTTGCGGTAACAACGGCCTGCCGCAGCAAATTGCACAACGCGCTTCGTTTGATTGCTGACGGCGGAACTTCGGCCAATTCTCGGATCAGTCCCAAGAATATGCCGTTGGAAATCACCAGGAGGATTTCGTCCTTCTCCGCCTTCACAAGTTCTCGAAGCGAACTTAGTAATGCCTTCTCGGTGCTCAGAGCATCATGTTCGAGAAGCCGGAAGACCTTCAGCAACAGGTCCGCGGGTCGGATGTTGTCTTCAAATATCTGGCGTGGACTCAGCATTGCTCACTCCAGAATGATGACCGTCTCTTCGTCGATGCACTTTTGAAGCGACTCACGCAGCTTCTCAATCGTTGCGTCGAGATCATCCTGCGTACGAATGGGCTTATTGAAGAACTCACCGATTTTCAGGCGTTTTACCGGCCTCGGTTCGACACTGAGTGACAACTCTTGGAGTTTGAGCAGGACAGAGAACTTCAGGCCTTCCACCGCAATCAAGTCCGTTTCCATCTCGGTCAGACTTGCCCTTCCGAGTCCCTTTCCGCTGCTGACGTTCTCACGATCTTCATCTGAACCAACCCGCACGAGCAAAGCCGCTAGTATCGTGTCGGCCATGACCTGCTTCTTGGCGTTCTCCGCGTCGATCTGTCTCCTGGCGAACTCATCCGTTTCTTCCTTGACGACAGGTCGAAGCGGCTCCCACTCAGGGCGCAATTTTATTTCATCAATCGCCTTTAGGTACGTCATACGCCGCCTCTCGAACAATTCGAGATAAACCTGCTTGTACGTGGCGGTGATGGCCGATGTTTTGCTTTTGATTTCGGACCAGGAATCGACGAACTGATCGGAACTGAGCAGAGCCTTCAATTCTTCGACACTGCTGGCGATTTCTGGCGATGGAGAGTGGGATGCAAGCCGCTGCCAGATTTGCTCAATCGCAAAGCGAGCTTGTCGCAAGACGCCGAGGGCCTCGGCATTCAGCCATTCACGGAGCTTCCGAACCTTGTCTCTAGTTTCCCCGAAGTCCTTGCCATTCTCAGTCAGTATGCGGACACAGTCGTCGGAGGCGGACGATTGAATTCCCGCCAACGTCTGCTGGTACTCGGACAGCATGGACAGGATCGGGAGCCGGTGAGCTTCGGCGGTGGCCTTTAGCGGATAGAGCTTTTCCAGTTCCTCAGCGGTGACTTTCTTGAACGCCGTGGCGATGGCACCTTCTTCGACATCGACTTCTTCCCCGGTGAGGTCTTCAAGCTGCTGGACGGCTTGCGTAAGCGTCTTGAGGCCGACCGATTGCCGGGGCGAAAACAGAGAGGACCGGAATGCCGGATTGCTCGTGAACGGCGTGCGGGAGGCCGGGTCTTGGTAGTTGTGGAAGCGGTTGCCCTGGTAGGTAACCTCGATCTCACCCGCCCGGAACAACGTCGCGAGGATCAGTCGCAGCATGTCACGCTCCCAACCGTAGGGCGTGCCGCCGAACCGCTTTTCCAGTGCCCTTCCTATGCGACTGTCTTTGTTGCCGTAGCTGTGCTCGCTCTTTAGGTAATCGAGGACTTCCTTGGCGACATCGGCGTTCGCGTTGACTATGTTCTTGGGCCCATCCTTGACGACTAGCCCAAGCCCGTGATCGCCTACGTAAAAGACGTTGGGCAGAGCCTTGAGGTCAGCCGCTTTGAGGATTTGTTCGGCCTCATCGCCCTTCAGGGGCCGAGAGCCCATTTGCAACTTCGGATACAAGTCGGGCACGACCTGACCGAAGAGCTTCTTCAGGATTTCGCCTAACCCCTTGCCCAAGGCGGACGCATCCTTCTGTACGCCTCGGAACATGCCGGTGCCACGCTCCATCGCCTCGGTCAGCTTTTCCCGCAAACGGGTCTCGTAGCCGTTTTTGGAATTCTTCTCGTCCTGGAGACACGTTGCCTCATCGGGGCTGATTTTCTGCTGCGCGCTGAGTTGGTTGAATTTGTCCACCATCTTGCGTGAGGCGTGAAGTTGGCCGACCAATTCATCGATTTCGGGCGACAGGCAGAAGAGCCAGTAAAGGTCGTTCTCGTGAGCCTTCTGCTGGCTTTCAGTGCGAATCTCTTCAATGCGTTTGACAAGTTCGTCGGCATCCTCAGCCGCGCACAGGGTCAGAAGGAGTTCGCCTTCATCGCCAATGCCGGTTCCATCAACGCTAATGCCAATCCGAAACGAGCGATTCTGGTAGCGGAAGGTCTTGAATTCCGGCTCATCAAATATTTGTTGGAGTGCGGTGCGTGAAAGCTCATTCCGTTCACGGGGCTTCGGTTCGAGATATCCCCGCCGTTCCGTCTCCCAGTTCTTCTCTTGTGCCGTCTGGAGCTTCCAACCCTCTTCGGTGTTGCGAATGAACTGGGCAGTATTCAACCGATTTACGGCAGCTTGAACTTCACTCATTGGCCTTGCCTTGCCAACTTCATCGATCAGCACAGCGGCGAGATTGACCTCTGTGCGGGGCAGATCACGAATGAATTCCAGAAGGCAGATGGCCTTGGCCACCCGCAAGGCCCAACCGTGATCTTCAGAGTCGTCCTTAAATCGTTCGGCGATTTGGTGAATGTCAGTGCGTTTTTCATTCGAGAGGTTGCCCTCCACCAACTCGAACACCTTGTCGAGCGTCACAAGTGCCCTAATGGGCTTCTTGGCAAATGCCGTACGATCCGACACGAGCATCTCGTATGCCTGCTTAATGATCGTACGGTTGCTGCCACCATAATGTCGTGGAGCGCCTGGCTGAAGCCGAATCCCCGACATGATCCCGATGCAGAGATCGATGTAGTGTGGCGGATAGGGATAAAAGTGAATGAAATCGTTTTCGTTGATGTCGGTGCGACGGGTCGTACGTTCGAGCCGTAGCTCGGCGTTCAACTGGCCCCCGTTCTCCGAGAAGAGTTTCTTCAGCGGTATCTCTGCTTCCGCTTTCTTCGCCAAAACGCGCTTGGTGGCCACCTCCCTGATGTCGGAGGGGGCGAGGTCCACACGATAGTGGAAACGGTCCTGCAATTTGGCCAGTTCGACCCGCTTGGAATCAATCGCGGCAACTACCTCCTCCAGCTTTTCTTGGGACGTGACCACGATCCAGCAAGGAGCGATGATGGTGCCCTGTTTGAGTAAGTTCTTGCCGACCTTGCCGAACTCCTCGATGGTCGCCCGCAGGTCTTCGATCTTGTCACCGCTGCGAGCGACGTGTTGGCCTACTTCATCAATGATGAATACAAGGGCCTTACCCTTTCGGCGGCGTCCCCACAGATCGAACGTACGCTTGACGACCTTGCTGACGGAGATGGATGCGTCTCGATTACGTTGGGAGAGCGACCACGAATCCGCAGAAGGATAGAGCTTCGGATCAAGCTCATGCAAAATGGCGCTCGCCCGAGATAGTTTTTGCGCCCCGGCCCGGACTGTTTCCCAGTCTTTGTTCAGCAGAGTCTGGCAGGTGGCGACGAACTCAGGCAGTTTACCTTCGGCTTCCAGTTCTATTTCTAGTTCTGCAATGTCAAAGTCTTCTGAATAACCAAGTTCACGCAAAAGGACGGTGTACATCAACTCGGCAATTCGTTGTGTGACCTTCCGTGTGTCGGCCTCCTTCGCCACTTCAAAGAGGATGACCTGGGTTGGCGTCCTGCCATTTATGAAGTCGAGTAAGTCGCTGGTGCGGGTATCACCCAGTTGTTGCTTGAAGAGATCAGCGAATTTGCTGCCGAGAACCGTGCGGTTTTCCAGTGCATAGCCGAGGTTCTTGGCAAACGAGCTTTTGCCAGACCCGAAGAAGCCCGACACCCAGACACCCACGCTTTCGTTAGGATCGCTGGGAGCCTCAGCGACGGCTTTGAGGAGATCGTGGTACTGTTCACGGATACTATCGGTGGCGATGTATTCCGTGATTTCAGCATAGACCGATTGTTCGTCCGCCTGATCGACTTGGATGATTTCTTCGATCTTGCGACTGAGATCACGTGTCAGCAGATCGCCAATTGTCTTCATTTGGCTACCCTTATTCTCAGCCATAGATTTTGACTCTATAGTTGCCAAGCGCGTCCCGGTCTTTCAGGTCCATAAAACGCAGGCCTGTCGTGCCTTCGATGGAGCCCGGATAGAACAGGATCGTCGCCACCTTGGTTTTGCCGTGCATCTTGTCGAGGAGCATGGACATGTGGAAAATTCCCGGCGACATCGCTGCCACACGAGTCAGGAAGACTACCGAATTCTCCGGGCTGATTGAGGCGAGCCGCTCTGCCAGCAAATCCCATAGCGGAATCCAGACTTTGCTCGACAAGTACGTAGTCACCTGCTGCTGGGCCTCAACGTAGCCTCGTTCTTTCTCCAATTCGATGAGGGCTGCCAACCCTTCATCATGGTCCTTTTGATGAACTTTCTCTAACGCCGACCAAAGTAGTTCCGACATTAGGATGATATGAACCTCTCTACCGACAGCTTCCAGGCGAGTGGCCAGCAACTTAATCTCCCGTCGAAGCTCCCATTCATCAGTCGGGTCGTACCGCATGATCGCAAAGGGCAGATCGTGATAGACGCTGATCCTCGTCGGCACGGCCTTCAGGTCGCTTTCCAGAGGACCGATGCTATCTTTTAGCGAGGACACTCGCATACTCCTCAAGGGTTTCAGCGGGGAAGGTCAACCGGATGACGCTGCCAGCAACGTGGTACTCCAGCAATTCACGCTGGTGGGCTTCGAACAGAAGTCGCTCTATTCCATCCTTCTGCAAAAAGAACAGCCTCCAGTCCGGCAACTCGATCAGCTTCGCTCCTGATGGTTGGTGCTGTTTGAGATAGAAAACGAGATACGCAAATGATTCGATAGGAAAGTAGGCGGGGGCGATCTTCTTGTGTACTACTCCCTGAAGCACACCGAAGTCCCGAAGAGCCGAGAGCAATCCTTGAGCAATGCGGGTGATCGTAGGTTCGGACCAATGGGCGATTGTCTTCCCTTCATTCACCCATTTTGCCAAGGGTCGCTGGAAATCCTGCACGTTAATGTCCACCAAACCCCGCGCCCGCATCGGAACAAGAATTTCTGTGACGGCATCGCAAAGTAACTGGTCTGTGCGTGCGGAGTGAAAATACAACAATCGCTCCAGAGCCGCGGACGTAAATTTATTTCGAACAAGGATGACAAGTGCTTTCGTGACCGATTCTTCTGTGAGATAGCGCTGCCGAAAGATCGCCAAGATGGCCTCGACGCGAGAACGGGACGCTTTCCCAAAGACGTTTTCCCGCTGCACCCGACTGAGGTTGTCGTCTACCGAAGCGCCAACATCCCAGTGGGAAAGCAATGTCTTCGTGTCCCCGATCAAGGCTCCCGCTTTGATAATTTTGGATGAGTACAGAGCCGAGGGTCGAAGCCGCTTCGCTAGTTTGATTGCGCTGGCTGGCATGGTTCTATCGCACCGTCTTTCTTACTTCGAGTTCGCGGCTCCTCTCGATCATCTCCACCAGGAGCGCCGGTCTGGAAAGCTGCCGCCGCCAGGTAGTCTCTTCAGGCGCGGTAAGGATCGCGGTATTGGCTATAACCGCATCCGTAAGGATGCGCACCTGGGGCGGGTCCGCGCTCGCACAAAGCGGGCCGCCCGTGCGTTGGCCGAAGGGACGAGCCAATCCGAAAAATCACTCGCCGCCGCGAACGGGCCGGGAAGCAAATTAGCCATTGGGACTAAATTCCCTATCTTGAAATACTGCAAAGGAACGTTTACATTATTTCAAGGCATGGAAACCACCCACCAAGCGCAGCCGATAGTGGCCTATTATCGCGTTAGCACCCGGAAGCAGGCAAAGTCCGGCCTCGGACTTACAGCGCAGCAGGATGCCCTGAGCTGCTTCGCAGCTGCAAACAGCTTGGAGGTCGCCGCCGCGTTCACAGAGGTTGAGACCGGCAAGGGTGCCGATGCCCTCGATCAGCGTCCGCAGCTTGCTGCCGCCTTGAAGGAAGCCCGCCGCCAGAAATGCGCCGTTGCCGTCGCTAAGCTCGATAGGCTGAGCCGTGACGTGCATTTCATTTCCGGTCTTATGGCGCACAAGGTTCCGTTCATCGTCGCAGAGCTTGGTACGGGCGTTGATCCGTTCATGCTCCATATCTACGCCGCGCTCGCTGAAAAAGTGCGGATTCCGGTGATGGCGGACAGGCATTCCATTTGAAGGCGGACAGTGAATCCGGTCGATCGCGGACAGCGATCCGGTGAAGGCGGACAGCGGCTCCCGTCGACGGCCTCATGGGGTCATGCGT
>JBAUYV010000044.1:0-16442 GCA_049584975.1 Xanthobacteraceae bacterium | reverse complement strand
ACGCATGACCCCATGAGGCCGTCGACGGGAGCCGCTGTCCGCCTTCACCGGATCGCTGTCCGCGATCGACCGGATTCACTGTCCGCCTTCAAATGGAATGCCTGTCCGCCATCACCGGAATCCGCATCCCGTCCTCAAAAGGCAACCATAACTGCCGCTTGTCGTGCCAGTGCCGATGGCGCTTGCGATAGCGCGGGTAGCGCTCCGCTTTAGCGCCCGTCGAACAGAGTTGTTTCGTAAGTGAGGCGACGGCTCTTGGCACCTTTCAGCGCGACCGAGGCACGGGCAACGTCTTTGACGCCAAGTCGTTCTCGGTTGCTGTAGCGAAAATCAAATTCGGTCAGATAGCGATGCAAGTGGGCTTCGCTAACGTGCTGGTATATGCCGTAAATCCCGCGTTTCAGGATCGAGAAAAAGCCTTCGATGGTGTTGGTGGTGACGACCCAATTGCCGTCATGTCGCACGTATTCGTCTTTGGTATGGGTGACGGTTTTGTGGGTGGCGAAGTTCCAGCCGAGTTCATCGAATGCCGATGCTTCATCCGTCATCAAGTGGCTATCGGGAGCCGCGTGGTTCTCCAAAACCGCCCCAAGATTATGGGCGCGCATGTCCGGCAGATGCGCCGAGCGCACGCCGCCGCGCCGCTCTACCAGCGAAAGGACCGCGTTCAGATGCTTCTGGCCGCCGTGGCTGACCTTGGTCCCCGGCTTGCGGCCCACAAAAGTTATGTCCGCTTCGACGGTCTTGTTGTCGCCGCCGAGTGGGCCGGCATCGTCCGCTGGCTTCATGATCTCGCGGATGCGGTGCATGAGGAACCAAGCGGTTTTCATGCTGCAATTGAAGGTCCGCTGTATCTGGCGGGTAGAAATGCCTTTCTTCGAGCCACAGATAAGTTGGATGGCCTGTAGCCACAGATGCAGGGGGAAGTGGCTATCCTCGAAGATCGAACCTATGCGCACAGTGAAGGTCTTGCGGCAGGCATAGCACTTGCGAAGGCCGGGGCGGCTGCTCTTGCCGGTTAGGCGGCCAATTCGCTCGCCATCCCAATTGCCACAATGAGGGCAAACCGGGCCTTCCGGCCATAGATGGCTCTCGACGTACGCGAAGGCCGCTTCCTCGTTGTGAAAGTGACTCTTGGTTAAAATTGGGTGGGCCATGGAAATCTCCTATGGCCTCAATAGTATAGATTATTTTGGGGTTGTCAAGTGTAACGTCGTCCCATCCTTGACTCAAGAACAAACGAGGAACAATGTCCTCCTGTGTTCTAAGAAGGGAGGGCCACTATGGTCCGCACGGTTTTGCAGGATGCTCTGGCGCTAACATCGCTGACCCTGTTCCTGGCCGCGATTGCGGTGTGGGCGCAGGTGTTTGGGGTGATTTGAGGCGTTAGCGCTTTAACTTACTCCGGCGGGTATTTGGAGCGGCCGCAAAGTTTCGGTGCCCGGCGTTTTCTGTGCGTTGTGCGCGGCCCCATATCTGCACTCATGGACAGCACCGCACGCGATCAGCCATCCTCGCTCCGCCAAGAATCGCCCATAGCACCCACGACATCATGGCCGCAGCGAATCAACCCGGCTTCGTGCATTTGCACGTGCATTCGTCCTACTCGCTGCTTGAGGGCGCGCTGACCATTCCGCGACTGGCGGAGCTTGCTAAAAAGGACCGGCAGCCGGCCCTGGCGCTGACCGACACCGACAACATGTTTGGCGCGCTCGAGTTCTCCGAAAAACTCGCCGGCGCTGGCATCCAGCCAATCATTGGCTGCGCGCTCGCGATCGACTTCGGCGATCAGGAGAAGCGCGCTGGCGGGCCGCCGCAGCTCGGCGAGGACTTTTCGCGGCTGGTGCTGCTGGCGGCGCGAGAGGAGGGGTACCGCAGCCTGATGCGGCTTTGCTCGCGCGCCTTCCTCGATACGGAGCAGAACCAGCGGCCGCATATTGAAATCGGCTGGCTTGCGGGCGAGACCAGCGGATTGATCGCGCTGAGCGGTGGACCGAACGGGCCGCTCGATCGGGGCTTTTTGGCTGGGCAGAATGCGCTTGCGCTGTCACGTTGCGAAGCCTTGCAGGGCCTGTTCGGCGACCGTCTCTATATCGAACTGCAGCGTCACGGAACGGCGAACGAGCGCGCCGTGGAGCCGGCCCTGATCGAACTCGCTTATGCCCGCGGTCTTCCGCTGGTTGCGACCAACGAGCCGTTTTTCGCCAAGCGTGACGATTACGAGGCTCACGACGCGCTGTTGTGCATTGCCGAGGGCAAACTCGTCGCCGACGGCGAGCGCCGCCAACTGACCGCCGAGCATCGCTTCAAGAGCCGCGCCGAAATGGCAAAGCTCTTTGCCGACCTTCCGGAGGCGCTCGCGGCAAGCGTCGAGATCGCCGAGCGCTGCGCCTTTCGTCCGCACATATTGGCGCCAATCTTGCCGCGGTTCTCGACCGGGCACGGCAATGGCGAGGCGGACGAAGTCGAGGAGCTCCGCCGCGCCGCGCAATCGGGCCTAGACCTTCGGCTGGCGCGCCACGGCGGAGCGCAAGGTCACACCGTCGAGGAGTATCAAGACCGGCTCTCCTTCGAGCTCGGTGTCATCGAGCGCATGAAATATTCCGGCTACTTCCTCATCGTCGCCGATTTCATCCAGTGGGCGAAAGGGCAGGGCATCCCGGTCGGGCCAGGCCGGGGCTCCGGCGCTGGCTCGCTGGTCGCCTATGCGCTCACCATCACCGATCTCGATCCGATCCGCTTCGGGCTTTTGTTCGAGCGCTTTCTCAATCCCGAGCGCATCTCGATGCCGGATTTCGATATCGATTTCTGCCAGGAGCGCCGCGACGAGGTCATCCACTACGTCCAGGAAAAATACGGCCGCGATCGGGTGGCGCAGATCATCACCTTTGGCACCTTGCAGGCGCGTGGCGTGTTGCGCGATGTCGGCCGTGTCCTGCAAATGCCGTACGGCCAGGTCGACAAGCTCTGCAAGCTCGTGCCGCAGAACCCGGCCAATCCAGTCACGCTCGAGCGTGCGGTCGATGACGAACCGCGGCTGCAAGCCGAGCGCGACCGCGATCCCGTGGTGCGACGGGCTTTCGACATCGCGCAAAAGCTTGAAGGCCTGCACCGCCACGCCTCCACGCACGCCGCCGGCATCGTCATCGGCGAGCGCTCGCTGACCGAGCTGGTGCCGCTCTATCGCGATCCAAAATCGCTGATGCCGGTGACGCAGTTCAACATGAAGTGGGTCGAGCCCGCCGGCCTCGTCAAATTCGATTTTCTCGGGCTCAAGACGCTGACGGTGCTCGACCGCGCCGTGAAGCTGGTGAAGCGCCGCGGCATCGACGTCGATCTATCGAATCTGCCGCTCGACGATACCAAAACCTACGAGATGCTGGCGCGCGGCGAAACGGTTGGTGTGTTCCAGGTGGAAAGTCAGGGTATGCGACGCGCGCTGGTTGATATGCGCCCTGATCGGTTCGAAGATCTTATCGTGCTGGTGGCCTTGTATCGCCCGGGGCCGATGGCAAACATCCCGACTTATTGCGCGCGCAAGCTGGGCCACGAACGCACCGACTATCTGCATCCCAAGCTTGAACCGATCCTTCAGGCGACTTACGGCATCATTACTTATCAGGAGCAGGTCCAGCAGATCGCGCGTGATCTTGCCGGCTACAGCCTCGGCAAGGCCGATATCCTGCGCCGCGCGATGGGGAAAAAAGACCGTAAGGAGATGGCGTCGCAACGCGACAGTTTCATCTCCGGCGCGGTCGAGCGCGGCATCGGGCGCGCCGATGCCGAAACCATCTTCGAGACCTGCGCCAAGTTTGCCGAATACGGCTTCAACAAATCGCACTCGGCGCCCTATGCGCTGCTCACCTATCAGACCGCCTACATGAAGGCGAATTACCCGGTCGAGTTTTTGGCGGCGTCGATGACGCTCGACATGGGCAACACCGACAAGCTTGCCGAATTCCGCGCCGAGGCCGAGCGGCTGGGCATCAAGGTCGAGCCGCCCTCGATCAATCGCTCCGAGTTGGAATTCGACGTCGAGGGCAACACGATCTACTACGCGCTTGCGGCGCTGCGCGGCGTCGGCCGGCAGGCCGTCGAGAGCATCGTGGCGGCGCGTAACGAGCGCCCGTTTGCCGACCTCGCCGACTTCGCCCGCCGCATCAATTCGCGCGCCATCAATAAACGCGTGCTGGAAAGTCTTGCGGCCGCCGGCGCGTTTGACGCCTTCGAACCGAACCGCGCCAGCGTCTTTGCGGCGGTCGACATGCTGCTTGGGACCGCGCAACGCACCCAGGACGACGCGGCGCGCGGCCAGTCCGAACTGTTTGGCGGGCCGACTTCGTCCGAACCGCTGGCGCTTCCGGCGCTCGAGCCGTGGCTGCCGGCCGAACGGCTGAAACGCGAATATGAGGCGGTCGGATTTTTCCTCTCAGGACACCCGCTCGATGATTACGCCGCGGCCCTCAAGCGGCTGCGCGTGCAATCGTGGGCGGAGTTTTCCCGCGCCGTGAAGGCGGGCGCCGGCGCTGGCCGTGTCGCCGGCACCGTGGTCTCGCGCACGGAGCGGCGCACCAAGACCGGCAGCAAGATGGGAATCATCGGCCTCTCGGACCCGACCGGGCATTACGAGGCCGTGCTGTTTGCCGAAGGCCTGGCGCAGTATCGCGACTTGTTGGAGCCGGGCACCGCCGTGCTGTTGTTCCTCAGCGCGGAAGTTCAAGCGGAGGAGGTGCGCGCCCGCATCCAGAGAGTAGAGCCGCTCGACGAAGCCGCGGCGAAGATGCAGAAAGGCTTGCGCGTCTTCTTGCGCAACGAGGAGCCGATCGCCGTCGTGGCGCGGCGGCTCGAGGCGACGCCCAAGAACGGCGGCGCGCGCAACGGGGCCGAGCAAGCTGACGGCGAAGTCAGCATGGTGCTGCTGCTGCAAAACGGCAGCGAGGTCGAGGTCAAGCTGCCCGGCCGGTTTAAGGTCTCGCCGCAAATTGCCGGCGCCATCAAGGCCGTGGCCGGCGTGGTGACGGTCGAGGCCTTGTAATCTTTTCGACATAAATCTTCCCGGATGGGAGGCTGGCGCCCCCTTCGTCATGAGCAATGCGCCCACTTTGACATTCTCCGCTCATGATCTAAACAGCAGCCGCATCTACAGAGCGGCCTCACCAACTCTCCACCACACAGCGCCCACCGGACCGATATGCTTCGGATCGACAATCTCATTTTCGATGCCTGGGGCCGCCGATTTTTCGATTCGGCGAGCGTGGCGATTCCAGCCGGGACGAAGGTCGGTCTCGTCGGGCGTAACGGCATCGGCAAATCCACGCTGTTTAAGCTCATTCTCGGCGAATACACTCCGCAAGGGGGCGAGGTCCTGCTGCCGAAGGCGGCGCGGATCGGTTCCGTCGATCAGGAACACCCGGCCACTCCGGTCAGTCTGCTCGACACGATTTTGGCCGCCGATAAAAAGCGGGAAGCGCTTAGCGCCGCGCTGGAAGACGCCGAGCCCGAGGAACTCGCCGAGATCTACCACGAACTCAACGCCATCGACGCTGACAGCGCGCCGGCGCGCGCCGCTGAAATTCTGCACGGGCTCGGCTTCTCCAACGCCGATCTCGACCGGCCCATGGCGGAGTTCTCCGGCGGCTGGCGCATGCGCGTGGCGCTGGCGGCGGCTCTGTTCGCACAACCGGAACTGCTGCTACTCGACGAGCCGACCAATTACCTCGATCTCGAGGGGGCGCTGTGGCTCGAAGCGCGGCTGAAGAAATATCCAAACACCGCTTTGATCGTCAGCCACGACCGCGAACTGCTCGACAACTCGGTTGATGCGATTCTTCATCTGAACGGCGGCAAGCTCGATCTCTACAGCGGCGGGTATAGCGCATTCGAGACGCGGCGTGCCGAGAAGGCTCGCTTGCAGGCGGCGACCAAGACCAAGCAGGAGGCCGAACGCGCGCACTTGCAGCGTTTCATCGACCGCTTCAGGGCCAAGGCCAGCAAAGCGAGCCAGGCGCAGTCGCGGATCAAGCGACTCGCCAAGCTCGCGCCGATCGCGGAGATCGTGGAGGAGCGCGTGGCGCCGTTCACGCTGCCGTCGCCGGCGCGGCCTTTGGCACCGCCGCTGATTCAGCTCGACGGCGTCGCCGTCGGCTACGACGGCGTTCCCGTGCTGCGCAATCTCAATCTGCGGCTCGATGTCGACGACCGGATTGGGCTTCTCGGGGTCAACGGTGCCGGCAAATCGACCTTTGCGAAATTATTGGCCGGCGCGCTGCCGCTTCATGCCGGGCGGATGGTGCGCGAGCAGCGCATCCGTGTCGGCTGGTTTCACCAGCATCAGATCGAAGCGCTGGACCCCGTGGACACGCCACTCGAGATTCTGCGCCGCGAGCTGCCGGACGACAGCGAGTCATCGCGGCGTTCGCGGCTGGCGCAGTTCGGCCTGTCGTTCGACAAGCAGGAAACGACCGTGGCCAACTTGTCCGGCGGCGAGCGGGCACGGCTGTTGCTGAACCTTGTGGCGATGGCGGGCCCGCATTTGCTGATCCTTGACGAACCAACCAATCACCTCGACATCGATAGCCGGCGCGCGTTGCTTGATGCGCTCAACGACTACGAGGGCGCCGTCATTCTCGTCACCCACGACCGATCTTTGATCGAACTGGTGGCCGATCGGCTGTGGCTAACGGCCGACGGCCGCATCAAGCCGTTTGCCGGCGATATGGACGACTATGCGCGGTTTGTGTTGGAGCGGGCCAGGACGGCTGGGTCGCCGTCGCAATCGCCCTCCGAAGAGGCGACAGACGAGCCCGGCCGAGCTGCCGCGATGGCTGCGCAACTGGCGGCGAAGAAGGCCGCGAAGAAGCGCCGCCGCCGCGGCTATTAGCTTTGCCCACTACGCTCCCAATGCCGTAGCCAGCGATATAGGATTGTGGCCTTACTCTTCGGTGCGGCGGGAAGCGCCGCGGAACGGAGTGCTTCATCGATGGCGCAACAGTCTGCGATACGGCCCCTTCGCGTCGCCATCATCGGCGCGGGTATTGGCGGTCTCGCCGCCGCTTGCGTGTTGCGCCAACGCGGGTTTGAAGTCGCGCTCTACGAGCGCGCCACCAAACTCGAGGAAGTCGGCGCCGGTCTGCAGATCGGGCCCAATGGCGTGAGGGTTCTGCGCGCGCTTGGCCTCGGTGACGAACTGCGGCGCAACGCGTTCGAGCCTACCAACATGGTCTCGCTGAAGTGGGATGACGCGAGCTTGCGTTTTCGTGAGCCCATGAAGGGATATTACGCGGAAGAATTTGGCATACCGTACATGACGGCCCATCGAGCCGACATCCACGCCATGCTGCGCGCGGCCATTGGCAACACGCCGCTGCGGCTTGGCGTCAACTGCATCGGCGCCGAGACGGTCAATGGCACGGCGGTCGCGCGCTTTGCCGATGGTAGCGAAATCGAAGCCGATGTGGTGATTGCCGCCGACGGCATCCGCTCGGCGATCCGCGCGCAGCATTTTGGCGACGGCCAGCCGCGTTTCACCGAGATGATCGCGTGGCGTTGCATGGTGCCGATGGATTGCGTGCCGACGCGGGTTGGACCGGGCGGCAGCGTGAGTATCGAGCAGGGCGAATATATCGGCTGGATCGGACCGAACGGCCACGTCATCTGCTACCCCATCGGCGGCAAAGGCGACGTCCTCAACATTTTTGGCGGCCATTATAGCAACGAATGGGTCGAGGAATCCTGGTCGGTGCCGTCGAGCCGCGAAGAGTTGATCGCCGCCAAGTCGGGCTGGAACCAAGCCCTCATCGGCATGTTCCGCCATGTCGAGCACGTGTTCAAATGGGGCATCCACGATCGCGATCCGCTGCCGCAATGGACGCGCGGGCGCGTGACCCTGCTCGGCGACGCCGCGCATCCGACCATGCCGACGCTGGCGCAAGGCGCCAACATGGCGATCGAGGACGGCTACGTGCTGGCACGCAACCTGGTGCTCCATTCGGATGACATTGACGCCGCGCTCGCGGCTTACGTGGCCGAGCGCCAGCCACGCACCGCCCGCGTCACCCTGCAATCGCGCCAGCAATTCGCCAACAATCGCAAAGTGCCGCCGCCGCCGTTCCTCGACCGCTCCTGGATCTTCAGCTTCGACGTCACGCGGGAGGAGGGGGCGCTGCAGTCGGCATGACGGCGAAGCGGCGCGTTTAGCTCTTCAGCAATCCAGCGTTGCGCGCGACATCCGTCCAGCGGGCGATTTCGCTGCGCATGTAGGCGGCGAATTCATCCGGGCCAGCGTCGAGCGGCTCATAGCCCTGTTTGCTTAGGCTCGCCATCGCCTGCGGCGTGTGCATGGCCTGGCGGGCCGCGACGGAAAGCTTGTCGATCGCCGGCCGCGGCGTCCCAGCGGGCGCCAGCAGTCCGAACCACAAGCTGGTGTCGAAATCCGGCATGCCGGCTTCCGCCATGGTGGGCACATCGGGGAGTGCGGCCGCGCGCTTTTTGGCCGCGGTCGCCAACGGCCTGATCTTTCCCGCTGCGATCTGGCCCACCACGGTCGAGGCGGGCGAGAACGTCATCGTGGCGCGGCCCGCCATGACATCGATGACCGTTTGCGGACTGCCGGGATAGGGCACGTGTGTCAGTTTGATGCCGGCGCGCTGGGCAAACAATTCGGTGGCAAAATGCGGTAGGCTGCCAATGACGGTTGCGTCGAGAACCTGGCCCGGCTTCGACTTGGCAAGCGCGATCAGCTCTTCAACGCTGTGGATGTTGCTCGCGGGATCGACGACCAGCACCACGGCGCCCTGTTCGAGCAAAGCGACCGGTGCAAAATCCTTCAGCAGGTTGATTGCCGCGTTGGGATTGATGATCTGGTTAGTGATGATCGACAGGGTGGCAAGGAACGCCGTGTAACCGTCCTTGGTCGCATGCGCGACGTATTCGGCGGCGATGCTCGATCCGGCGCCCGGCTTATTCTCGACCACGATTTGCTGGCCCAGGATTCGGTCCGCCGCTGTCGGCGAGAACGCGCCCGGCCACATCGGCGGCTGCCCCTGGCGTGAAGCCTACAATCACATGGATCGGGCGCGACGGATAGGCGTCATCCGCCATGGCGGCGGGAGCTACTAGCGGTAGTGCGACCGTACCGGCGGCCAAATGCAAAAATCGGCGGCGGACAAGCTTCATGGCATTTCCTCCAACAGATAAACGCGGACGGCCGATTGATTACTCGGACTTTATATCCGCGAACTTGATCACCTTGGCCCACTTGTCGATTTCAGCCGCGGTGAACTTGCCGAATTCGGCCGGGCTCAGAGCCATCTGCAAACCGCCCAGATCGGCCAGCCGCGCGCTAAACGCTGGATTAGCCAAGAGCGCGTTGATCTCAGCGTTGAGTTTGCCGACGATGTCGGGAGGCGTATTGGCGGGCGCGCCGATGCCGTGCCAGCCGCTCGCCTCGTAGCCGGGCACGAATTCGGCCACGGTGGGCACGTCCGGCAAAATCTTCAGACGTTTCGCGGTACCGACCGCCAATGGCCGCAGCTGACCGGCCCGGACAAAACCAATCGACGCGGGGATCGGCGAAAACATCACCTGCACCTGACCGCCGATCAGGTCCGGATAGACGTTGCCGGTGTAGGGGACGTGAACCAGATCGACGCCGACCATCATCTTGAAAAGCTCGCCGGCCACGTGCGGACCCGAGCCGATTCCGTTCGACGCCATGTTGATCTTGCCCGGATTGGCCTTCGCATAGGCGATGAACTCGGGAAGGGTCTTGGGCGGAAGCGATAACGTGACCTCCATGACGTACGGTGTCTGATCGATGCTCGCGACCGGCACGATATCGTGCATGAAATTGAAATTAAGGTGCCGGTACAGCGTCGCGTTGACCGCATTGGTGGAGGTGCTCAACAGCAGCGTATAGCCATCGGGCGCCGCACGGACGACTGCCTCAGCGGCCAGGTTGGTGCCGGCACCGGGGTGGTTCTCGATGACGAATTGTTGTCCGAACCGCTCTGAAAGGGCTTGCCCCGTTAGCCGCGCCACGACGTCGGATGCGCTGCCGGCGGGAAAGCCGACGATGACTCGCACCGGCCGTGACGGATAGGTCTCGGCGCGAGCGATAGGCGGAGCGGCTGGCAGCGCAGCCGCACCGGCTGCCAATTGCAGGAACTGACGGCGAGGAAGCTTCATCGCATCCCTCCAATGTGGTTCTTCGCGTTGGCCGGCGGCCTACCCCGGCTTGATGCTCGCGAACTTGATCACCTTGGCCCACTTGTCGACTTCCGCGGGAATAAATTTTGCAAGCTCGGCGGCGCTCATCGGCGCAGGGTCCGCGCCCAGGTTCTCAAACTTTGGTTTTATCGCCGGATCGGTGAGGATGGCGTTGATGTCGTTGTGTAGTTTACCAACGATGTCGGCGGGCGTGGCCCGCGGCGCGGCGATGCCGTGCCAAATATTCGCTTCGTAGCCCGGAACGAAATTCGCGATCGGCGGAACGCCGGGGAGCGCATCGGAAGGCGTCACGCCGGAGACTCCCAGCGCGCGCACCTTGCCAGATCGGATAAAGCCGATGATCAATGGAAGCGGCAAGAACGCGAGCTGGACCTGCCCGCTCAACAGATCGGGCACGAAGTTGGTGTGATACGGCACGTGAATGAGATCGACGCTGGTCATCATCTTGAACAGCTCGGCCGCCATATTGGGCGCCGTGCCGAAGCCGTATGATGCATAATTGAGCTTGCCCGGATTGGCCTTGGCATAGGCGATGAATTCCGGAACAGTCTTGGCCGGGACCGACAGATTAACGACCAGAACGTTGGCCGACACAATGGTCCGCGTGATCGGCACAAGGTCGTGCACGAAATCAAAGTCGAGATTTGTGTAGAGCGTCTCGTTGACCGCGTTGGTAACGGTCATCGCTAACAGTGTATAGCCGTCCGGTGCCGACTTCGCGACAACTTCGGCGGCAACATTGCTGCCCGCTCCGGGTCGGTTATCGACGAAAAAATTTTGGCCGAGCCGTTCCGAAAGTGTTTGCGCAATCAGGCGGCCGACTATGTCGGTCGCGGCGCCGGGCGGAAATCCGACCGCGATACGTACCGGCCGCGACGGATAAGCTTCCGCCCAGGCCAAGCGCGACGCTAGCGGTACTGCCGCAGCGCCCGCGGCCAGATGCAGAAAATCCCTGCGTGGAAGTTTCATGGCGTTCCTCCGGTCGAGCGTTTATGATGCGGCGGTTTTATTCCGCTTTGATGTTCGCAAACTTGACCACTTTCGCCCACTTGGCGATTTCGGCGGCGATGAACTTGCTGAAGTCGGCCGGAGAACCCGTCATCGGCACGGCGCCAAACTCGCCAAGCTGCGCCTTGAGTTTGGCATCCGCCAAACAGGCATTGGTCTCTTTGTTGAGCTTGCCGATGATCTCAGCCGGCGTATTAGCCGGCGCTCCGATGCCGGCCCACGAGACTGCTTCATAGCCAGGCAGCGTCTCCGCAATCGCTGGCACGTCGGGCAGGACATCCATGCGTTTGGCGCTCGTAACGCCGAGGGCGTGTAGCGTGGCGGCCTTGACGCCGGACATGACCGAACCGGGCGTCGAGAACACGACCTGCACCTGGCCTCCCAGCAGATCGGTGATTGCCGGCGCCTCGCCGCGGTAGGGTACGTGCGCCACTTTGAGACCCGCCATCAAGTTGAACAGTTCGCCAGCCACATGGCCGGTCGAGCCGACGCCGCCCGAGCCCATGTTGACCTTGCCGGGGTTGGCTTTTGTGTAACTGATGAACTCGGCAACGGTGTTGGGTGCCAGCGAGGGATTGACCACCATGATGAGCGGCGCGCGTTCGATGCTGGCGACTGGCGCAATGTCCCGGGCGAAGCTGAAATCGAGGTTAGTGTAGATTGTTGCGTTGATTGCGCCCGGTGAACCGGCGAGCAGGAGCGTGTAACCGTCGGGAGCGGAGTGGGCGACAAATCCCGTGCCGAGATTAGTGCCGGCGCCTCCGCGATTCTCGACGACGATTTGCTGACCGAGGCGTTGCTGCAGTTCGTTTGAAACGAGACGCGCGACAATGTCGAAGGTGCCGGCCGGCGGAACGGGCACAATGAGCCGTATGGGCTTGCTCGGATAGGCTTCCGCCCATGCGAGCTGGCTCACCGCCGGCAACGCGGCGGTTCCCGCCGCAAGGCGCAGGAGTTCTCGACGGTCCAATTTCATTTGCGATTCCTCCAACGCGGTCTTGCTGTCGGCCTTCGCCGATCAGTCCATCTTGATCTTTGCGAACTTCACAACTTTCGCCCACTTGTCGGTTTCGGCACCGATAAATTTCGCGAAATCGGCGCTCGACATCGGGTTTGGCACACCGCCAAAACCCTCCAAGCGCTCTTTGATTGTCGGATCGGCCAGCGCCGTGTTCACCGTTTTATTGAGCGTCGCGATAATATTCGGCGGCGTGCCCGCGGGCGCGGCGAGTCCGTCGGTGGCGACGGCCTCGAAGCCATGCACAAACTCGCCGACGGTGGGAACGTCCGGCAGGGCCTTCGAGCGCGTCGCGCTGGTGACGGCGAGCGCGCGCAGCTTGCCCGCCCTGATGTAGCCGATCGACAGCGGAATAGGACTGAACGTGATCTGCACTTGGCCGGCCAGGAGATCGTTCACCGCCAAGGCCGCGCCGCGATAGGGCACGTGCACCATGGTGACGCCGGTCATGAAATCGAACAACTCGCCGGCAACATGCTGCGACGACCCCACTCCACCCGAAGCAAAGTTGATTTTGCCCGGATTGGCTTTGGCGTAGGCGATGAAGTCGGGAACGGTCTTGGCCGGGAAGGCGGGGTTCACCTCCATGACCAGCGGCAACAAGTCGATGCTGGCAACCGGCGCGATGTCGCGGGCAAAGTTGTAGTTGAGCTTGGCGTAAAGCGTCGCGTTGATTTCGTCGGCTGATGTCGTCCACAGCAAAGTGTAGCCGTCGGGCGCTGAGTGCACGACCGTCTCGGTGGCGATGGTGGTGCCGGCGCCCGGCCGGTTTTCGATCACAAACGGCTGGCCGAGCTTTTCCGACAGGAATTGACCGATCAGGCGCGACACGATGTCGGCCGGCCCGCCGGGCGCAAAGCCGATGACCACCTTGACTGGCCGCGCCGGATAATCGAGCGCGCCGGCAAATTGCGGCAGCGCGGGTACGGCCGCGGCGCCCGCTGCGAGACGGAGAAAACTGCGGCGACCAAAGCTCATCGGAATTTAGCGAACCCTCCCGGCTTCATCTTCGGCCTTCCGCGATTCTAAGCGTAGCGGGGGAGGGGACCCATGCGAAGCGTGGTGGAGGCGCATGCGGCAATCAGGCTCACCCGCCCGTAGAAGCAAGCCTTGCGGTCGATGTGCGGCCCGCGGCGTTGCGTTGCGCCGCAATATGAAGGCATCACTCCGCCTTGATGCCCGCAAACTTAATCACCCTGGCCCACTTCTCGGTTTCGGCAACGAGGATTTTGCCGAAATCGTCCGGCGTGCCGATCACCTCCGTGCTGGCAAGCTCAGCGAACCGCTCCTTGATCTTGGGGTCGGCCAGAACGGCGTTGATGGCCTTGTTGAGCGCGGCAATGATTTCGGCCGGGGTATCCTTGGGCGCGCAGATTCCGGTAATGCCGCTCACCTCGTAGCCCGGCAGAAATTGGGCGATCGTCGGCAGGTCCCGTAGCAGATCGACGGGCTTCGGAGCGGTGACCGCTAGCGCCCGCAGCTTGCCGCTACGGACATATCCGAGGGACGACGGGATCGGGTCGAACATTACCTGGACGCGATCGGTGAGCAAATCCGCTTGCGCCGCAGTCTCGCCGCGATAGGGCACGTGCAGGAGATCGACGCCGGCCATCATCTTGAACAGCTCGGCGGCCATGTGGGTGAGGTTGCCGGTGCCGGTCGATGCCACGTTGATCTTGCCCGGATTGGCCTTGGCGTAAGCGATGAACTCGGGAACGGTTTTGGCCGGGAACGATGGATTGACTACCATGACGAAGGGCGAGCCGCCGATGCTGGCAACCGGGGCGGTTTCGCGGAGGAAATTGAATTTAAGGTCGGGGAAGAGCGTCGCATTGATGACGTTGGGCGCGATGACCATCAGCAGCGTGTAGCCATCGGGCGCCGCACGCACGACCAGCTCGGTGGCGATATTGCCGCTGCCGCCGGGCCGGTTCTCGACCACGAATGGCTGACCCATTCGTTCCGACAACGATTCCGCGATCAAGCGCGCGTAGATGTCGGGTGTGCCGCCGGCGGGAAGGCCGACGATCAGGCGCACCGGATAGTCGAGCGCCTTGGCCACCCGCGACCGCGCTGACAGCGCAACAGCCGCGGCGACCAAGTGCAGAGTTCGTCGGCGGGAAAAGATCATGACCCTCCCAAACTCAATCGGCCTTGATGTTTGCGAACTTGATCACCTTGGCCCATTTGACGACTTCGTCGGCGGTGAATTTGCCGAACGCGTCAGGCGTGCCTGAAATCGCCGTGCCGCCGAGGTTGGCAATCTTCGTTTTGATTCCAGGGTCGGCCAGTCCGCTGTTGATCTCCCGATTGAGCCTCTCGACCGTGTCCGCGGGCGTGTTCTTCGGCGCCACGATGCCGATCCATTGGCTCGCCTCGAAGCCCGGCACGAAGTCGGCCACTGTGGGGATTTCGAGTAGCAATTCCGAACGCGCAGCGCCGGTCACCGCCAGCGCATGCAGGCCGCCGGACCTGATCTGGTCGATGGTCAACAGGACCGTGCCGATCATGCCCTGGATTTGGCCGCTCAGCGCATCGGTGATGGCGGGAGGGCCGCCGCGATAGGGCACGAGCACGATGTTGGCTCCGCTCATCATCTTGAAAAGTTCGCCGGCCACGTGTTGCGGAGAACCGATGCCGGGTGTCCCGATGTTGATCTTGCCGGGGCTCTCCTTCGCGCGGGCGATGAACTCGGGAAAACTCTTTAGCGGGAACTTCGCGCCGACTGTGATCACCATCGGGAATGCGACCACGCCGGCGACCGGAGCGAAATCGCGAACGATGTTGAACTTGAGATTGTCGTAGAGGGTGACATTGATGGCGTTCGAGGCGCTGGCGAGCAGCAGTGTGTACCCATCGGGCGGCGCGGCGGCCACCTCCTCGGCGGCGAGGTTGCCGCTGGCGCCGTTTCGGTTCTCGACGAAAAATGTCTGACCGAGCCGCCGCGACAACCAATCGGCCACGAGTCGGGCGCTGACGTCAGGCGCGCTCCCAGGCACGGCGCCGACCACGATTCGGACCGGCCGCGCCGGATAGATTTGCGCGCTTGCGGTGCGCGCTGCCGCCGGCGCCAACGCTGCGCCCGCCGCGAGATGCAGGAATTGTCTGCGGGGAAATCGCATCGGCATCCCCTCCCAACTTTTTTATTCGCGGAGCCAACTCACTCCGCTTTGATATTGGCAAATTTGACGACCTTGGCCCATTTCTCCGTATCGGCTTCGATCAGCTTGCTGAATTCGGCGCGCGAACTGGCGAACACCGGTGCGCCGAGTTCGGTAAGCCGCCCCTTTATCGTTGGATCGCCCAGCGCAGCGTTGATTTCGCCGTGCAGCTTATCGAGGATCTCGAGCGGCGTTTTTGCCGGTGCGCCAATTCCCTGCCAGCCGCTCGCTTCATATCCCGGCACCGTATCCGCGATGGGCGGAACATCCGGCAGGGCTTCGTACCGCGTGGCGGTCGTGACCCCGAGCGGCCGCAACTGTCCGGCCTTAATGTATCCGACCGAGGACGTGACCAGATCGAACATGACCTGAAGGCGGCCGCTGATGAGATCGGGCACGGCTGGGCCCGTGCCGTGATAATGCACCGGCACCAACTCGACGCCCGTCATCATCTCGAACAGCGCGCCGTACATGTGCGGTCCGCTGCCCGGGCCGCCGGTCCCCATGTTGAGCTTGCCCGGATTGGCTTTGGCGTAGGCGATGAACTCGGCAAGGGTCTTGGCCGGCACCGACGGATGAACCTCAAGTACGCCGCCGGCGCGCGACATGCTGGCCACGGGCGTAATGTCGCGAATGAAATTGAAGTCCAGATTGGGATAAAGGGTCGCGTTCCAGGCATTGATGGTCGTGGCGTTGAGCAGCGTGTAACCGTCCGGCACGGCTTTGGCGACCAGGCCGGTGGCAATATTCATCGCCGCGCCCGGCCGATTCTCGACGACGAAGGGCTGGCCGAGCCGTTCCGACAGCCTTTGCGCGATGAGCCGCGCCAGAATGTCGGCGGCACCGGAGGGCGCAAAGCCGACGATGATTCGCACCGGCCGCGATGGGTAGGCTTCCGCGCGCGCAATAGCGGGTAGCGCCGGCAGCGCCGCCGCTCCCGTAGCCCAACGCACAAATTCGCGCCGGTGCAATTTCATCGTCCGCTCTTACCAGATTGCAGGCCTGCCTGATATGCGCCCGAATGGGAC
>JBAUYV010000043.1:0-2112 GCA_049584975.1 Xanthobacteraceae bacterium | reverse complement strand
CCTCCGCCGCCGCGACCGCGAGACCGCAATCGCTGAAAAGCCCCGGGGTTGCTCGCCGCCTGTCCGGGCGGCGTTCCATCGTTGTCCGCTTATGCGTATCAGAGACGCGTTTCGTTACTTCCGGCCAGTATGCTCGGCGGCTTTGCCGGCGAACAAAGCGACGGCATTCGCGACGTGATCGCAACCGCTGCCGCACACACCCGGTGGTGCCTTTCTAATGCAATCGTCGCTGACGAAAAAGACCCGCGCATTGACTTCGCCCGCCTCGGCGAAGTGCCAATGACCCTTTTCTATGGCGTGGCGCACAACATGGTGAAGCCGTTCGCACCGTATCTGCGCCTCTTCACGACGGCTTTACTGCGGCCTTTGTTCTCGCCGCACACAGTCCCGGTGCGCGTGTTCCTCAATGAGTTTGCCGCAATGGGCCGGGTGCCGGCGATTGAAAGCGCTATTGGGCTGGTCGCCGGCTGTTCGATTCAGTTGGTCTTTGTGGTGCAGAGCTTGGCGCAGCTCAAGGCGAATTACGATGACAATTGGGAAACCTTCTTCGGCCAGGCCGGGGCTGTGATCCTGGTGGGAAGTCCGGGGGACGATTTCACGGCCGAGTATCTAGCGAAGCATAGCGGCGAGCTGACCATGCGTCAGCCCAATGTCGGGCTGAGCCTCAATCCCGGCGGCGTCGGGCTGTCGTCGGGCGAAGCCTACGGCCGGCGGCAATATTTGATGGCGCAAGACCTTCGCAATATCAACAAGGGCGAGGGCTATATCTGGATCGCCGGGCAAAACAACCCGATCCCGGCAATCTTCCCGCCCTATTACGAAACCGAGCTGCGACACCTTGCACGGCGCAATCCGTACTATCGGGATGAATGAGAATGGCAAAGGAAATTCGAGCAATTGGGGCCTACCTCGAACATATGGCGGCGGTGCTCGCATGGTTCGTAGGAACGGTGACAACGGCGCTAATAGCCGCGACCGAAGTAGATTATGACCGGGCTTGCCTTCCGCCTCGCGCCTTCTGCTTCGCGGAGGCGGTGATCGGGGGGATTATCAACCCGCGCCCGATATTAAGCGCCGCCGCGATTGCGGCAGGGGCGTTCGTGATCGTCGGGCTGACGATCTGGCGTCGCGGCCCGAAACGATGGGTCGCCGAGATTGGCTTTGAACTCGGCGAAGCCTCGCCGGGTCTTTTTTTGGTGATTGCCTGCCCGTTCGCGCTGCTGGTCGGGATTTCGAGCGTCATTGTGTGGCTCTGCCTCGGCGCGGTGGCTCTGAGCTTTGCGTTGTACGGTGCCTGTTACCTGTATCAGCCGCAAGTCGCACGCGAACGTATCCGGCAGCGGCGGGAGCGTGGCCGTGAGCGCCGTGTACAACGCAGGCGGTTGGCTCGGCGTCTTTTTTGGTGGCGGAGCTAGGTGCTTTCACCGGCGCGGCCGGCTCTGGCGGCGGCGATGTCTGCGCCGGCCAGGCTTGGCCGTGTGAGGCGGTTGCGCCTCGCCGGCGGGCGATGATGCCCGGCCGGTATTCTGCGTCTGTGCGGCCTCCGGGGCGGCCTGGCCGGCGCTGAATTTTAGTTCCCCGCGCCGCATGATCTCGCCGCCGGCGCGCGCTAGGATCGTCGCCGGCGGTTTCATTTCCGGCCGTGTCGTCCATGCGGCGACAATCCGCCAGGCGGCGCGAAGATGCGTGCGCCAGCTCCTTGCCAGGTGCTTTCTGCTGAGGCGTTTTTTTCTGTTCCGCCGGGGGTGCCTCTGTGGCCCGGCGGTTTCATCGCGATTGACTTCGCCCTCGGCCGCCGCCGCCCTGCGAGCGTCCCGTCGTTTCCCGGCCTGCACCTGATATCGGCCGGCCTGTCCATCGGCTATATTGCACCTGGGCGTCCTCCGTCTGCTCCTTTGAGGTGGTCGCTTCCTCGATGGCCTCGGCGACCGGGTCGCTGCCGGCGCTTCGATCTTGCGGCTCGTCGTCGCCGCCCGATGCGCTGCTGGTCAATTCATCCTCGGCCGCTGTCGCGGCTGTCTGTGCGGCGTCGATGTCGGCCGCGCGGCGGTTCTGTAGGGCCTGCAACACGCTTTCGTCCAGCTCGTCGGCCTGGCGGGTCGGATCGTCAAG
>JBAUYV010000042.1:0-29391 GCA_049584975.1 Xanthobacteraceae bacterium | reverse complement strand
ATTCCCGCCGATACCGCGGCCGCGGCCGGCCGAACAGGCCTCGCAAAAGCCCGATACCGGCACCGCCGCCACGGGCGGTATTACGCCCGCGGCCAGCGCTGTGCAGGCCGGTGCCAAGCCGGCCACCAAGTCCGAAGCGACAGCAACGGTGCCGCCCACGGCACCGGCCGCGCCGGGCAAAGCGCCGCCGGTTCCGCCGATCAACGATTGATCGCCGCGTCGCGTCGCAAAAATCGAAAGCGCTCCGGAATCCCGGAGCGCTCCCTTTAAGAAGTCCAGATTTCAGGAACCCAGATTGGGCGCTTACGCGGCCTGCTTCTGGTCCTGGATCACGTTACCGTTGGCGCCGTTGATCGGGATCGAACGGGGCTTCTTGGCCTCGGGGATCTCACGCACGAGGTCGACGTGCAGGAGACCGTTCTCGAGGTTGGCGCCCTTGACCTGAACAAAATCGGCGAGCTGGAACACGCGCTCGAAAGTCCGCGCTGCAATGCCCTGGTAGAGCACGTCGCCGCGCTTCTCC
Source organism: Xanthobacteraceae bacterium (assembly GCA_049584975.1). GTDB lineage: Bacteria > Pseudomonadota > Alphaproteobacteria > Rhizobiales > Xanthobacteraceae > BOG-931. Next base: position 28,868 of record JBAUYV010000042.1, on the reverse strand, counting down.
TCCTCCTTGGCGTTCTTCTCGCCGCGGATGGTGAGCGTGTTCTCCTTCGCTACGACTGTCAGTTCAGACTCCTTGAAGCCCGCTACCGCCACGCTGACGCGATAAGCGTTTTCGCCGGTCCGCTCGATATTGTAGGGCGGATAACCGGGGGCGGCGCCGTCGATGCCTTGGTCGAGCAACGAGAACAGCCGGTCAAAGCCAACGGTGGAACGATAAAGGGGAGTTAGATCGAAAGTTCGCATGGCATATCCTCCTTGTGAAGCGACATGCGGAAGGCTTGCCCGATTGGACCCAGCCTGGTGTACGCGCAGCTCTAGGAGCCTGCGCATTCCGCATATGGTGACCGGCCCTGATCGCCGCAAGGTCACCAAGTTCCTGTCAATGCTTGTGGATTGGTCGGCCCGCCGGGGCCGCGGGGTGGCGGCGTAGTTGAGGGCCGGTCGCGGCCTGTTATAAACGACGTATCCGTCGGCCACTGCGCGTCCAATGAAACTCGTCTCGATCCCAGCGAATCCTGTTCCGGACAATTTCGTCACGGACTATCTGAAGACGCCGGACGGCATCGCCATCCGCTATGCGCGCTGGCAGCCGCCGGCCGGCCGCCGCGGCACCGTGTGCATCTTTCAGGGCCGCGGCGAATGGATCGAAAAATATTTCGAGACAGTGCGCGATTTGCGTGCGCGCGGATTTGCGGTGGCGACGCTCGATTGGCGCGGCCAAGGTCTCTCCGACCGGATGCTGAGCGATCGCCGCAAAGGATATGTGCGTAGCTTCGCCGACTACGACACCGATCTCGAAGCCTTCATGCGCGAAATCGTGCTGCCGGATTGCCCGCCGCCGCTGTTTGCGCTTGGTCATTCGACCGGCGCCACCGTTCTGATCCGCGCCGCGTACCGCGGCCATCGCTGGTTCGACCGCATGGTGATGATCGCGCCATTGATCGGCCTCGCCGGCCCCGGCGCGACACCGACCGCAAGCACGATCGTGCGCGTGCTGCGTCTGGCCGGCTTCGGCTCCATGTATGTCCCCGGCGCCGCCGCGGCCGCGACGGAGACGCGTCCCTTCACCACCAATATCGTGACCTCGGATCCCGTGCGTTACGCGCGCAATGCCGCGGTTCTGGAGGCGGAGCCGATGCTGGCCATCGGCCGCCCCACGGTCGCCTGGGTCGATGCGGCGTTCCGCGCCATGCATACGATGGGCGAGCGCAGCTATGCGGCGCGCATCCGCCAGCCGATCCTCATCGTATCCGCAGGCCTCGATGTCGTCGTGTCGAACGCGGCGATCGAAGAATTCGCCACCTATTTGCGTACTGGCTCGCATCTCGAAGTGGTCGGTTCCAAGCACGAAGTGCTGATGGAGCAGGACCGTTACCGCTCGCAGTTTTGGGCGGCCTTCGATGCGTTTGTGCCGGGTGGCGGCGCTTATTGAGCAACTGTCATTGCCAGGAGCGATAGCGACGAAGCAATCCCGCGCCGCGCTTCAGAGCTGGATTGCTTCGCTGGCGTTCGCAATGTCGAATTTTACCCGTTCAATAATTTCATCGCCTGCGCGTGCACGCGACGATCGCCGGCGGCAACAATGCGTCCACCGTTGAGCGCGGGCTTGTTTTCCCACGTGGTCATGATGCCGCCGGCGCCTTCGATGATAGGGATGAGCGCCAGCACATCGTGTGGTTTCAGTTCAGTCTCGATGATGAGATCCGCGTGCCCGGCCGCGAGTACGCAATAGGCATAACAATCGCCGCCGTAGCGCGACAGCCGCACAGTCTGCTCGACGCGTCCGAAGCATTGCCGGTCGGCTTCTTTCATCAACAGCGGGCTTGTGGTGAGCATGATGGCGTCGCTCAGCGCCACGCAAGGGCGCGTCTGCAAGACTCGATCGCCGGCCGGCCCGCGATAGCGCGAGCCGCTGCCGTCGCCGGAAAAGTGTTCGCGGGTGAACGGCTGATGCATCATGCCGTAGATCGGCTCGCCGTGCCGGGTGAGCGCGATGAGCGTCCCCCAGACCGGCATGCCGCAGATGAAGGATTTGGTGCCGTCGATGGGGTCGAGAATCCACACATACTCGGCGTCCGGCTGGTCGGCTGGGAATTCCTCGCCGACGACGCCGTGGGCTGGGAATGTCCTCTTGATCAGCGTGCGCATGGCCGCCTCGGCGGCACGGTCCGCGGCCGTCACCGGGTCGAAGCCGCCGGAGGCGCTCTTGTTCTCCACGCTGAGCGCGCTGCGGAAAAAGGGCCGGATGGTCTCGCCGGAAACCAGGGCCAATTCATCGACGAATGCCACGAAGTCGATCGCCGTCATAAATTTGCTCCGGGTTTCAAGTAGCGGAGAGTGATAAAGGACGGCAATCACCCCCGTCGCCGGCCCGCAATGGCGGCTCGGCAATCGGCAGGTCGGCCTGATCGAAGATTGGACGCACGGCCCCATGTGGATAACGGGGATGGATGGCGCTTCTTTGTGCAGAACGGTTGATTCTCAATAACCTTCTGACATCGTTGATGAAATCTTATCGAGCCAGGAACCTGGCACGATCCGGAAGGGCTGCCCTGCACTATTTGCGGGTGGAATTCAGCAGGTTTCAGAAGAATTAGGTCAGCAGCACTTGCGTTTTGTGCGTCGCGGTGTATATTGCTGCAGTGCGGTAGGGCGAGGTTCCCTCGCGCTACCGTCGCCCTCCTTGGGCGTTTCCTCCCTAGACTTGGGCCGCTCCAGAAATGTGAGCGGCCCTTTTTCTTGTGTCTACGTCTTAGCTCTTAACGCTTCGTTTACCGGGAGCCGCCCGCCCAGACGAAGTTATTCCGCTGCTGCCCGATAGGGGCGCAACTCCTCCAGCGGGATTTCGGCCAGCCGGTCGGCGAGCGCCGCCAATTCGGCGGCTAGCCGGTCGAACGACGGCGACCGCTCGTAGCGGCGCTCATCCATATAGAGCGCGCGGTTGATCTCAAGCTGAACGGCGTGCAGGCCGGTGGTCGGGTTGCCGTAGTGCTCGGTAATGAAGCCGCCCGCATATGGCTTGTTGCGGCTGACCGCGTAGCCGAAGTCGCGCAGCGCCTGCTCGACGGTTTCGGCGATGACGCCGACGCAGCTCGTGCCGTAGCGGTCGCCGATCACCACGTCGGCGCGCGGGCGCTCGTCGCGGCCGCCCGTGGTCGACGGCATGGAGTGGCAGTCGACCAGGATGGCGGCGCCAAAATCGCGGTGCAGCTTCGTGAACAGCCGCCGCAGGGTGCGGTGATAGGGCTTATAGAGCCGGTCGATTCGGCGCAGCGCCTCGCTGACCGAAATGCGCTGGTCGTAGATTTCCTGTGCGTCGCCGACCACGCGCGCCACCGTGCCAAGCCCGCCCGCGACCCGCATGGAGCGGGTATTGGCAAACGAGGGCAGCCGGCCGTCGAACATGCGCGGATCGAGCTCGTAGGGCTCGCGGTTGACGTCCACGTAGCAGCGCGGGAAGTGCGCCCGCATGATGGGGTGGCCGCGTTCGACCAGGCCGGCGATCAGGTCGTCGACGAAGGAATCCTCGGAGCGGCGCAGCGTCGAAAGGTCAAGACGCGAAGTCAGCAGGAAGGCGCGCGGGTAGATGCGCCCGCTATGCGGTGAATTGAAAAGCACGGGACCCCGGCACCGCGCCGGTTCGATGGCCTCGAAGGGGGGATCGAAGTCGTCCAGGCTTTCCGACATGAGGCTTGGCGGGGCTTTCCAACGTTCGCTGAGGGGCACTGCTCAGTAGCGTGCGCCGCGCGCTATTGTCCACAGGACTCGCGCCTTGCCAAGCTCCTTGCCAAGGGCGTGTTAGCGATGTTGGCTTTCACCTCATCTTTACCCACTGTCCCGCTTATGGGAGCCGGGGGGGCCGGCAACAGCCGGAAACGAGGCCAATGCCCAAAATCCTGCTTGCGGAAGACGACGGCGACATGCGCCGATTCCTTGTCAGGGCGCTGCAGAACGCAGGGTTCGATGTGATCTCGTTCGACAACGGCTTATCGGCTTACCAGCGATTGCGCGAGGAGCCGTTCGAGCTGTTGCTGACCGATATCGTCATGCCGGAGATGGACGGCATCGAGCTTGCCCGCCGCGCCGCCGAACTCGACCCCGACATCAAGATCATGTTCATCACCGGCTTCGCGGCGGTCGCACTCAATTCCGATTCGAGCGCGCCCAAGCACGCCAAGGTGCTGTCGAAGCCGATCCATTTGCGGGAACTGGTCAACGAAGTGCAAAAGCTGCTGGCCGCGTAAGCGCGGGCAGCATTCTGGGCAGCTGGGACTTCGCGTAATACCAACCGTGCCGGGCGGGATGCTATGGTCCGCCGCAACACGGCCAACGCGCATTGATGTCCCCGCAAACCAAGACAAAAGTCGTCGCCATGATCGTCGGTTCGGCGATCATCATGCAGCAGATCGACTCGACCGTGATCACGACGGCGCTGCCGCAGATGGCGATTTCGCTGCACGTCGATCCGGTGCGGCTCAGTCTGGCGGTCACCGCCTATCTTTTGAGCCTCGCCATATTCGTTCCGGTCAGCGGCTGGGCGGCCGACCGATTCGGCGGCCGCATCATCTTCCGCGCCGCCATCGGGCTGTTCACCCTCGGTTCGATCCTCTGCGGGCTGTCCGGCAACCTGATCGAACTGACCGCGGCGCGGGTGCTGCAAGGCCTTGGCGGCGCCATGATGGTTCCGGTCGGGCGGCTGGTGCTGTTTCGCAGCGTGGAGAAGACGGCGTTGATCGCCACCATGGCCTACCTGCAGGTGCCGGCGCAGCTTGGCCCGGTGCTCGGGCCGCCAATCGGCGGCTTCATCACCACGTATTTTTCCTGGCGCTGGATCTTTCTCGTCAACGTGCCGCTCGGCCTTCTCGGCATCGTGCTGGTGACGGTGTTCTTCGATAATCCGAAGGAGGAGGTCGAGCGGCCGCTGGATTGGCTCGGCTTCGTGCTCACGGGCGCCTCGCTGTTCTGCATCATGTACGGGGTCGAGGCCATCGGCCGTAGTCACGGCGGTGCGGTGGAAGCGGTCGCCTTGCTCGTGGTCGGCTTTGCTATCGGCGCGCTGGCGCTGCGGCATCTGGGGCGCGCCAGGCATCCGCTGCTCGACCTTTCGGTGTTTCGCATTCCCACCTTTCAGGCGAGCATCTTCGGCGGTTCGCTGTTTCGCGCCGGCGCCGGCACGCTGGTGTTTCTGTTGCCGCTGCTCCTGCAAATCGTGTTCGGCCTGTCGGCGTTCGCCTCGGGCACCATCACCTTCGCCACTGCCGCCGGTGCGCTGTCGATGAAGATCACCGCGCGGCCGATCATTCGGCGCTTCGGCTTCCGCAACGTGATCATCTTCAACGGGCTCATCAGTGCCGCCACCGTCGCCATGTGCGCGTTCTTCACCGCGTCGATGTCCACGGTGCTGATCTTCGTGCTGCTGCTGATCGCCGGTTTTTTCCAGTCGCTGCAGTTCACCGCCACCCAGGCCATGACCTACGCGGACGTGGAGCAGCCGCTGATGAGCACGGCGACAAGCATCGCCAGCATGACGCAACAGCTGAGCCGCGGCTTCGGGATTTCGACCGTGGCGGTGCTGCTGCATCTGTCGCTCGGCTGGCGCGGTGCGCCGGTGCTCGGCACGGCCGATTTCATGGTGGCATTCGCCGGCGCTACGGCGTTCGCGCTCGCAAGCGTGTTTTACGGCTGGGTGTTGCCCCACGACGCCGCGGCCGAGGTCTCGGGCCACCGGCCGAAGTCGGTGGCGGCGTAAAGCCGCTCAGACACGTTCCCCGGATGCGGTGCAGCGTGAAACGGTGCACCGCGGGTCCGGGGTCTTTACAAACTCAGCGTTTGCACGATTGGAGCTTGCGACGATCCCGGGTCTGCAGCGCACCACTGCGTGCTGCGCTGCGCCCGGGAAACACGTCACGGCATTGGCTTGCCGAAGCCGCGTTCGATGGCGCGGCGGACGATCATATCGGCGAACGCGATGTCTTCCAGCGCGATGCCGAGCGATTTGAACAAAGTGATGTCGGCGGGCCCGCGGCGCCCGGGCACTTTTTCGGTGAGGATGTCGCCGAGCTCCGAGACGTCTTGCCATTTCAGGCGGCCGGCGGCGACGAGGTCGCGGTATTCGCCGGCTTCCACTTGCGCCTGCGCCAGGTGATCGGTCGCGCGCACGGTCGCGCGCAACACCGTCTCGGCATCGATTTCGCGGCGCGACGCCGCATTGGCGCCGGCGGCGTTGACGTGCACGCCGGACTTAAGCCAGTTGGCGCGCAGCACCGGCTCCGCCGATTTGGTGATGGTGATGACGACGTCGGCGTCGCCCACGGCGGCCCCGCCGGACGACACGGGCTTACTGGCGACGCGCAGTTTCTTCTCGATCTCGCGGGCGAAGGTTTCGCGGTGCTCCGCGGTGCGGGTGAACACGCGCACCGTCTCGATCTTGCGCACGGCGCACACCGCCGCGACCTGGGTGAATGCCTGCCGGCCGGCGCCGATGACGCCGAGCGTCCGCGCTTCCGGGTTGGCGAGGAGCTTGGTGGCAAGTCCGCTCGCCGCGCCGGTGCGCATGCGCCCGAGATGGTCGGCCTCGATCATCGCCCTGAGCGTGCAGTCGCGCGACGAATAGAGCAGCACGTGAAAGCGTCCGCCCGGCGCGCCGTAATAGGCCTTCAGGCCGTACAATTCGGCCGCGCCCCAGGCCCCGCCCATGAGGTTGAGGGCGCCGTTGCCGATGATGGCGCGCTGCCGCGGCAGGTTGACAGTGCCTGGGTCGGGCCAGGTCTCGAACAAAAGCTCAAGGGTTGCGATCGCATCCTTGACGGTGACCAGCCGGCGCACGTCGGCCTCGGTCAGATAAAGCGGCGTCTTGCCCGCCGCTTTCTTTTTGCTTTTGGCCTTGCTCGCCGCCTTCGTCTTGCTCGCAACTTTGGCGTTGCGTTTACGCGCAGTCTTGGCCATGGCGGCAATCACATTCCGGCATTGAGCACGTCGGAAATCCAGTCCCACATGTAATGCACGGCGATAGTCGGATTGTCCACCTGACAATGATGGAAGCCGCCTTCCTCGCGCGTGAACACTTTCAGCGCCTTCTGTTTGGAGCCGACGGAATCGAAGCATTTTTCCGCGACCTCAAGCGGAATCTGCTGGTCGCCCTCGCCGTGCAGCAGGAGGAACGGACAGGTCATCTTCTGCACGATGTGATCGAGGCGGAACCCCTCGAGTTTTTTCATCGCCGCGGCGCGATCGGGAACGCCCAGCACCCATTGCAGATGCTCGGGCGGCACCGACAGCGACGGTACCTTGCCGGATTCGAGCGCCTCGAAGCGCTTCACCCAGATCTCGTGGAAATCCCATTGCGCCCCCCAGGCGACACAGCAGGCAAAGCGCGGCTCGAGCGAAGCGGCGCGCGGCGCGTAATAGCCGCCGAGGCTCAAGGCCATGACGCCGATGCGCCTGGGGTCGAATTCGCTACGGCCGGCGAGATAGTCGTAAACCGGCGTGGCGTATCGTTCGGTCTCGGCGATCAATGGCAGATTGCGGAAGCGCACGCTCTCGCCATTGCCGGGCCCGTCGACGATCAGGCAGCCGACGCCGCGCGCGGCGAGGTCGGGGACGCCATAACCGTATTGCAGCTCCTTGGTGACGTCGAAGCCGTCGAAGAACACCATGGCGGGGGCAGGGCGGCCGTGCGTGGCTTCGGGATCGGGATGCACCAGCAGCCCCGGCAGGCTCGTATTTTCGTAAGGGATTTCCACCGGCTCGATGCGCGGGCGACGCATGAGCGCGGCCGCCTCCTTAAACAGCGCGACCGACTTGGCATAAACATCCATGCTGCGCTGGGAGCGTGGATGGATGAAGCGCTCGCCGGTCTGGTAGTAGCGCGAGGCGCGGATGAAGCATGAGGCGGCGGTGAGCTTGTGCCCGGCGCGCAAGGCGTCACGCCCGCGCGCTTCGACCTTGTCGCCCATGCGTACCCATTCCTCGAACCACGCCGTATCGTTGCCGACCTTGTCGCGCAGCGCGCGGCCGACGCGGTTGACCTCGTCAATGTCAACGCCGGTCCACGGCGCGCCGCCGAGACAGATCAGCAAGCCCATCGACCAGCGGTAGTTTTCAGGGAAGTAGAGGAAGGCCGGGTCGTCTTTTCTTTCGTCTGGCATTTACGTCCTCGCGAATTGCCGGCGGAAACCTGTCGGGCGGATCGGCCCCGGCGCGGGTGCGATGGCGACCGTGATGAGGGGCAACGGGACGGCGGCCAGGGATGCGACTAGAAGCGTGTGCGTCATGCAGCCAGTGTTTGGTGCCAGGCGGTCCCGTGTCAATGCTGGCAGGTCTGGTCGCGTGATAACACAGCCATCGCTCTTCATTTCGAATCATCGTTTCCGACCGGCGGCAGTGCCCGGAAATTATTGCACGCTTGTGCGGCCAGGATGTCGACGATATTGTGCGGCGATTGCTGGGGACTTTTGGGTGGGCTTATTTTGTAATGAGTATTGTTGAGCCCAGCGTACAGGGCTCCGATCATGCCGATTTGAGCTTCGATTGGCGTCGCAGCCAAGTGAGGCCGGACCCCGTTGCCGACGATCGCATCACCCTGATAACAAAAGTCATCGTTCCTTTTGCCAAGCGCCATCTGCCGTCTTCCTCTCTGTTTATCTCTCTAAAAGAGTGCGAGGTGGCGGCTCTTGCATCGGGGAGAGCCCTTCCCAGCTTCAAAGATATCCTTTCCTGCCTGAGTGAACCGGCTAGCGCTTCACGCGACGGCGATGAATCGCCCTTGAGATTGCCGTCTGGGCCAGCCGGTGGACGTGTCGTTCGTCCCGAGATGCTTTTCAAGGCCGTACTGAGTATGGCGCTCCATTCCCCGAGCCTGCTCGTCGACTTGGGGCGGCGCTATGGCGCGCGCGGCCTGCAGCAGGTGTTGAACGATCTTTCGAAGATTATTCCTGTCTATCTCGTGTGCACCAACCAGGGCTATCCTTTGGGCGGGGCAGAATCGTTCATGCAGCAGACGTGCAGGATCATGCATGAATTCGGATTCTCCTGCGTCTGGGTGAGTTTTATCAACAGCCAACTTGAGAACTACCGGGAATCCTCTGTCGCCCACACGCCCTATTACATCGATGTGCGCGAAGCGGGCGGGATCACGCAGAAGCGCGTCGACGCTGCCGTCCAACGCTGGGCGCCCGACGTCATTCATTCGCAGGCGGACGCGAACAATTTTGTAGCGGAAGCGGCATCGCGCTTTCGCATCCCGGCTTTGGTCGGATACCATTTCTGGAACGGGCTCATAAACCTTGGCCCGCTGCAAAACCAGAAGATCGTTCAAAACGCGGCCCGTCACAGTCTTGCGGCACCTACCGATGCCATGGCGGACAAGTCGGTGACGCGCTACATTGCGTCCGAGTTCATGGCGGACGTGTACCAGAAGCTCGGTGGCACATCTCCGCTTGCCATTTTTCATCCAATTTCTGACCCGGCGCATTACCAAACAAATCAGACTCACCTTGGAGATTTCGTCCTTCAGGTCAATATCGCGAGCGGGAAGGGCGGACCGATCCTGCTCGAATGCATCAAAAGACTTAGCTCAAGGATACCTTTCTTCGCTGTGCGCACCGAGCCGTTGTCGGAAGGGCTCGATCGAAAAATCAAAGAGGCGTTGGAGAAAGCGCCGAGATCGGTCTATGCCGAGTTCGGATCGATGAAGGACTATTATGCGCAAGCGCGCCTTGTCCTCATCCCCACATTGGTTGACGAGACTTTCTGCCGGGTGGCCTTCGAGGCGGCCATGAATGGCGTACCCGTCCTCTGCACGCGCAACGGATTTTTGCCTTACATGTTTGGCGATACCGGGGTCTATCTCTCCGAGGATTGGACCGACTGGAGCCGGGCGATCGAGAGCCTATATTGGGATTTCGACCGGTTGAGGCGAATCGGCGCGGCGCAAAAGGCCTACGTTCAAGAACGCTACGGCAACAGTCCAGAGAAGTTCATGGCGGCGGCGCTGAGCGCTATCGCGGCGTCACCGAAGCGCAATGTCGGCTTTTTTACTGCCTGGGCCGAGCAGGGACTGGGCCACCAGACACGGCATTATGCGAAGCTGCTTCGACGTGCCGGATACAGAACTCACGTGTTTTCGTTCCAGCCCTATTCAGCCTCCGGGAAGTCGCTCGTCACGCAGCACGATCCGCAGGAATGGAGCGCGCCGGCGCATGCGGACTCGGTCCATTACTCGTTCAACGGCCGCGAGCACGTGACGGTGAACGAACTAGACCAATTCATAAGGGCAAATCGCGTGGGAACGCTGCTCTGTCCCGAAATCTGCTGGGAGACAAACTGGAAAAGGCTGAAATCCCTTTCGGTTGCGAATTTGGCAATCTGTGCCGTTCCGAACATCGAAATTGTCAGAGGCGAAGAGGCCGATCGCCACGACGCGCTGGATAGGACCTGGTACAATACAAGGATCGCGGAAAAGATTTTGCGCAATGCGGGCGTCCGCAACGGCATCTACATCGGCCACGGCTTCGGCGAAGCACTCACCAGCGCTTTCGTGCGCGAAAAGATCAAACGATTGCATGCGCGCGATCATATTGCGCTCCTGCATGTCGGCGGCCACAACCCCATCGGACGCAAGCAAACTCATCTCGTCATCAAGGCCTTCGCGAAGGCGGCGCGCCACCGGAAGGATATTCACCTCACCGTGACCGTCATGGGCGCGCCGGTCGAGCTGCGGCGGGCCGCGGATACTGCCAATATCACCTTCATAGACCAGCCGTTGAATCACGCGCAGATTCTGGGTCTCTACGAACAGTGTGACGCGAGCATTCAGGTTTCCTCTCACGAGGGCTTGGGCCTCGGCTTTTATGAATCGATTTCGCGCGGTACGCCGGTCATTTCCCTCGATGTGCCGCCGCACAACGAGGTGATCCTCGATGGGGAAACCGGATGGCTCCTCAGCGCAAGGTCGAAACCGGTCCCCGACAATGACGACGCGCTGGTATCGGCGGCGTCATTCGACGTCGAAGAACTGGCCTGCCTTCTGACGGAGCTATCCCGAAACGACATCGGGCGCGTGATCGAGTCTACCTGCCGGCTCTTTTCCGAACGATTCGACGAGTTGCCGTTTTTGGTCAGGGTGCTTAGTGCGATGCCGCATCGCGCGCCGGGCCAAAAGCCCGCACTCGTCGACGCGCCGCCACGTTGCTTCATGCAACAGCCCGGGTTCTTCTTTCGCGCGGCGCGTGCCGCCGCGCGGTCGTGCGTGCCCAAGTCGACGCGGCATTGGCTGCGGCCCGCCATGCGAGCAGTCAGGGCTTTTGACCGGCGGCTCCTGGCGTTGAGAGTATTGATATTTCGACCGCCGTGTTGCCGGGATCCCGCGCGGCGTCACAAACACGGGATTTGTTTCCACCATATCTAGCTTGGTTACCGCCCCGGCACAGCGATCCGGAAGGCGGATTCTGTGCCGCCGAATCTCGCGAGCGATAGCAGCTTAAATATTCTCCGCGCCGCCGGCAGCATCGCCGAGATCGGTGTCGGCGAACAGCTCGTCGAGCGGGCTGATGCGGCTGATCAAGCCTTGCTGATGGCAATAGCGCTGCACCGTTTGCAGGTTGTTGCGGTTGGCGTCGGTGAGGCCGTAAGCCCACGGATCGGAGCCGAGAATGTCCTGCTGCTCTTCCCAGGCGGTTCTGATCCAGGCGAGTGGCACCATGCGCGGGTTGGCGATGCGGCGATAGGCCAGCGCCTTGGCTTGGTCGAACGCCTTGACCAGATTGGTCGCCACCCATGGATATCTCTCGGCGATCTCCCGGCGGATAACGGTGACGTGCATGATCGGAAAGATTCCGGTTTTCTTGAAAAACTCGATCTCGACATCCTTGTAATCGGCGAACAGCCGCACGATGCGCTTGTCGCCTTCGCGGAACAGCGGCGGAATGTCGGGCGACAGCATGGCGGGGATTTCGCCTTCCGCCAGCATGACGTCGAGGCGCTTGCCGGGCGCGGCCATGTCGATGCGCAGATCCTTGGGCGCCGTGAACACCACGTCCTCTTCGCGCTCGACCACCCAGGTGCACTGCCGGTGCGGCACGCCGTAATGCTCTTCGAGGATGCCGCGCATCCAGATGTTGGAGGCGGGCTGGAAATTGGTGCCGCCGATCCGTTTGCCGATCAGGTCCTTGGGCGTGCGGATGCCGGAATTCACATTCACGAAGACAAAGCCGTGGCGGAAGCGGCGATGCAGGAATACCGGGATCGCGGTGAGCGGCTCGCCGCGGTCGCGCTCCATGTAGTAGCTGCCGATATTGGTCTCGCACACGTCGAATTCGCTTTTGCGCGCCATGCGCCAATGTCGCTCGCGCGAGCCCATGTCGGTGAGCATGACGAGTTCGATGCCGTCCGCCGTGACGGTGCCGTCGGCGAGCGCGCGCACGATCTCATAGTCGCCGCAGGCCACGGTCAGTTTCAGCTTCGCCATGCTTTTGTTCTCCTATCGCCAGCGGCTGAACCTGATTTCAGCGCGGCGCACGATTTCGTTGAGCGCGATCGCCATGGCGGCCAGCATGGCGATGAGGCCGAACAGCTTGGTCGGATCGAACGACTGGGTGAACATGGTGGTGAAGTAGCCGATGCCGGCGGTCGATACGTAAAGCTCGGCGAGCAAGACGCCGAGCAGCACCCCGCTCATGCCGAGCCGCATTCCGGCGAAGAAGCTCGGAATCATGTGCGGGAAGATCACCCAGCGCAGCAATTGCCAGCGGTTCGCGCCCATGGAGCGCGCGCTGGTGAGCAGGATGGGCTTGAGGTTCTGCACCCCGGCCACGATGGTGACGATGATCGGGAAAATTCCGTGCGTCACGCCGAACGCGATCTTCGACGCCGCGCCGATGCCGAAGAACAGGATGAACAGCGGCAGAATGGTGATCTGCGGCAGTCCGTAGACCAACAGAACGATCGGCATCAGGCTTCGCCGCGCAAACGGCTGCAAGCCGATGGCGAGCCCGACCACGACGCCGATGGCGACCGAGATCGCGAAGGCGACGGCGAGTTCGAAAAAGGTGAGCCGCAAGGCCGCCGGCACGCCGTTGGTGCGCAACACCGCGCCGAGCGAGGCGAACACGCGCGACGGCGGGCTGATGAACAGCGGATCGATCACCCAGCGGGCGGCGATCTCCCACGTGAGCAGAAGGAGAATGACGACGCCGAGGCGGACCACGCCGGGATGCCGGAGCAGGAAGGTCCGGATTGGTGCCATGCTCCGCTCATTCCCGCGTATACCCCCTCCCCCGCCCGCGGGGGAGGGCAGGGTGAGGGCTGGGTCCCCGCTTTCGCGGGGACGAGCGGATTGCGTGATCGTCGAGTCGCGCTCGTTCATGCGCGGCGCCTTCCGCGCGCTTCGAGATACGACACGAAGCCGTTGAGCAGCGCCACCATCACTACTACGAAGGTGATGTAGGCGAACATGCGCGCCATCTCCATGTTCTCCGCCAACTGCACGATGTGGTGGCCGAGACCGGCGAGCGAGGCGATGGTCTCGCTGCCGAGGATGGACAGCATCGCCACGGTAAAGCCCATGCGCAGTCCGGTGAGGATCACGGGCAGCGCGGCCGGCACAAGCACGTAGCGAAAGAGTTGATAGTCCGAAGCGCCCATGGATCGCGCCGCGGTCACCAGCGTCCGGTCGACATTGCTGAAGCCCGCAATGGTCGAGAGCACGATGGGAAAGAAGCTGATCGTGGTGCCGAGCGCGATCTTGGACGCGGGACCGAGGCCGAAAAACAAGACGTAGAGCGGCAGAAACAGAATGATCGGTACCGAATAGATGCCGGCGAACAACGGTTCGAACACGCGGATCGTATAGCGCGTGCGGCTGACCAGATAACCGACCAGCGTGCCGCTGCTGAGCGCCAGCGCAAAGGCGACCGCAAATTCAGTCGCGGTGACCCGCAGGTCGGGCAAATATTCGCCGCTCTTGAGAATGCCGATAAGCTGGTGCCCGACCGAAATCGGATTTGGCAGCAAGAGCCGATTGACGCCCCATTCGTTGGTCGCCAGATACCAAAGAACGAACAGCGCCAGTAGAACGCCGAGTTGCACCGCGCGGCTGGCGAGCCGTTGTGCCGTATCGCCGCGGCGCGCCATCACGAGGCTCCGCCGGTTGCGCCCGCTTCGCGCGCCCGCGCCGATTCCGAGACCGCTTTGCGGATCTCGTCGTGCAGCAGCGCATAGAGCTCATTGCGCAGCGTGGCGAATTTCTCCGACGTGACGAAGCCCGGCTTACGCGGGTGCGGTTCATCCACGCGGATGATCTTCTTGATGGTGCCGGGCCGCGCCGAAAACACGGCGACGCGATCGGCCAGAAAAACCGCTTCGCCGAGGCTGTGGGTCACGAACACGATGGTCTTCTCGGTGCGTGACAGCAGCACGGACAAGTCCTCGCCGAGGATCATGCGCGTCTGCTCGTCGAGCGCGCCGAACGGCTCGTCCATCAACAGGATGCCGGTTTCGAGCGCAAGTGCGCGCGCCAGCGCCGCGCGCTGCCGCATTCCGCCGGACAGCTGACCGGGATAATGGTTGGCGAAATCGGCAAGCCCGACCGCTTCCAGGCATTTCCGCGCCCGCCCGGCGTGCTGCGACTGCGGCACGCCCTGAAACCGCATGCCGAGCTGCACGTTCTCCATCACTGTGTTCCAAGGAAACAGCGCGTTCTCCTGAAACACGAAGGAGATGTCGCGCGGCAGCGGACCGCGGACCGGCGTCCCGGCCACGTCCACGGTGCCGCTCGTCGGCGCGAGCAGGCCGCCGACGACACTGAGCAGCGTGCTCTTGCCGCAGCCGCTGGGACCGATCAGGCACAGAAGCTCGCCGCGGGTAATGTCCAGCGAGGTGTGGTCGAGCGCGCGCACATATTGCGCGTCGCCCGCCTCGCCGAATTGATGCGAGACGTTGCGGATGCGGACTGCGACATCGCCCGCGGTCATTTTGGCAGGAACGCTTCCGTGTAAAGCTTGGACATATCCGGTTTGTCCGGCAGCAGATGCATATCGACGAACGAGGACGCGAGCACGTCGAGCGCCTTCGGGCTGAAATGACCATCGGCGCTCAGGATAGGCATGGTGTCGTCATAGCCGGTGGCGGCGACGGCGCGCGAGACGCCGGTGTGCCGGGCGGCGATGTCGATCGTTTCCTCGCGGTGATCGCGCATATAGGCGATGGTCTCGAACCAGCCGGCGAGGAAAGCCTTGAGCGCTTCGGGTTTGCTCGCGATCAGGGCGTCGCTCGCATAGATGACGTGGACGTGGAAATCCTTGATGCGGTCGCCGAATTTCACCAGGACGCGGCCGTCGCCGGTCTCGACGAATTTGGCGACGGTCACGCTGTCGGTGGTGACGCCGTCGATCTGATGGGTCTTTAGCGCCGCGATCTGCGCCTCGGAAGAACCGAGCGGCGTGATCCTGATGCCGTCGTCGCCCCAGCCCTGGGCGCGCGACAATTGCTGCGTCAGCCAGAAGGTCAGCGAGCCCGCCGTGGAGACGCTGACAATCCGGCCCTTGAGATCGTCGACGCTCTTGACCGGCCCATCCTTGAGCACGACCAGCATGATGGTGTTGGGCGCGTTGGCCTCAGCGGCGACGGCTTTCATCGGCGCGCCCTTGACGATGGTGGCGAAGGCCGGACCTCCGCCGAGAGCGATGTCGAGGCTGCCGGCGATCAGCGCCTGCATCTCCTTGGCGTCACCGCCGAAGTTGCTGATCTCAACGTCGATGCCGTGCTTCTTGAATATGCCGGTATCGGCGCCGACGTCGGCCGGCACGAAGGCGAACTGGTTGGCTTGCGCCTTGCCGAGCCGCAGCGTCGTCTGCGCGTCGGCACGAGCGGCGCCGACAATGAAGATGGCGAACGCCAATGCGGCCGCCACGTAAGCGGCGCGCATCAATCGCTGCATGCCAATCGCTCTCATCGCAGTCATCTCGCGGGCAAAAACGCCTCGGTGTAGAGCTTGCTCATATCGGGCTCGGCGGGCAGCGTATGCAGTTCGACAAACGATCGCGCCAGCGTCGCCAGTCCCTTCGGGTCGAATTTGCCGTCGTCGGAAAACATCGGCATGACATCGTCGTAGGTGCGGCTGACGATCTCTTTGTCCTTTTGCAGGACTTGCGTGTCGATTTCCACCGTTTCGGCCTTGTGGGCGCGCATGAAGGCGATGGTTTCGAACCAGCCTCTGAGGAAGCTGCGAATAGTGTCCGGGCGGGTGGCGATCAGTTTGTCGCTCGCGAAGATGACGTGGGTGATAAACTCCTTGAAGTCGCCGAAGCGCACGAGAATGCGCCCTTGGCCCCTCTTTTCCAGGTCGTAGGCGTTGGCGAGGTCCATGATCACGCCGTCGATGTCGCCGCGCATGAGGGCGGCGATCTGCCCGGCCATGGCGCCCATGGGTTCGATGTCGATGCCGTTGGGGCCCCAACCCTGGCGGCGCGCGGTTTGGCTCACCAGCCAATAGGTCAGCGAGCCTGCGGTCGAGACGGCGATCTTCTTGCCCTTCAGGTCGGCCACGGTTTTGGGGCCGTCCGGCCGCACCACGATGGAGAGCAGGAGCGGCGGCCCCGCCATGGCGGCGACGCCCTTGATCGGCGAGCCTTTGACGATGAAGGCCAAAGCCGGCCCTGAGCCGATGCCGATGTCGAGACTGTCGGACGTCATTGCCTGCTGCAATTTGGCATCGCCCGCGAACGCGGTCTCTTCGATCTCGAGGCCGTTCTTGCGGAAAATATCCTTGCGGATGCCGACGTCGAGCGGCGTGAACGAAAAGGCTTCGGGTACGGCCTTGCCGACCCGTAGGGTTTCGACGGCGTCGGCGCGCGGGGCGCACAGCGCAAATGCAAGCGCAGCAAAAATGAAACAGCCGGCCGTTCTGACAACGTTCACGATTGTTCCTCCCGGACGTTATCAATCAGCTTTGGGTAGAAACGCCTCGGTGTAAAGCTTGCTCATATCCGGTTCGGCAGGAAGTATCTTCATCTCCACGAACGAGCGCCGCAAGACCGCGAGCGCCTTCGCATCGAAGTGGCCGTTGTCCGTGAACATGGGCATCAGTTCGTCGTAGACGCCGCTTGTGGTCTTCGCGTCGGTGCCCATCACTTTTTGCGCGATCGCGACCGTCTCCGCCTTGTGCTGACGCATGTACGCGATTGTCTCAAACCAACCGGCGACGAAGTTCGTGAGATCGGTGGGCTTCTTCGCCATGGCCGTGTCGGTGGCGAAGACGACGTGCATGATGAAATCCTTCGCCACGCCGCCGAAGCGCATCAGGATGCGGCCGTGGCCGTGCTCGGCGAAATTGAGCGCCGAGCCCACGTCGACCACGCAGCCGTCGATGGCGCCGGTCTTCAGGGCTGCAAGGCGCGCGGCGTTGTCACCGATCGCCACTTGCTCGAAGCCGTCGAAGCCCCATCCGTGCTGCCGCGACACTTCGTTCATCAGCCAGCTCGTCGCCGATCCGACGGTGGAAATGCCGACCTTGTGGCCCTTGAGATCGTCGATGGTTTTTACTGAACCGTCGGTGCGCACCACCAACGCAAAGATGAGCGGCGGCCCGGCAATGTCGGCGATGGCCTTGACCGGCGAGCCCTTGACGATGAAGGCCATGCCGGGGCCGGAGCCAAGCCCGACATCGACCGCGTCGGCCGCCATGGCCTGTTGCAGCTTGGCGTCGCCGCCGAAGCCGGTGATCGTTATGTCGAGGTTGTGCTTGGCGAAGATGCCTGTGTCTTTGCCGACATTGGTCGGCACGAAGGAGAACGCTACGGCGCCGGCATTGCCGACGCGGACAAGATCGGCGGCGCTGGCGTTTGCGGCAAACATCGCGGCGACAACAAAAGCGGTAGTGAGGAGGAGGGGGGGCCGACCGAGAAGCCCGCGCCCCCTCACCCCGACCCTCTCCCCGATGGGGAGAGGGAGAAGAAGGCGCCGGCGCCTCCTCATCGCTTCGCTCCGCTATTTATGCGCCGCCGATCTTAGCGCATTTCTTTTGTGTGCGGTCGCAGCCTCGTCGAGCGTCAAATCGTCCCTGAGCACGACGCCATAGGCTTCTTCGGCGCGGCGGCGCGAGACCAATTGCTCGATCACGTCGGCGCGCACGAGGGACGGATCGCGTTCGAGCGGATCGCCCCAGCCGCCGCCGCCGCCGGTGCGCACGATCACCTCGGAGTCGACCGGCACGGGATAATGGATCGCGTCCATGGAGCGGTAATCGTTCTCCCCCGGCACCCGCAGCAGAAAATCGGCGTGCGCGCCGACCTTGCCGCCCCACAGGCCCCAGGGCGGGCATTGCGCGCGCTTGGGATGATCGAAATTCCAGCGGCCCTCGACGAGATTGCGCACCGAGGTGTCGATGCCGAGGCCGCCGCGATGCTTGCCGGCGCCGCCCGAATCGGTGCGCAGCGCGCGGCCCTCGACCAGCACCGGGCATTTCAGCTCGATACCTTCGATCGAGGCATTGCGCACGTCGCCCTGGCAAACCGAGACGGTGCCAGACACGCCATCCTCCGTGGGCCGTCCGCCCCAGCCGCCGCCTTCGATGCTCTGCACCACGAAACGGCGCTGGGTCTTCGGATGCACGCCGAAGAACACGATCGAGCCGCCGAGCAAGCCATGGTGCCCGGCCGGGACGCGATCCGGCATGGCGTCGGCGAGCGCTTTGACGATGGTGTCGACCACCGTCGGCACGATCGTGCTCCAGCTCGACATCGGCGCCGGAAAGCGCGCCATCATAACGTTGCCTTCGGGAATGACGACCTTCAGGGCGCCGAACGAGCCCTCGTTGACCGGCTCGAGCGGGCCGGTCAGCGCTTTGTAGGCCACGCGGGCTCCCGCATAGGTGCGCGAGTTGATCCCGGCCTTGCGCTCGCCCGCACAGCCGGAGAGATCGATGGTCATGCTGCCGCGATCGATCGTCACCTTGGCCCGGATCGGAACGCGCTCGCCGCGCTTGACGCCGTCATCGTCGATGAAGGATTCCGCCTCGTAGACGCCGTCTTTCAGCTTCTCCACGACGTTACGGCACTTGCGCTCGGTCTCGCCGAAAATCTGTTCGATGGCGTTGAGGACGGTCGCCTTGCCGTACTTGTCGAACAGCTCGTTCATCCGCCGCACGGCGAGCCGGCATGCCGCCATCTGCGATTTCATGTCGCCCAGCGATGACTCGGGAAAGCGGATGTTGTCCTTGAGCACGCGAAACAGCGTCTCGTTGAGCTTGCCGGCCTCGTAGATTTTCAATTGATCGAGCTGCAGCCCTTCGATCCATGGATCGGCGACGGTCGGGCCGGCGCCGAAGCCCGTGCTCATGCCGCCGACGTCGATCCAGTGCGCGCGCACCATGGCGAACATCAACAGCTCGCCCTTGTAAAAATACGGCGTGTAGATGACGATGTTGTTGAGGTGCTGCCCGGCGACCGCCTGATGATTGGTGATGATCACGTCGCCTTCGGCGAAGCCCTTCGCGCTGTAACGCTTCATGGCGTCGGTGATGATGACGCCGAGATCGGCGACGAAGTGCGACACGCCGCCGACATTTTGCGAGATCAGCTCGCCCTTGGTGTTCACCAGCGAGGTGCAGAAGTCGCGCACCTCGTAGATCATCATGTTGTAGGAGGTGCGCTGCAGGTCGGCGGCCATCTCGTTGGCGATGGCCGGCAGCGCGTTGCGGATGACTTCGAGCGTGACCGCGTCAAGCGTCTGTTTCGGCCGCGTGCCCGTTTTGCTCTTTTTGGTTTTTTTGCTCATCGCGCCCCTCCCACATCGATGATGAGTTCGCCGGACGGCGCGACGGTACAGCGATCTTTCTCGAACAGCACGGTGGTGGTGCCGTGTTCCTCGATCAGCGCCGGCCCCTTGATGCGTGCGCCGGCGCCGAGGTCGCTGCGCTGATAGATCGGGCAGGACACCGCCTTGCGCGGATCGCCCAGATGGACGTCGCGGCGCCTTGACGGCCTGGCCGCGCCGCGCTTGGCGAGCTTGGGGAAACGCAGCTTCGGCCGTTTGCCCACCGCGGCGAGGCGGATATTGACCATCTCCACCGGCTCGTCGGGCGATTTATGCGCGTAGCGATGCTCATAGAGTGCGTCGAATGCCGCGCGGATCTTCTGCCGGGCGCCTTTTTTGATCGCATCGCGGGAGACCGGCACCGACAGGGTGAATTCCTGTCCGACATAGCGCAGGTCGAGCGCGATTTGCCATTCGGCTTTGTTCGAATGGCGCAGGCTCTTCTTCGCCTCGGCCGCCATTTCGTCGTGCACCGCGTTGAGCGCCTTGAAGTCGAGGTTGGCGAGGTCGGTGTAGACGGTGCGGATGAAATCGTGGCGCTCGTCGGCGAGCAGCATCCCGAGCGCCGAGAAATGCGAGGGAAACAGCGGCACGATCACCTTGGGAATGTGCAGCTCGCGGGCGATGGCGCAGACGTGCAGCGGCCCGGCGCCGCCCGAGGCGACGAGCACGAAATCGCGCGGGTCGTAGCCCTTCTCGACGGAGACTTCGCGCACCGCGAGCGACATTTTGGAAATCGCGATCTCGACGATCGCCCGCGCGGCCGCCACCGTGTCCATGCCCAAGGGCTCGCCGATTTTCTGCTCGATGCCGGCGGACGCACCGTCGGCGTCGAGCACCATCTGGCCGCCGAGAAAATTCTTCGGATCGAGCCGGCCGAGCACCACATTGGCGTCGGTGATGGTTGGCTCGGTGCCGCCGCCGCGATAGCAGATCGGGCCCGGATCGGCGCCGGCGCTCTGTGGTCCGACCTTGAGCGCGCCGATATCGTCGGTCCAGGCGATACTGCCGCCGCCGGCGCCGACTTCCACCACGTCGATCATCGGCAGCATGACCGGATGGCCGCTGGCATAGCCGCCGACGTAATAGCCGGGCGCCAAGGTCGGTTCGCCGTCGCGCACGAGGCTCGCCTTCGCCGTGGTGCCGCCCATATCGAAGGAGATCACGTCGGCGAAGCCGAGTTTTTCTCCCACGCGCGCCGAGGCAATGATGCCGCCCACGGGACCGGATTCCATCATCGCCACCGGCCGTGCCGTGGCGACTTCCGGCGTCATCACGCCGCCGTTCGAGCGCATGATCGACAATTCGCCGGCGAAGCCGACCTCGCCCAGGCGCGATTTCAGATTCTTCACATAGCCGCCGACCTTGGGGCCGATATAGGCGTTGACCACCGTGGTCGAGAGGCGCTCGAACTCGCGATATTCGCGCAGGATGTCGTGGGAGAGCGACAGATAAGCTCGCGGCAGCGCTTTGCTCACCATGGCGGCGACGATGCGTTCGTGGGCGGGATCGACGTAGGAGTGCAGCAGGCACACCGCGACCGCCTCGACCCCTTCGGCGGCGAGCGCGCGGCACGCCTCGGTGACGCTCGCTTTGTTCAGCGGCCGGAAAATCTCGCCGGCGCTGGTCAGCCGCTCCTCGACCTCGCGGGTGAGATGGCGCGGCACCAGCGGCTGATGCCGGTGGAAGAACAGGTTGTACGCTTCCGGCCGATTGCCGCGGCCGATGATATAGACGTCGCGCGTGCCGCTGGTGACGATCAGCCCGGTTTTCGCGCCCTTGCGCTCGATCAGTGTGTTGATGGCGATGGTCGAGCCGTGGATCAATTCATCGATTGCCGTGGCCTGCAATCCGCTCTTGCGGATGCAATCGAGCACGCCCTGGCCAAGCTCGGCGGGTGTGGTCAGGCTCTTCGCCTCGACGAATTTGCCCGCCCTATCGTCGAAGCCGACGAGGTCGGTAAAAGTCCCGCCGATGTCGATGGCGACGACGATCATCGCCGCTCCCTATGGGAGGGCGGCGTGGCAATGCGGGAAGGGATGAGGAGGGACGGCGTCACGGCGCGGGCAGACTATAAGTTTTACCGCGGAATACAACATCCTGCGGGATGCGTCGCAGCACGGGCTATCTTCTGCCCGTAGACCGACTGAGACGCGGACATCACACCGCATCCAGACTGACGCGGTGCATCATGAGGATTGGAAGGTCAGAGCTTCTTGTTGAAGGCGTCCTGGATGAAGTCGTCGAGCATCCGGTAGGTCTGGTGCGCGGCGGGGGCGTTGTATTCGGCGATGCCCGGCATCAGCGACTCCTCCTCGGCGAAGGAGTGCAGGCGGCCACCGAAATCGAGCATTTGCCAGTTGGCCCCGGCGGCCTCCATCTCGGCTTCGAGCGCGTCGCGGTCGGCCTTCGGGGCTACCGGGTCCTTCGATCCATGGATCACGAACACGGCGGCTTTGATGTCGCCCTTCTTCGCCGACATGGTGGTCTGCAGGTCCCCGTGCAGGCAGACGACGGCGTCGACGTCGGCGCCGCTGCGGGCGAGTTCCAGCACATTGCCACCGCCGAAGCAGAAGCCGACGGCGGCTTTTTTGCTGTTGTCGCCGATGCCGCGCTTGTCGGCCTCGCGGATCATGGTGGCGAGCGCCGCGTTCGCGCGCTTGCGCCCTTCGATGCGGTCGGCGCGCACCGCCATCATCCATTCGGCCGAGGTTGGCGGACCTTCGCAGGTCTTGCCCTCGCCGTACATGCAGCCGACGAAAGCGACGTATTTGTCGCCGGCCATCTTTTGCGCCCGCCTGATGGCGATGTCGGTAACGCCGAGCCAGTTGGTCATGACCAGCATCAACGGGCGCTTGCCGCTGATCTTTTCATTCCACACCAGCGCGCCTTTGCCAGTTACATTGCCGCACTGATAATCGATCCGCTCGACTGTCATGATGATCCTCCCTCGGTTGCCTGCGGTCAGGTTCCGAATTGGCCGGATCGGAGTCAACCGCCCTGCGCGCCACTCGGCATACTACACGCTCACGCACCAGTTCATCGATGATGCGTTTGCGGGTGCGGTTATAAGTCGACCGAAGCGCCGCGCTGACAAACGACTAGATAGAGGCGTACTGGGAATTTCGTCATTGCGAGCTGAAGCGAAGCAATCCAGGCGGCGATGCAGCTGCTGGATTGCTTCGTCGCCCCTCTGGGGCTCCTCGCAATGACGGAGGACGCGTTTGTTATCCGCTGATGCTCGGAGCGTCCGGCACTTTCTTCACCTGCGTGACGCCGTCGGCGATGATCTTCGTCAGCTGAATCACCGATTGGCTGAGCGACGCGTATTCGACGATTTCGCGCTCCACGCGGTCACTGTCGGCCTGCAGCTTGTCGCGCAGGACGCGCAGCTCGCTGATCAGACTGTCGATTTCGCGTGCCGAGTTTCCTGATACCCGGCGCAGCAGCGTGCTGAGATTGTCGGCAGCCAGCTCGCTTTCGCTCTGGGTTTGGCGGATAGCGGTGGTGTCGCGCCGTACAAGTTCGCGGATGTTCCCCTCCATCTCGGTTGCGGGTTTCTCAAGCTCGACGGCTACGCGCGGTTTTACAGAGTTCATGTGACTCCCCCGTACTCGGCCGCCTGCCAGCCAGGCGGCCCCACTGTGCGGGATGCGGCCATGAAAATGTGACGACTTCACGGCTCGCCGGAACATTGGGGCGGAAATTAGATCGAGAAGACGCGAGCTGATCGGCCTTATTTGTTAATGCGGCGCCTCCGCGGAGCGGGCGCCGCCCGACGCGACACTATAATGAGCGCGTACGCTAGTGTTTCTTGCGCATCTCGCTCGATGAATTGACTGTGGCGTGCAGGTTGCGGGCAAATTCGACGGCGCCGAACACCGCCATGTCGGGCGCGGTTTTGACATATTCCTTCACGCCGAGGATGGCTGGCCGCGGCGCCTTGAGAATCGCGGCGCACAGCGTCTCCACCGCTTCGTCGAGCTTCCCCGCCGGAACCACGTCGCTGACGATGCCGAAGCTCAACGCACGCTCGGGGCTGATCTCGGCGGTCGAATAGACCAGATAGCTGATCGCCTTGCGCGGCACGCGATCGACGAACGACGACATCACCATGGTGGGCAGAATGTTGTGCGCCATTTCGGGGACCTGAAACACGGCCTTGTCGCTGGCGAGCGTGATGTCGCACGCCGCCGCGATGGCGCAGCCGAAGCCGAGCGCGCGGCCGTGCACGACACCGACGATCGGGACCTTGGCGTTGCGCATGGCGCCGTAACAGTTGAACACCACGTCGCTGAACGTTCGCCGCTCGAGCGCGTCGGGGTCCTTCGTCGGCGTCGAACCCATCTGGGCGCGGCCGACGCAGAAATCCTTGCCGGCGCCGCGCAGCACGACGACGCTCGATGACTTCTCCGCGGCCTCGATGATGCCGGTCAGCTCCGTCACCATTTCGTCGGATACCGCGTTGCCGCGTTCCGGCTGATTCAAGGTGATTCGCAGGATAGGCCCGTCTTGTTTGCTCAGGATGTCGGCCATGGTTGCTCCTTGTTGATTTTTACCTCTCCCCGCGCAGCGGGGAGAGGGAGGTGTTTTGTCACTGTTTCGCCGATTGGATCGCGCGCCAGACGCGCTCTGGCGTGACCGGCATTTCGATGTGGGTGACGCCGAATTCGGCGAGCGCATCGACGACAGCGTTGACCACGGCGCCGAGCGCGCCGGTGGTGCCGCCTTCGCCGGCGCCGCGCACGCCGAGCCGGTTGGTCGGCGTCAGCACCTCGCTGATGTCGGTGGTGAACGATGGCAGCAGGTCGGCGCGCGGCATGGCGTAATCCATGAACGACGCCGACAGCAATTGTCCCTCCGCGTCGTAGGTGCAGCACTCCCACAGCGCCTGGCCGATACCCTGCGCGGCGCCACCGTGGGTCTGGCCGTCGACCACCATCGGGTTAATGGCGCGGCCGACGTCGTCGACCGCCGTGTAGCGAACGAGATCGAGCGCCCCGGTCTGCGGATCGATCTCGACCTCGCATACGTGCGCGCCATAGGGAAAGCCGAGCTGCCGGATGGTCTCATCGCCGGTGGCGGCCAGCGGCCCGCGCAAATCCTCCGGCACCGATTTGTTGCTGCCGTCGGCTGCCGCCTTGGCCACGTCGAAAATTCCGATCGAGCGGTCGGTGCCTTTGACTGTGAAGCGGCCGGCCGCGAAGGCGATGTCGTCCTCGGCGGTTTCCAGCATATGGGCGGCGATCTTCTTGCCCTTGTCGATGATCGCGTCGGAGGCGATGCCCATGACGATGCCGGCAAGCCGCATGGAGCGGGCCGAATGGGAACCGCCGCCTTCCTTGACGATGTCGGTGTCGCTTTCGTTGACGTACACGTCGTCGAAGGGCACGCCGAGCCATTCCGCCACGCATTGGGCGAACGTGGTTTCGTGGGCTTGGCCGCTGGACAGTGTGCCGACCACGACATCGACGCGGCCTTCCGGCTGCACCGTGATGTCGGCGCGCTCGCGCGGATAGCCGCCGGTGGTTTCGAGGTAGCAGCAAAGCCCGATGCCGCGCAGCCGCTTGCGTTTGCGCGCCTCGGCGCGGCGCTGCTTGAAGCCCTTCCAATCGCCGAGCTCCATCGCGCGATCCATCACGGCGCGATAGGTGCCGTTGTCGTAGGTGATGCCTTGCGGGTTTTTGTAGGGAAACGCCGAAGGCGGAATGAGATTGCGCCGGCGCAACGCGACGCGATCGAAACCGTGCTCCTGCGCCGCCTTATCGATCAGCCGCTCGATGACGTAGATGACTTCCGGGCGGCCGGCGCTGCGGTACGGCGTGGTGCACATGGTGTTCGACAGCACGGCGCGCGCGCGGATGTGGGCGGTCGGAATGCGGTAGCCGGCCGTCGCCAGGCCCGCGCCCTTGACCAACGGCACGTAGGAGCCGGTGTGAGCGCCGATATTGCTGAGGTTCGATGTACGCAGCGCCAGGAAGTGGCCACCGGCATCGAGCGCCAGCTCGGCCGACACGGTGAGATCGCGGCCCATATAGTCGGTGACGAACGCTTCGGTGCGCTCGCAGGTCCATTTCACCGGCCGCCCGACGCGCTTTGCGCCCCAAACCACCAGCGCGAATTCGGGGAAGAAGCTGTTGCGCGTGCCGAAATTGCCGCCGATTTCGTGGGCGATGACGCGCACCGAGTCGAACGGCACGTCGAGGATGAAAGCAATCTCGCGCTTCTGGCGGACGATGCCGCCGGAGCCCGCGTAGAGGGTGTAGCGGCCGCTGTCGGCGTCATAGAGGCCGACGGCCGCGCGCGGCTCCATCGGTACGCCGGTGACGCGATTGACCCAAGTGTCGAGCCGCGTGACATGGGCGGCGTGCTCGAACGCTTCCGCGGTCGCTTCGGCATCGCCGACCTCGGCATCGATCATGACGTTCGGCAGGTCGTCGTAGAGCCGCGGCGCATCTCTCTCGGCGCCGGCGGGGCCTTCGGTGACCACCGGCAGCGGCTCGTAATCGACCACAACCTTTTCGGCCGCGTCCTTCGCGGCCGCGATCGTCTCGGCAATCACGCAGGCGACCGCCGTGCCGACGTGACGCACCCGATCGGTCGGCAGCACGAAATGCGGTGCGGCGGGCACCGGCGAGCCGTCGCGGTTGTGCAGCACGATGTCCGGCGCCGTGCCGGCGGTGGCGATATGCGGAATGCGTTTGAGTCCGTCGGCGGCGGCGTCCTCGCCGGTGAGCACGGCGAGCACGCCGGGCATGGCGCGTGCCGCTGTCACATCGATGCCGCGGATGCGCGCGTGCGCGTGCGGCGAGCGCACCATGGCCGCATAGGCCTGGCCCGGAAAATTAAAGTCGTCGCTGTAGCGCCCGCGTCCGGTGACGAGGCGCAAATCCTCCTTGCGGCGTACTGCGTCTCCAATCCCTGAGTGCATGATGCCTGCGCGTAATGTCTGAGCAGTGGGCGGCCATACAATCATAGCGCCGCAGTTACGGCTAGCGGTCAGGGAGCGTAGCGTGCATACCTGAGTCCTCTCCCCTTGCGGGAGACGGCGTCTCGGCGATTCAACGCGAAGAAGGGTGAGGGGTTATGCCCCAAGCCCTCACCCATTAGTGTGAGCTGAAAGTCCGGTGCTGCCCTCTCCCCCAAGGGGCGAGGGCACACTTCCGGCGCCGCGAACCATCGTTGCCCTTTGCCGCGCACCCTACGCGATCAGCGACAGAGTGGCCTTCTCGTATTGGTCGCTCCCCATCGCGTCCGCCGGGAAAATGTGGTGATCGGCGATCCACTCGCGGGATTCTTCGTAGACTTCCTTGGTGTAGGGCTCGAACACCAGCCGTTCGCCAGGGCCCCAGCGCCGCGTATCCATCAGCGCATGGAAGCGGTCGGGGAATTCGTTCTTGTAGTAGTGCGTGTACAGCTCGGGCCGCAGGTCGATGTCGCGCTGCGCCTTGCGGAGCGCTCGGAAGAATTTGCGCAGGTCTTCCGGATCGGGATCGCCGTGGATCATGGTGGCGATCATGAAGGTGGTGTCGATCACTTTGCGGAAGCCGAGCTGCTCGGCGAAGTAATACGGGCCGCTGAACAGATTCACCGCCGGCGCCTTGCCTTCGAACAGCTGCTCCATGCGGGCGAACAGCATGCCGTCGGCGTATTTCAGATTGATCTGTTCGGGTTTCAGATACGCTTCCAGCGCCTGCACGGTGGCGTAGTGGCTGCCGGACTGATAGCCGACCGAGATCGGCATGCCGGCGAGATCGGCCGGCGTATTCACCGGCGAGCCGGCGGGCACGAAGATTCCAGCGGGCGACACCGAATACACGTCCGTGTACATCCGCCCGTGGCCCTTGGAGGCCGCGACGTTGACGGTCCAATGGCAGGCGCAACTCACGCTCGACTTGCGGCCCTCCTCGAACGATTGGTAGGCGCCGACCTTGTCGCCTTTGTCGTGGATCTTGCCGTCGGTGGCGCGCACCTGTTCGCGAAATTCGTAATCGAGGCCTTCGGCGCGGAAGTATCCCTTCTCCTCCGCCACCCATTCCTGCAGGCGGAAATGCGGTTCGATCACGAATTTTGCCATGGCGTTCTCCTCCGGTGTTGGCGTTGGTTTCAGCAGATCGAATGTCCGTTGTGGCCGCGCTTGCCCGCGCCGCGCGTCCGCGAGGGAGGCGAGGGGCGGTCGCGCTCGGCGACGCGCCGGGCGCGGATCATCTTGACGTGGTCGTCCATCAGCACGCGTGCGCCGCTGGGGTCGCGCAGCTCGATCAGGTCGGCGAGCTTCTTGTGAATGCCGAGAATGTGCCGCGCCAGCTTCGGTGTGGCGGTGACGTTGCGGCGCGGCCACGACACGTGCTGGAGCGAGATGAGCTGCACCATGAGCACGCGGTTGTGCGAGGCCTCGGCGACCGCCAGGTGGAAATCGCGCGACAGCCGGGTGAATTCATCGAGGTCGCCGATGGCCGCCTCCGCCTCTTTGAGCAGGCGGCGCAGTTTGGCCACGTCGTCGGGCGTCGCGTTCTCGGCCGCGAGTTCGGCGCCGAGCGTTTCGATGGCGCGCTGCGCGTCCATGATCTCGGCGGCGCTCACGCCGGTGAGGTCGAGCTGCACGGCGAGCGCCTCGGCGAACAGCCGCGGATTACCGTGGGCGATGCGCGCGCCGCCGCCCTTGCCCATGCGGATTTCGACAATGCCGAGCGCCTCCAGCGTGCGCAGCGCGTCGCGCGCTACGATGCGGCTCGCCTTGAAGCGGGCGGCGAGGTCTTTCTCAGTGCCGAGAAAGTCGCCGGGCTTGAGCCGCTTGGCGAACAAGGCGTCGCGCACCTCGGCGACCACCTGCGCCGACAGCGACGACGACCGGCCGGCGAACATGACGCGGGCGGTCAGGTCGCCGGTCATCGGTGTAAGATTTGCCGGGGGCGCTCTGTCCATGGCGGCACTCTAGCCCTTCTTATTCACCAAAAATAGCGTAGCGGTGTGGCTGCAGCGCGATTTTTGCGCGCGAGGCGCGCATCTGCGATCACGTCAGATGACGCCGGTGCGGCGAGGTGCGATTTGCGTTTTTGG
>JBAUYV010000041.1:0-2338 GCA_049584975.1 Xanthobacteraceae bacterium | reverse complement strand
GCCTTGGGCCCACAACCGACGACATCACGCGCGAGGCCGCGGCGGAAACGTTTGGCCGAAAGCTTATCTTCCGCCAGGAGATCCTCGACGACATCGCGTCGAAATTCGCCAAACGAAAGCTGATAGTAAATGAAATGCAGCGCCGCCAGGCCATGGTGCCGGATGGCGGCGTGGTCCTGCCGAATGCGAATGGCACAGCGCCAGGCCTGATCGTCGCAAACGACCGCACCGTCGCGGTCCTCCTGCCCGGCCCACCGCGCGAACTGCGCCCGATGTGGGAAAACGAAGCGCGCCCGTGGCTTTGCCAGCACTTCGCCGATCGCCTTGCGCCGGTGCACGAGGTGACGTTGCGGCTCATCGGCACGGGCGAATCGAAGGTGCAACCGCTGATCGAGCCGGACGTCCACGCCTTCGACCCGATTGAGGTCGGCTACTGCGCCCGTCCCGGCGAAGTCGACCTGCGCCTGATCGCGCCGGATGAGGAGCGGCTGCAAAAGGCGGCCGCGCTCGCCCGCGAACGACTCGCCTCACACATCTACGCCGAGGGCGCCGAGACGATGGAGCAGGCCGTGGTGCGACTCGCGCGCGCCGCGAAAAAGACCGTGGCACCGGCCGAGTCGTGCACCGGTGGCGCCGTGGCCAGCCGGATCACCGACGTTTCGCACAGCTCGGAAATGTTCAACTACGGCTGGGTCACCTACGCCAACCTCGCGAAGATGAGCGAGCTCGGCGTTCCGGCCAATCTCTTGGAGGAATGCGGGGCCGTCAGCGCGGAGGTCGCGCAGGCCATGGCCGAGGGCGCGCTGAAGCGCAGCGGAGCGAACTTCGCCGTCTCCGTTACCGGCATCGCCGGCCCGACCGGTGGCACGCCCGAAAAACCGGTGGGCCTCGTCTATTTCGGCCTCGCGACGAAGGGCGGCAAAACTCAATCGCTGCAGCGCAATCTTTCGCAGGTGCGCGAGACCTTCAAATACATGGCCACGCAAATCGCGCTCGACCTTCTCCGGCGGGCGCTGGCGCGCTGATTACGGATCGCAAAAGGACGCGCTCAAGAGGAGGGAATGTGCGCGCCTTCCCTCCGGCAAAAACAAATCTTGCGGTGCGGAAGGTCGAGGTGTAGCCAAGCCGAGGGAGAAAAACAAAAGCTCCCGTACAGGCCTCAAAATAAGGCTTGTACATATGTATAATAAGCCCCACCCTCCTCTATGGCTACCAAGACTGAATCCAAATCATCGGAACCGAAAACCGAACCCAAACCCGACAAGGCCCACACCGTTCGGGACAAAAATCTCGAGCTCGCGCTCCAGGCCATCGCCAAGGAATACGGGGAAGGGTCCATCATGCGCCTCGGCGATGCGAATTCGAAGCTCTCCATCGAAGTCATCCCCACCGGCTCGATCGCCATCGACACCGCGCTCGGCGTGGGCGGTTTTCCCCGCGGCCGCATCGTGGAAATCTTTGGACCGGAATCGTCCGGCAAAACCACCCTCACCCTGACCGTCATCGCCCAGGCCCAGCGCGCCGGAGGCGTCGCGGCCTTCATCGACGTGGAGCACGCGCTTGATCCCGCCTACGCCCGCAAGCTCGGCGTCAACATGGACGAATTGCTCGTCTCGCAGCCCGACTCCGGCGAGGAAGCGCTGACCATCGCCGAGACGCTGATCAAGTCCAACGCCGTCGATGTCGTGGTCGTCGATTCGGTCGCGGCCCTCATCACCAAGGCGGAACTCGAAGGCCAGATGGGTGACGTGACCATGGGCGCACAGGCCCGCCTCATGAGCCAGGCCATGCGCAAGCTCACCTCCTTCATCTCCAAGGCGAAAACCTGCGCGATCTTCACCAACCAGATCCGCGAGAAAATCGGCGTCATGTTCGGCAATCCCGAGACGACCCCCGGCGGCAAGGCGCTCAAATTCTATTCCTCCGTGCGCATCGACATCCGGCGCATCGCCGCGATCAAGCAGCCCGACGGCACGGTCCTCGGCAATCGCACCCGCGTGAAGATCGTCAAGAACAAGGTCGCCCCACCCTTCCGTGAAGCCGAGTTCGACATCATGTACAACGAGGGCATTTCGCGCGAAGGCTCGCTCCTCGATCTCGCCGTTGAGCTGTCCGTCATCGACAAGAAAGGCGCATGGCTCTACTTCGAGGGCGCGCAGGTCGGCCAGGGCCGCGACGCCGCCAAAGAAGAGCTCAAAAGGAACCGGGAGCTCTACGCCAAGATCGAAAAAGCCACCTACGCCAAGCTCAAGGGCGGCGAAGCGCCGGAAAGCATCGGCGTGCACGCCGCGCCATAATTCCGTTTAAGGGGCGCGGAAGCACTCACGTCCTTAAAAAT
>JBAUYV010000040.1:0-3478 GCA_049584975.1 Xanthobacteraceae bacterium | reverse complement strand
GCCGGCCCCGTGATCAAAACCGCGCCCGCATCGGCAATCGCATGCGCGACCGCGTCGAGGAAATTCTGATCCTCGGCGGCGTGTCCCGCACCGATGGAATTGGCCTTGCGGTGGATGTGCCGGGTCGGATGGTCGGGATGCAGCACCAGCCGTTCGGCGTCGGTTGGGCTGAAATGGAAGACGCGCGCTTCGTGATGATCGATCCAAACGACTGCATGAAAGTGATGGGTTGCCATGAAACTCGTTCCTCTTGCTGCGCTCGCCCCATCTTACACGGACGGACTTTGCCATAAAGACGTGCTAGTTCTGATTCGCCATGCGGATCCGCATGATCATTCTCGGTGGTCTTGTCGTCGTCGGGTCCTTCGCCGGCGCGACGCTGGTCATCAACGCGTTGTGGCCGCCGGCGGCGCCGCCGCAGACCCAGGTGGCGCTCGCGCCGGTGCCGCCGCTGCAGCCGCTGATCGGCACCTCCACGGTTATGGCCCCGACCGCCATTTCGCTCGGGGCGATCAGCGAGGCGCTTGATGCGCGCGCGCCAAAAAATCTCTCCGGCACTCCGCAAAATCCACTTTCGAAATTTCTCTCAGATGCGCAATTTAAGTTCACCGTCACGCGTGGGCCGTTGAACGTGGCTGGTCAGCCCGGCGCGTTGATCGTGACCACCCCGCTGACCGGCACGTTCGAGGCGCTGGGCACGCTCACCGGCGCGGCCAGCAGCGGGGTCTCCGCGGTGGGTGGCGCGCTTGGCAATTTCATCGGCGGTAACGTCGGCCAGCAGGTCGAGAATCTCGCCGGCAAGGCCTTCGACCAGCACACCGACATCCAGGGCACAGTGACGACGACCGCACGTCCGACCATCGCGCCGAACTGGCGGCTCGCACCGAATCTCGCCGCTCAGGTCAATGTGGTCGACGTCGTTCTGCCGATTGGCGGACTCAAGCTCAGCGTCGGCAACGCGGTGAAACCGGTCCTCGACAAGCTGGTGCACGACCAGACCGACGCGCTCGAAGCCTATTTGCGCAGCGATCCGTTCATCGAAACCGCCGCGCGCGCCGAATGGGCCAAGCTGTGCCGCGCCATTCCGCTGGGGGCCGGCGGGCAGGGCATGCCCAATCTCTTTCTCGAAATCCGCCCTACGCGCGCCATCGCGGCGCAGCCGAAGATCGACGGCAAGGCGGTCACGCTCCTGGTCGGCGTGCAGGCGCAAACGCGCATCGTGCCCAGCGAGACCAAGCCGAGTTGTCCGTTTCCGCAGCAACTCGACATCGTGCCGCAGGTGAACGAGGGTACGGTCAGCATCGCGGTTCCGATCGACATTCCGTTCACCGACCTGAGCCGCCTCCTCGAGACGCAGGTCGCGGGCAAGACGTTTCCCGAGGACGGCTCGGGTGCATTCGCGACAAAGATCAAACAGGCCGCCATCTCGGCGTCGGGCGACCGGCTTTTGATTTCGCTCGTGGTCAACGTCCGAAAGCGCGGCTTCTTCAGCTTCTTCGGCGCCGACGCCGCCGTAAACGTGTGGGGGCGGCCCGTGCTCGACACGCAAAATCAAATCCTGCGCTTCACTGATGTCGCGCTCGATGTGCAATCCAACGCGGCGTTCGGGCTCCTGGGCGCAGCGGCGCAGGCGGCGGCGCCGCTTCTGCAAAAGACGCTCGCCGACGAGGCGGTGATCGATCTCAAACCGTTTGCTGCCGACGCGAAGCAGCGCATCGGCGCTGCCGTCGGCGCATTGGCCGCGGAGTCTCCTGGGCTCAGCGCGAACGTCACAGTGGACGATCTGCGGCTTGGCGGCATCGCCCATGACGATCATACGCTGCGCGTGCTGGCGAAGGCTTATGGCACGGTCGACGTGGCGATCTCGTCGCTGGCGTTGCAGTAAGTATCCTTCCGGGGCGCGCTGAAAGCGCGAGCCCGGAATGAGAACATCAGAAAAACGCCTGTATCCCGGTCTGCGCGCGGCCGAGCACGAGCGCGTGGATGTCGTGAGTGCCTTCGTAGGTGTTGACCGTTTCCAGGTTGCAGAGAACGCGCATCACGTGGAATTCCTCGGTGATGCCGTTGCCGCCATGCATGTCGCGGGCGAGGCGGGCGATGTCCAGCGCCTTGCCGCAATTGTTGCGCTTGAGCAGCGAGATTGCGGGCGGCGAGGCCTTGCCTTGGTCGATCATTCGCGAAAGGCGCAGCGCGGCGTGCAGGCCGAGCGTGATCTCGGTCTGCATGTCGGCGAGCTTTTTCTGGACGAGCTGATTGGCGGCGAGCGGGCGTCCGAACTGCTTGCGGCTGAGCGCGTAGTCGCGGGCGCGGTGCCAGCAGAATTCCGCCGCGCCCAAAGCGCCCCAGGCGATGCCGGCGCGCGCCACGTTGAGGCAGCCGAACGGGCCCGCAAGGCCGGAAACGTTCGGCAGCAAATTCTCCTCTGGGATCACGGCGCCGTCGAGCACCACTTCGCCGGTGATCGAGGCGCGCAGCGAGAGCTTGCCTTCGATCTTCGGCGTCGAAAAACCCTTGGTGTCGCGCTCGACAATGAAGCCGCGAATTCTGCCGTCGAGCTTGGCCCAGATTACCGCCACATGGGCGATCGGCGCGTTGGTGATCCAGGTCTTGTTGCCGGTGAGACGAAAGCCGCCGGGGACTTTCTCGGCGCGTGTCGTCATCGAGCCCGGATCGGAGCCGTGATCGGGCTCGGTGAGGCCGAAGCAGCCGAGCAGTTCGGCGGTCGCCATCTTCGGCAAATACTTGCGCCGGTGCGCTTCGCTGCCATAGGCGTAGATCGCCTGCATGGCGAGGGAGGACTGCACCGACATCGCCGAGCGGAAGCCGGAATCGACGCGCTCCAGCTCGCGCGCGATCAATCCGTAGCAGACGTAGTTGAGGCCGGCGCCGCCATATTCCTGCGGGATGGTTGAGCCGAGAAGCCCCAGCTCACCCATTTCGCGGAAGATCGCGGGATCGGCGTGGCCGTCGTGGTTCGCGGCGATGACGCGGGGGAACAGCTTCTCCTGCGCATAGTCGCGCGCCGTATCGCGCACCATGCGCTCCTCGGCGCTCAACTCGCCTTCCAGGTCGAGCGGATCGTCCCATTTGAACGCGGCGTCCTTGATGAGCGCACTTTTGGGCTGGAACGTCTCGGTTTTCTCCGCAACTTGACTCATGAGTGTTCCTCCGCTGGCGGCGCTCGGCGTTTGGCCGGCAAGCTTAGGAGGCGGTCAAGCAGGCGGCAAGCGCCAGCCATTGCTGGATCGGGGGCATTTCGCTATCAAGGCGGCATTCCCGCCCACTTGGCGCCCGTAGCTCAGCTGGATAGAGCGCTGCCCTCCGAAGGCAGAGGTCAGGGGTTCGAATCCATTCGGGCGCGCCAACTAATGGAATCAAGCACTTATGAGGCATTGTGGCGGCAGTAGCGACAGTGATTAGCGACAGGCCCGAAGGGTGCTGGTGCCGTGCGGACTTACGCGAACAACGACCCCGTAGC
>JBAUYV010000039.1:0-10928 GCA_049584975.1 Xanthobacteraceae bacterium | reverse complement strand
ATCGAAGATCAGCATCTAGTCCAACGCATCAAGATGGGCTGCGATGACCCATCATCATTAAATCCAGATCAGCACACCCTTATCTTTCAATGATGTAGCGAGATGGGCATTATGACGTGGGACCGGGCGCGCCCGAGATCGTCACGCTCACGCTTGCCGATTAACTTGCGCAGCAAGGACCTATCGCATCAATCGCGCCGTCAAGTTGCCGCTCCTGGTCTACGCCGATCCCCGCTACGGCAATGCGCTCAACGTCAAACGCATCGATATCCAAAATGGTGGAAGGACATTCTCAGCGCGGCCCGAAGTTGATCCAGAAGGGCTTGATCGGGAGGCCGCAACCCGACACATAGCGGCATGTCCACATAGCGCCTAGTGCCGATGTATAATGGTATATTAAGTCAACGACCGGGTGCGGCAATTGCCGCAAGCGAAGGAACTGCCAGATGCCGTCCGTAAGCGACTGGAAGATTCCCTCCTCCGCGCAACCGAAGCCGGGGGATTACAGCTACGATCTCGAACAAGCCCTGGCCGCGATGGTCGGGCTGCGCACGATCATTCCGCCCGATGCATTCACGGCGGAGACGCTCGGCACCGAACGTGCCGGCAACGGCGTGTTCATTCGCGACAACGGCCTCGTGCTCACCATCGGCTACCTCATTACCGAGGCGGACACGATCTGGCTCAACCTCAGCGACGGGCGATCGGTCCCCGGCCATGTGATCGGCTACGATCAGGAAACCGGCTTCGGGCTGGTGCAGGCGCTGGCCAAAGTCGACGTCCCAGCGCTCGACATCGGCCAATCGTCCTCCGCAACGGTCGGCGAGCGCGTCGTGGTCGCGGGCGCCGGCGGCCGCCATCGTTCAGTCGCCGCCCGCGTCGTCGCCAAGCAGGAATTCGCCGGCTATTGGGAATATGTGCTCGACGAAGCGATCTTCACCGCGCCCTCGCATCCGAATTGGGGCGGCACGGCGCTGATCGGCCCTGCCGGCAATCTCCTCGGCATCGGCTCGCTGCAGCTGCAGCATGTTGTCGACAAGGGCCAGCCGCAAAACATCAACATGATCGTGCCGATCGATCTGCTAAATCCGGTCTTCGACGACCTCATGAAGACCGGCCGGCGCAATGGACCGCCGCGGCCCTGGCTCGGCCTCTACGCCACTGAAGTGGAGAATAGGCTCGTCGTGGTCGGCCTTGCCGATAAGGGACCGGCCAAGAAAGCCGACTTGCGCAACGGCGACATCGTGCTTTCGGTCGCCGGCAAGGAAGTGCGCGACCTCGCGAACTTCTTCCGCCACATTTGGGCGCAAGGCCAAGCCGGCGTGGACGTCCCGCTGACCATTTATCGCGACGGCGAGACCATGGACGTTCGCGTCAAGTCGAGCGAGCGCAACCGCTTCCTCAAGGGTCCGAGTTTGCATTGAAACATTGTTCTCGTAGGGGCGCCCTTGTGGGCGCTCGTGGCGAGAGGGCGCAGGACGAGCGGGCGGCCACAAGGGCCGCCCCTACAACGATCTCCGCCGATGAAGCGCTCTACCGCGCCGCAAACAACGCGCGGAGTCCCTCGCGATAGGTCGGATAGAGCAAGCTGACGCCGAGTTCGCGCTTGAGCTTGTCGTTCTTCACGCGGCGGCATTCCTGCCAGAAGCTTTTTGCCATCGGCGACATCGACGGAGCAGCTTCTTCGTACGTAATTTCCGGCGGCGGTGTTGCGCCCAACAACTGCGCAGCGAAAGCGAGCGGGTCGCTCGCCGGCGAGGGCTCATCGTCCGCGACGTTGAAAACGCCGGAAGCGTTTCGCGCAAACGCGGCGTCGATCGATTGCGCGATGTCGGCTACATGGATGCGGTTGAAGACTTGGCCGGGCTTGACGATACGGCGCGCCTTGCCGTGCTCGATCTGCACGAGGGCATTCTGCCCGGGTCCATAAATGCCGGCGAGTCTCAGGATCGCAACCGCGACGCCGCGGCGGCTGCCAAACTCCTGCCAGGCCCGCTCGGCCGCAAGGCGCGCGCGGCTGCGCTCGGAGCCCGGTCTCGTGGGCGTTTCCTCATCGACCCAATCGCCGCCACGATCCCCATAAACGCCGATCGTCGAAAGATACACGACGGCACGCAGGCGCCGGGCATCGGCGAGCGCATCGCCGAAAACTGCAAGCACCGGATCGCCTGTTTCGTGCGGGGGAACCGAGACCAGCACAAACGGGGCGTCGCGAACGGCATTGGCGACGTCCGGCACCGCAACGCTGCCGTCGAACAGGAGCGCTTTCAATCGGCCGGAGAGATGGGCGTTCAGCGCCGCGGCGCGCTCGGCGCCGCGCACCGTGCCGATAATGCGCTCGAAGCCATCGCCAAAGGCGGCGACGAAATGCTCCGCCGAATAACCAAGCCCGAAACACAACAACATCGACATGCCACGCTCTTTGCTACGGCGCGATTCATCATCCGAGGTGGGCCGTCGCCGCGTCCCATTCGTCGAGAACCGCGCGATCGGACTCCGCGGCGCGCCGCAGCGCGGCGCACGCCACTAAACGCGGACGGTCGAGCCGGCCAAGCGCCCATATGGCGGCGCCGCGGATCAGCGGCGCGGGATCGTCCAGCAATCGCTCGGCTTCATGAGCGAGCACGCCATCGCCCGAGTTGCCGATGGCGATCAGCACATTGCGGAGAAAGCGCGCGCGGCCGATGCGCTTGACCGCACTCTTGCTGAACAGCGCCCGGAACGCCGCGTCATTGAGCCGCGCGAGCTCGGCCAGAAGCGGCGCACGCAATGCCGCGCGGGCCTGAAATTTCATCTCACGGCCGGCCTGGGCAAATTTGTTCCAGGGACAGACCGCCAGGCAATCATCACAACCGTAAATGCGATTACCCATGAGCGGCCGCAGTTCCCGTGGGATCGGGCCCTTATGTTCGATGGTCAGGTAGGAGATGCACCGCCTTGCATCGAGCCGATACGGCGCCGGAAACGCGGCGGTGGGGCAGATGTCGAGGCACGATCGGCAGGTGCCGCAATGGTCGCGCTCCGGCGCGTCGGGCGGCAGATCGAGCGTGGTGAAAATGGCGCCGAGGAAGAGCCACGAGCCCAGTTCGCGCGAAACCAGATTGGTGTGCTTACCTTGCCAGCCGATGCCGGCCGCTTCGGCCAGCGGCTTTTCCATCACCGCCGCGGTATCGACGAAGACCTTCACATCGCCGCCGGCGTTTTCGATGAGCCAGCGGCCGAGAGCCTTGAGCCGCGGTTTCATCACGTCGTGGTAATCGTCGCCGCGCGCGTACACCGATATGCCGCCGCGCCGGCGATCTTTCAGGATGGCGAGCGGATCCTCATCCGGCCCATAGTTGATGCCGAGCATGACCACAGAGCGCACGTCGGGCCAGAGCGCGCACGGATCGCCGCGCCGTTCGGCATTCGCGGCCATCCACTCCATGTCGCCGTGGGCGGCGCCGTCGAGAAACTGCCGCAACCGCTCGGGCGCGAGCGGGATAGCGTCCGGCCGTGCGATGCCCACGACCTCAAAGCCCTGCGCGCGGGCCTCGGCTGCGAGCGCGGCCTTGAGCGCCGCCGGGGTCAGAAGTCGAGATTGGCGTAGCTTGGCGACGGCGTCAGGCCGGGCAGGCTCTCGTTGAGCAGCGTGCGGAACGAGGGTCGCGATTTGACCCTCGCGTACCAGGCCTTGGCGCTCTCGTCTTCGTTCCACGGCACATCGCCCAGGTAATCGGCGGTCGACAAATGCGCCGCCGCGGCCAGATCCGCATAGGTCAGGCTGGTGCCGGTAAGCCAGTCGCGGGTGCGCACCAGCCAGCCGATATAGGCCAGATGGTACTTAATATTGGCACGCGCGGCACGCATTGCCTCGGTATCCGGGGAACCGCCGCCTTGATTGACCGGAATAAAGCGCTTGTAGACGCGCTCGCGCACCAAAGGGCCGCTCACTTCCTCGAAGAACTTGTCGTTGAACCAGCTCGTTAGCCGCCGCACCTCGACGCGGCCGCCGGCATCAGTGGGCATAAGCCGGGCCTTGGGCGGTTTCCCGCTCTTCGTCTCGTCGAGATATTCGGCAATGATAGCGGCGCCGGGAATGGGCGGCATACCCTCCTCGATCAGGACCGGCGTGGCGCCCGCGGGGTTGAGCTTGAGGAACTCCGTACGCCGCTGCCAGACCCGCTCCTCCACGAGTTGCACCGGCAGCGAAAGCTCGTCGAGCGCCAGCCGGACAAAACGCGAATGCGGGCAGAGCGGATGATGGAAAAGCGTCAGCATGCCGTCGCAAGCATGGATGGCGAACCCTGGGAGTTACCAGATCGAATATCGGGGGCAGTTAGAATTCCGTTACCACGAACCATACACCTACAAGCGAAGCCCTTCCGCGAGCAACCTGTGCCGGCTTGGCGGTTGCCCCTAATCCTGTGCTTGCGTCAGGCGGGCAACCATCACGTCAACCACCCCATTGCCACGCCGGCAAGGATCACGATCCCGAGCAGTAGCCGATAGACCGCAAATGGCCAGCTGGAAAAGTTTTCCAGAGTTTTCATAAGGCCCCAAATGGCAAAGAAAGCTGAAACGGCCGCGACGCCGAGGCCGAGAAGCAGAACCGACCAGGCGTGCCAGTCGAGATGAATCTTGTGGAGCTCCCACAACTCCTTCAGGCCCGCCAGCGCAATGGCGGGCAGGCCCAGCAGGAACGACAGGCGAGCAGCCTCGTCGCGTTTGAAGCCAAGCATCAGCGCCGCCGTCAGCGTCGAGCCCGAACGGGAGACGCCGGGAATGAGAGCGCCGGTCTGCGCCAATCCCACAATGATTGCGTCCCAAATCGTCGCCTTCTCGATCGTACGCCGATGCCGCGCCAAGATCTCGGCAAGGCCCAGAAGCACCGCCATCACAATGCAGCTCCATCCAATGACGCTGACGGAACGGAGCGGAGAATTGCAAGTGTTGAGAACCTTTGCGAGCGCGAGGCCACCTATGCCAATGGGAATCGTTGCTATCACGATCCACACCACAAACAGGAACTGCGGGTCGCGAAATCTCCCGCGAGCGAAAGAGGAGATTGAATTGACCGCCAAACTCCTGACGTCCGTCCAGAAATAGCTCACGACCGCGCCCAGCGCCGCAAGCTGCATCGCTGCAGAAAACGCCGAGCCCGGATCCGGCCAGCCGAGGACGGCAGGCACCAGGCGCATATGGGCGGTCGAGGAAATCGGGAGGAGCTCGGTAATGCCCTGCACCACACCAAGCATCGCGACCTTGAAATAACCCAACGAGACGAAGCCGGTATCGATGCCTTGGGTGCAAACGTCAGCCATGTTCACATCATCTTGTCGGATTTGGAGGGCGCCCGTCGAAAATCCTGACCCTCATTTCCTCAATTCGATGGGCAGATAGCCACCGCTCTCGGACCGCCCGCACATTCTCTCATGACTCGGGGACCTCACGCGGTGTGCGGGCTGAACTGTCCGGCCTTGCGGAAGCGCCAGAGATAAGTCGGCACGATAGCGGAAATCGTCTCGGGGATAATGCCGAGCGCTTCCAGCGTGTGGCCCTCACTCCGGGCTTCGGCCGAGACCACATTATCGCTCTTGAGCAATTCGACCTGGTCGGGCGTGATCGGCGGCTTCGGCATGAACTGAGCGAACGCCGCTTGGAACTTCATAACCCCGAACGGCACCGGCACAAGAAGCCGCCGGCGTCCGATGGTGGCGAGGACGAATTCCATCAATTCGCGGAACGTGCGTACGTCCGGCCCGCCGAGTTCGTAGATCGTCCCCGGCTTGGTCTCGCCATCGACCGCCTTGGCAATCGCTTCCGCCACGTCGCCGACAAATACCGGCTGAAATCGCGTGTGGCCGCTGCCCACCAGCGGCAGCGCCGGGGCCATGCGGGCGAGGGCCGCAAAGCGGTTGAAGAAATCGTCTGCGGGACCAAACACGATCGACGGCCGCATGATGGCGGCCGCCGGCTGGGCCACCAGGACGCGCCGTTCCCCTTCCGCTTTCGAGCGGGCGTAGTGCGAAGGCGAGTCTGCGTCCGCGCCGATGGCGGAGACGTGCACCAGGCGGGCGCCGGCGGATTTGGCCGCAAGCGCCACCGCTTCGGCTCCGGCTGCCTGAACGGCATCGAAGCGCTGCGCACCGCGTTCGAACAGGATGCCGACCAGATTGACGGCAATGTCGGCGTCGCGCAGAGCCACCGCAATCGATTGCGGATAGCGCAGATTGGCTTGAACGGTGTTGATCTGGCCCACCCGGCCCATGGGGCGCAGGAAGCCGCAAAGCTCGGGCCGGCGCACGGCCACGCGGATACGGTAGCCGCGGTTGGCAAGCGCGCGCACCACGTGACGGCCCAAAAATCCGGAGCCGCCGAACACGGTGACGATCGTTTCGAGCCTGCTTTTTAAGGCCATCAGCGGCGAAATACAGGAACGCCGTCGCGCTGTATAGAGGCTGATTACTCCGCTGCCGCGCGAGCGCCGCGCGATTGCGCCGACACGATATAGTCCATCGCCGCCTGCACGCCGCCCTTCTTGTGCGGGATGCCGGCGAGCGACAGCGCCATTTCGGTCATAGCCAGCACGCCCATCATCCAGCCATCGTTGATGTCGCCGAGATGGCCGATGCGGAAATACTTCTTGGCGTACGGACCGAAGCTCGCCCCGTACGAGATATTGAACGTCTCCAGCGCAAGACCGCGGAAGGCGTCGGCGTCGTGGCCGTCCGGCAGCAGCACCGCGGTGATGGTCGGCGAATAATATTTCGGATCGCGGCAGAGGATTTCGAGGCCCCACGCGCGGATGGCGCGGCGGGTCGCCTCGGCGAGCCGTGCATGGCGGGCAAACACGTTATCGAGGCCTTCCTCGTGCAGCATGTCGATCGAGACCGCAAGGCCCTGCAGCATCTGCGTCGCCGGCGTATAGGGAAAGAAACCGACCTTGTTCATGGTGAGCATGTCTTCCCATGACCAGAACGATTTCGGCAGTTTGGATGTCTTCGTGGCAGCGAGCGCCTTGTCGCTCACCGCATTGAACGACATGCCGGGCGGCAGCATCAGGCCCTTCTGCGCGCCGCCGACGGTGACATCGACGCCCCATTCGTCGTGGCGGTAATCGGTCGAGGCGAGCGACGAGATGGTGTCCACCATGAGCAGCGCCGGATGTCCGGCGGCGTTGATCGCCTTACGGATCGGCTCGATCGGCGACAGGCAGCCGGTTGCGGTCTCGTTGTGCAGCACGCACACCGCCTTGATCTCGTGCGCCTTGTCGTTGCGCAGGTGCTCTTCGATCTTGGCCGCATCGGCGCCGGTCCGCCAATCGCCCGGAATGAACTCGGGCTTGAGGCCGAGCTTCTCGGCCATCACCTTCCACAGAGTGGCGAACTGGCCAGTCTCGGCCATGAGCACGCGATCGCCGGGAGAAAGGGTGTTGACCAGCGCCGCTTCCCACGCGCCCGTGCCGGTCGCCGTGTAGATGATCACCGGGTTGGTGGTCTTGAAGACGGTCTTAACGCCGTCAAGGCAGCGCCTGCCGAGCTTGGCGAACTCCGGCCCGCGATGATCGATGAGCGGCGTATCCATCGCCCGCAGCACGCGGTCGGGCAGCGGCGTCGGGCCAGGAATCTGCAGGAAGTGACGCCCGGCGGCACGCGAGGCATTCTGCGGCATTTTCGATACTCCTTCGGACCAGTCTATTCGTCCCGGCGGCGCTGATCTGAGAGGCGCCCGCGGCTGGTGGGTTGAACAACGAATGGAACATTCGGGTCAAGCCCACGTCACTTAAAAGCGTGGCATCTAGTAAACTTAATTCGCAGAGTTAAGACTCTGTGGCCTGCGGGCACCGGATGGTCCGTTGGCGCGGACCGTGACAGTCAGTAGCGGAGAATAAATTGCCAGCGCGGCTCATGCCTGGGGTGGAAAGACGCCTCGAGCGACGGCTCAAGGCGGAGCGCATTGCTGACATGCGCTTCGATGCCTTCAGCCGCGGCCGCTATTCTACCGACGCCTCGCACTACCAGATCATGCCGCTCGGCGTGGTGACGCCAAGCACGATAGAAGAAGCCGAACGGGCGATAGGGGTTTGCCGTGCGGAAGACGTACCGGTGACCCCGCGGGGTGGCGGAACGTCGCAGGCCGGCCAGACCATAAACGAAGCGCTCGTCATCGACTGCTCGCGCAATCTCAACCGCATCGTCGAACTCGATGCCGCGGAGCGGCGCTGCGTCGTCGAGCCGGGCATCGTGCTCGACGAACTCAACCGCACACTCAAACCTACGGGGCTATGGTTTCCGGTCGATATCTCCACCGCATCGCGCGCCACCGTCGGCGGCATGGTGGGCAACAATTCCTGCGGCGCGCGCTCGCTGCGCTACGGCAACACGCGCGAGAACGTGATCGCGATCGATGCGCTGCTGGCCGACGGCACGCGCGCGCATTTCGGCCGGATGGGCGACGGCAAGACCAACGTACCCGACGCGCTCGTGCACGACCTTCTCGCCATCGCCGCGCGCGAGGCCGACGAGATTGAGCGGCGATTTCCGAAAGTGCAACGGCGCGTCGGCGGCTACAATCTCGATGCGCTCGTTCCCGGCAGGAACGACATCAATCTGGCGCATCTGCTCGTCGGCTCCGAAGGCACGCTCGCCTTCTCGACCAAGATCGAACTGAAACTTTCGCCGCTCCTTGGCCGGCGCGCCGTCGGCGCCTGCCACTTCGGCAGTTTCCACGAGGCGATGAAGGCTGCGCAGCACATCGTCACGCTTGGGCCGATCGCGGTCGAGCTGATCGACCGCACCATGTTGGGGCTCGCCCGCGAGATCGCGATGTTTCGGCCGACGGTCGATGCGTTCCTGCGCGGCGACCCGGAGGCGATACTTTTTGTTGAGTTCGCCGAGGCCGACTGGGACGAAAATCTGCGCCGGCTGAAGCAGCTTGGCGCTATGATCGGCGACCTTGGCATTTCCTGGGACAAGAGTGGCGCCCAATGGGGCGGAGTGGTCGAGGTGCTCGACCCGACGCTGCAGGCCGGCATCGTTGAGGTGCGCACCGCCGGGCTCAACATCATGATGTCCATGAAGGACGAGGGCAAACCTATCTCCTTCGTGGAGGATTGCGCCGTGCCGCTCGAGCACCTTCCAGACTACACGGCGCGGCTCACCGATATCTTCGAGAGAAACGGCACGCGCGGCACCTGGTACGCGCACG
Organism: Xanthobacteraceae bacterium; assembly: GCA_049584975.1. Taxonomy (GTDB): domain Bacteria; phylum Pseudomonadota; class Alphaproteobacteria; order Rhizobiales; family Xanthobacteraceae; genus BOG-931. Next base: position 1,739 of record JBAUYV010000039.1, on the reverse strand, counting down.
CCGCCGTCGGCTGCCTCCATGTCCGCCCGGTGCTCAATTTGCGCCTCGACCAGGACGTACGCACCATGCGCGCCATTGCGGAGGAAGCCTTCGCGATGGTGCGTGAGTACAAGGGCTCCCATTCGGGCGAGCACGGCGACGGCATCGTGCGCTCCGAGTTCCACGAGAAAATGTTCGGCACCGAACTGGTGCAGGCTTTCCAGGAAGTGAAGGATCGTTTCGATCCGCGCGCCTTGTTCAATCCTGGAAAGATCGTGCGCGGGCCGAAATTCGACGACCGGCGCCTACTCCGCTACGGCCCCGACTATCGCGCCGATGCGATGACGACGGCGCTCGATTGGTCGGCCTATCCGGGCGCCGGCGGCGGTTTCCAGGGCGCGATCGAGATGTGCAACAACAACGGCGCCTGCCGCGCGCTTTCGGGCGGCGTCATGTGCCCGAGCTACCGCGTAGCCCGCGACGAGCGCGACGTGACGCGCGGCCGCGCCAACACGCTCCGCCTCGCCATCACCGGCCAGCTCGGCCCCGACGCGTTCACCTCCGATGACATGGCGGAGACGCTGAAACTCTGCGTCTCCTGCAAGGCCTGCCGGCGCGAATGCCCGACCGGCGTCGACATTGCGCGCATGAAGATCGAAGTGTTGCGCGCGCGGGCCGAAAAATTCGGCCTGTCGCTGCACGACCGTCTGGTCGGCTATCTGCCGCGCTACGCGCCCTACGCGGCGCGCATGCCGTGGCTGATGAATTTGCGCGACCGATTGCCGGGCGGGGCGAGACTTTCGGAATCGATCGCCGGCTTCAGCGCGCAGCGGAGCCTGCCGAAATGGCGGTCGGATTACTTCCGGGACCCCCATTCGTCATGGCCGGGCTTGTCCCGGCTATCCACGACTTCCTTAAAACAAGACGTTATTCTGTTCGCCGACACCTTCAATCGTTATTTCGAACGCGAGAACATCGACGCCGCGCTCGAGGTCCTTGGCGCCGCGGGCTACCGGGTTCGCGTCGCGACGCCAAACGACGGTGGCCGGCCGCTGTGCTGCGGCCGCACGTTTCTGTCGGTCGGGAAGGTGGATGAAGCGCGCCAAGAGGCTGAGCGCACGCTCGCCACACTTGCGCCGTTCGCCGCCGACGGCGTGCCGATTGTCGGGCTGGAGCCGAGCTGTCTGTTCAGCTTCCGCGACGAAATCCCCTCGCTCATCAAGAACAGCGCGGCCCGCGGCGTAGCCCGAGCGGCCCTTCTGTTCGAAGAGTTTCTGGCTCGCGAGGCCGCCGCCGGCAAACTCGACCTCAAGCTCACACCGATGAAGAAGCGCGCCATGTTGCACGGCCATTGCCATCAAAAGTCATTTGATACGATGGCGGCGGTGCAGGGCGCCCTGAGGATTATTCCCGATCTTGAAGTCACAGTGATTGAGTCGAGTTGTTGCGGCATGGCCGGCGCCTTCGGCTACGATGCCAGCACGATCGATGTATCGCGCGCGATGGGCGAATTGTCGTTGCTGCCGGCCGTGCGCAAGGCGGATGCCGACGCCATCATCGTTGCCGACGGAACATCCTGCCGGCATCAGATCAAGGACGGGACCGGGCGCGACGCAGTCCACGTGGCGCGCATCCTAGCCCTTCTTATTCACCAAAAATAGCGTAGCGGTGTGGCTGCAGCGCGATTTTTGCGCGCGAGGCGCGCATCTGCGATCACGTCAGATGACGCCGGTGCGGCGAGGTGCGATTTGCGTTTTTGG
>JBAUYV010000038.1:0-2273 GCA_049584975.1 Xanthobacteraceae bacterium | reverse complement strand
CTCCGCGCGCGCGAGAAGCGCGCCGCCGGCCGACTGCGGCGGCACCTGCCGCACCGGCCGCCATTTCCTTTTTGTGTTTTTCCTTTTTGTGTTTTCCTTTTTGTCTTTTTCGCGCTGCGGCGCTGGTCTCCACCAAGACCCTGTGGCGCTACGTCCGCGCCTCGCTGCTCGAGGACGATCCGGAGGGTTATCGCCTTACCTGGTGCGATGCCGAGGCTTGGTTCCACGAACATCTCAAGCAAGCGATGCGGATGTCGGCGCTGATGATCGAGGGGACGGCGCGCCATCACGCCTTGAACGGCTTCGACGAGGTGCAGACATTTCAAGGCAAGGTCTGTTGGAAGGAAGATCCGAAGCTCGCGGGACTTTCCGACGCCGAGCTTGCCCAGCTTGGAAAGCTGGATCGCTATGAGCGTAATGCCGATGGCTCGCTGATCCCGTTGACGGTGAGGCGCAAGCCCTCTGATCAGTTGGTCCTGAAAATGCTGTCGGCGCATTTTCCGAAAACATACGGTGAAAAGGTAGACCACCAACACAGCGGCATTATTTCGGTGGTGCGAATCGGTCCAGATGGCAAGATGCGACCGAACGCGCCGGCAAGACCAAAACTTGAAAACCGATCCGACGAGCTCGTCGCGAGCGCCGACAGTGACGACGTCGAACCGACGCAAATGAAGATCGGACTTGTGGTCGGCGAGCCGTGCGATTCGAAAGAGCTTGAGCGCAGGTACGGCGGACCGCAATCTATAGAGCCGGTTGAGTTTGAGGACGAAGACGGCACTATCACGCGCATCTGAAGCGGACGGTGCGGTCACAATCGTGGAAGGGACCGGAGCAAGAGGCGGCTGCAGCCGCAACTCCGCCCAACACACGCGCATCTTAATTCGATCTTGACGACGTGCGCAGCCGTGAATATCGCCCGCACCGACAGAAACCCCGGCGCTCCGCCGCGCCATGGCGGAGGCTAACAAACACGCGCGCGTGTTGCGGGACCGTTTCGGCTTCACGCTGCAACAGCAAGCGGACCTCTTGCGCTCGCCCACGGCGCGCGAGCGCACAACGCAACGCGACGTGCTCGCGGATTATGCCCGGCGGCTCGCCCGCCGGCGGCGCGGCGGTTAAGCCTCGCCACGCCTAATGCGCTCAACCGTGTCCCCTCTCTGCTCGATATATTCGGCGGCGGTGAGGGGATCGACCTCGACCATTCGGGTATCGCCGGCCGCTAGTCGTTTAATGTTGAGCGCCTCGACGGGCAACACAGATTGCCTCTTCGGCCCGTTCAAGTTCGCTGTCGGTTATGTCCGCCATGGGCGCTAGTCCTGCATGGTTACGGTGCCGTCCGCGAGTATTTGAACCTCTAGCCCTTTTAGTTCGCTATCGTCGGCACGCTTGGCGACAATGTAGGGCGCGCCGGTGGCCGCGAGCGCTTCGCGAAAGTGTTCAGGGTCAAGGCCAACTGAGCGGCCATAGTCGCCGGCTGGTGCGATTTCCTTGAAGCGGCCAAAGCCGAAACCGGGTATTGTTCGGGTCACCATCTTATCCTGCCTTTCGCTGTTGCGCTCGCGTTTCCTTTCGCTCGCGATTGCGTAGCTGCATTTCGGGCGAGGGCGGGTCCCATTGTGCATACGGATCGCCCGTCGCCATGGCGGCAAACGGGACCAAACGGAACGGCTCCGCCTCGCCGGCGTGGTATTCAACCGCGACAATAACCGCGACATAGCGCCCGGCTTTGTCGCGGCAGTCCAGCAAGGCTAGATTGCCCTCGCTCGCGGCGAGCAACAATTACCCAAAGTTTTCACGGTCCGCGACAGGCGCAGGTGCGCGGTCATTGGGGTTTTCTCCGCTTCGCAAGCCTCACTGACAGATAAATAGACCTCTTCCGGTCAGTGTCCGAGGACATCCGCGATCAAGATGGATGTTTGATGAACATCGAGCCGGCATTTTACGGACATTCTCAAGCCGCCCTCGTGCTGCCACCTGCCGCACCTCATGCCTTCGGCGAGCACGAAAAACGGGTAGTGCTCCTCCTAAATCGGCAAGCTCACGTAATAGGCCCGGAACCTCTCAGCGTTAAGGGCGCGAACGCATAAGCGGTGTTACGGAACTGATTGACGGCGACTTTAAGCTCGGCCTTCGTCACCCGGAAACCATCTCACCGATCCGCCACAGCTCGCCGTTAAGATCACGAGCTTGATTTGGTGCGCCGGCGCCTCATCGCGTGTCCGCGCGGCCCGCGTTCTATAAACGACGGTGTTGGGGTCCCAGCTGAGCTA
>JBAUYV010000037.1:0-8251 GCA_049584975.1 Xanthobacteraceae bacterium | reverse complement strand
CCAAAAACGCAAATCGCACCTCGCCGCACCGGCGTCATCTGACGTGATCGCAGATGCGCGCCTCGCGCGCAAAAATCGCGCTGCAGCCACACCGCTACGCTATTTTTGGTGAATAAGAAGGGCTAGTGTGAAGGCTTGTGGCGTTTGCGCCATAATACCGGATTATCCAATCGAAAAGCTCGACGTGAAGTTTGTCCTGGAACCGAACGACAACGCCACGTGGCTCGCGCTTGCCCGCCTCAACCTCGGGCCGCCCTTCGAGATCATCACGGCGCCGAGGTTTGGGCCGCGCACCAAGCCGAAGGCGCTCAACGTCGCGCTGGCGCTGGCGCGCGGCACCTACACCGTCGTCTTTGACGCGGAAGATGCACCCGAAAGCAATCAGCTCCGGCGCGCCGTCGCGGCATTCATGGCCGGCGACGACAGGCTTGCTTGCCTGCAGGCGAGCCTCACCATCGATAACACCGCCGATAATTGGCTCGCATGCATGTTCACCGCTAACTATGCGGGACAATTCGACGTCCTGCTGCCGGGGTTCACCGCGTTGCGGTTGCCCTTCCCCCTTGGCGGCTCGTCCAATCATTTCCGCACGTCGGTGCTGCGCGCCGCCGGCGGCTGGGACCCGCACAACGTCACCGAGGACGCCGATCTGGGGATCCGCCTGCACCGGCTCGGCTATCGGGCGGCGTCCTTACCGTCGGCGACCTACGATGAAGCGCCGGCGCGTTTCGTGCCGTGGCTGAAGCAGCGCACCCGCTGGTATAAAGGCTGGATGCAGACGTGGCGCGTGCACACGCGCCGCCCGCTCCGTCTCGTCTGGGAGCTAGGTCTCGGCGGCGCCGCCGCTTTTCAGCTCTTCCTTGCCTGCAACGTGCTGTCGGCTCTGATCCACCCCATCTACTTGGCCGCCCTTTGCTACTATCTGTTTGCGCGGCCGCCCGAGGGCATCATGGCGGCCATGGGCGGCACAGCACCGCTGTTCGCCGCCACGCTTGTTGCCGGCTATGCGGCGGGCATCGCGCTTGATTTCATCGGATTGCAGCGGCGCGGCCTTTTGGCCCACGCCTGGGTGCTCCTGCTGACGCCGCTCTACTGGCTCCTGCTCTCGCTCGCCGCGTGGCGGGCGCTCTTTCAGCTTCTGAGCGCCGACCAGCGCTGGGAGAAGACCGAGCATGGCCTTGCCAGGAACTCGCGCCTCGATGACTTGAAGCGCCGCAGGAAGGTCCGGAAAAGAAGGGCCTGAACTAGAGAGTCTTGGCCCAGAGGCTTGAGAAGCAGCCTTACATATAGCGGCGCAATTCGGTGGCCTCAGCGTCGGCGGATCGCTGCAAGTCGAAGGGCGCGACGAACTGGCCATCCTTGTCCATCAGATAGACGATGGCGGTGTGGTCCATGGTGTAATCGCCACCCTGAAGCGGGACCTTCTTGGCATACACCCGGTAGTCCTTAACGGCTTGATCGATCGCCACCTGATCGCCGCTAAGTCCGCGCAGATGAGGATCGAAACTCGCCAAATAGTCTTTCATCAGGGTAGGCGTATCGCGCCCCGGATCGACCGTAATGAACACGGCGCCCACCCGGTCGGCATCCGGGCCGAGCTTGCGCATCAACTGCGACATTTCGAACAAGGTGGTCGGGCAAATGTCGGGGCAATGGGTAAAGCCGAAGAAGACGAGGTAGGGCTTCCCCTTCATGTCCTGGTCGCTGAACGGTTTGCCGTTCTGGTCCACCAGATGAAACGGACCACCAATGGCGGCGGCATGCGGGGTCGGGGAAAAGCCGGTGACGGCAAATATCGCGCCCAGGAACAGCAGCAGGCCGGCCATAAAGGCGCCCAGCAGCACGACAATACGGGAGGCTTGCGCTTTCATCGTCTACTCACGTCAGCCGAAACACGTCACGAACCCGGCGCAGATGGTCTCGAAAAATACCGTCGTTTCGTAGTGGCTCACGGGGCGTAGATAGGCCGCAACCAGCCCGGCGACAACTCGCCCGGGGCCGCCCCACACACTGCCGAGGGAGCGACCGGCCGGGGTGCAACGCCCTAATGGCAGCTTTGGTAGAGCGAAGCGAGTTCGCGACCGCGCAGCTCGATGAGGGTCGGGGTCAACCCGCCATGCCGTTCGATCCAATGGCGGATCTCGGGCGGATAGAGGTTCATCACCAGACGACTGCCGGCACGGGTCGGCACTAGCGTCCGCGACGCATCGTCGTAGTAAGAAGCAGCGTGGAAGCCCAGGACAGCCCGCGACGTGATGCAGATGTGGTCCCGCGGGATCAGCGCGGTCAGCAAGGTGCAAGCCGACAGGCATGGCCCGTCGATGACGACACGTTCTCCGGACTCGCGGATCTGATGGAACTTGCGCAGATAGGAGGAAACCTCGCCTCCCGGATCGCTGGTGATGCGGACATCCGCCGACGCGGCCGATGCCATAACGCTAACGACCAACGCCGCCAGGGCGCCGGCCAAGAGTGCCCGCCATTTCATAGAGTGGACCCCTTTTCCTCTCAATCTCGGCGAAGATGACCCGGCATTGTGGCAACAGTTCGGGGATTCCAGTTTTGGCGCGTGAAATTTGCTGCCATCGTATTGCCCTTGGAAGCATTGGCCTCGGAACTTGGCGCGCATTAGCATCGCGGCGGCACGCGATGTTTGACGGGACAAAATACGCAGTGCATTCGCGCGCTACGTAGGGAGGGGGAGCAGCTGTGGCTGAAATCACAACAAAAACCATCCGCTGTGCCGGAGGGCTACCGGCATTTTTGGCCATGCCGGCCGGTACCGGTCAGAGCAGGATTCCGGCGATCGTGCTCATGCACGAGCGTTATGGACTGGTTAAGCACACCTGCGATCTTGCCGAGCGATTCGCCCGCGACGGCTTCGTCTGCATCGCGCCGGACTTTTTCTACAAGCATCCCGACCAGGAGGCGCTGCACCGCGGCGACGCCGGCTACGCGCTCAAGGACGTGGAAGCCATCGACTATCTGGACAGCGCAATTGCGGAACTCGCCGCCCTGCCCCAGGTCGACGCCGCAAGGATCGCCGTCAAGGGCGTCTGCCAAACCGGGCGTCACCCCCTTGTCCTGGCTGCCGAGCGGAAAAACATCGGCGCGGCGCTGGTGTGGTATGGGGCCGCGAATGCGCGGGAGTGGGAGCCGAGTGACCGTTACGGCAAGCCGCTCGATGACATGCTGGCGAGCGTGCAGTGCCCGGTGCTCGGCATCTTCGGCGAGGCCGACCATCTGATCTCGCTCGCCGACGTCCGCCGCTTCCGCGACAGCCTCGACCGCCACGACAAGACCTACACGATCCGGGTCTTTGCGGGCGCGCCGCATGGCTGGCTCAACGACACCATGCCGGGGCGCTATCGGCGCGATGCGGCCGAGGCCGCCTGGGCCCTCCAGCTCGCCTTTCTGAGGCGGGTGTTCGATCCGCAGTACGATAAGGCCAGACGTGCGCAGGTATATGAGTCCGAGCACGCGGCCGATTACGATTTCAAGAAAAATGTGCGGATGGAGTGATCGCGGTGCGAAACGTAATGCACGACATGCAGACAAGACCCGCGCGGCTACCCGATCGCCCGCCTTCGCGGCCCTGAACAGAAGGTGATATGGTGCGCCCGACCCAACGGGAGCCCCTCATGGCGCGCGACTTCGAGGACCATTGCTGGAAGGATATCATCGACGCCGAGACGATCGAGATCTATCAAGCTTACCGGCGCAAAACCTACGTGGGCGACAATCCAGCGGTGCTCGCCATCGATCTCTACAACAAGGCCTATCAGGGCGGCAGCCGGCCCGTGCGCGAGGTCGACCGCGAATTCTCCGGCTCTTGCGGCGAGCACGCCTGGAAGGCGCTGCCGCCGACCCAGAAGCTGTTCGCCGCGGCGCGGCGCGCCGGCGTGCCGATCATCTACACCACGCGCCATGTGGACACCGGCGGCGTACACTCGACCAACCGTGCCCCCTCCCTTCCCTCCCCCGCTCGCGGGGGAGGGAAGGGAGGGGGCCGCGACGACATCTACGACATCAAGGACGACCTGGCGCCGCAGCCGGGCGAACTCGTGATCTACAAGGAGCGCGCCTCCGGATTCTTCGGCACGCCGCTGATCGCTCATCTGCAGCAGCGACGCATCAATTCGCTGATCATCTGCGGCGAGAGCACGTCGGGCTGCGTGCGCGCCTCGACGGTCGATGCCTATTCGTACGGCTTCCACAACGTGCTAGTCGAGGAATGCACCTACGACCGCTTGATGATCAGCCACAAGGTCAATCTGTTCGATCTGCATCACAAGTACGCCGACGTCATGCACATCGAAGAGGTTCTGGCCCATCTCGACGGCCTTGCCGTCGAGCGCAAAGTCGCCTGAACCCGTCAGACGAATAACCCTGCCACCATCCCCCTATAAACAAACAAAACGAGCAATCGACATCATGGAAACGTCAGCCGCCCGCAAGACCAATACTCCGGATTTCGCCACCGCCTATTATTTCCTCGAAGGTCTGACCGAACTCGGCGTCGAATATCTGTTCTGTAATTTCGGCACCGATCACGCCCCCATCATCGAGGAAATGGCACACCGCAAGAAACGCGGCGAGGCAATGCCGGGCGTCCTGCACTGCCCGCACGAGAATACGGCGGCGCACATGGCCGAGGGCTACGCGTTCGTCACCGGCCGCGGCCAAGGGGTGCTGGTGCACGTCGATGTCGGCACCGCCAACACCGCCAACGCCATGCACAACGCCTATCGCAGCCGCCTGCCGGTGCTGCTGATGGCCGGCAAGGCGCCCTACACCGCCAATGACGAACTGGTCGGCTCGCGCGACACCTACGTGCACTTCGTGCAGGAGCCGTTCGATCAGGCGAGCCTGGTGCGGCCCTATCTGAAATGGGAATGGACGTTGCCCTCCGGCGTCGTCGTCAAGGAGGCGCTGCGGCGCGCCTATTCGATCATGCAGAGCGAGCCGCGCGGCCCGGTCTACCTGATGATGCAGCGCGAGACGCTGACGCAGCATTGGAGCACCGACGAAATCCGCCGCTATTCGGCCGACCAGTTCGCCGCCACGTCGGGCGGCGGCGCCGATCCAAAGCTCGTGGCGGCGCTCGCCGATCGCCTGTTAACGGCCGACAACCCGGTGCTGATCACCGGCTATGCGGGCCGCAACGTGCACGCCTCGGACGCCATCGATGCGCTCGCCCAATTCGCCGGCATCGCCGTGTACGAAGCCAACATGACCAACAACATCTCGCACGCATCGCCGTGCTTCGTCGGTTTCGCGCCCGACAAGGCGGTGCCCAACGCCGACGTGGGAATCCTGGTCGACGTGGACGTGCCGTGGTTTCCGAGCGACGTGCAGACCCGCGACAAATCGTTCTGGGCGCATATCGACATCGACACGCTCAAGCCGGGCTCGCCGATGTGGACGTTCCCCGGCAATCTGCGCATGCAGGGGGACTCAGGGCGCATCCTCGAACAGGTGCTGGAAGACCTGAAGGGCAAAGCAACGCCAAAGTTCAAGAAAGCGGCTGCGGAGCGGATGGAGAAAATCAAGGCCTTGCGCGAAGAGCGCATCGCTCGCGCCGCCAAGCTCGCGTCCGACAAAGGCAAGCCCGGCGCCATCAATCCGCATTACCTGATGGCGGAGCTCGGCAAGGTGCTGGACGACGACGCCATCCTGTTCAACGAGGGTGTCACCAATGCGGGCGCGGTTCTGATGCAGATTCCGCGCCGCAGGCCCAACACCACCATGCGCTCCGGCGGCGGCGGACTGGGCTGGTCGGGCGGTATGGCGCTCGGCGCCAAGCTCGCCGCGCCGGACCGGCTGATGGTGCAAATCTCCGGTGACGGCGGCTTTTATTTCGGCAATCCGAGCTCGGTGTTCGCGGCATCGCAGCAATACAAGCTGCCGTTCTTCTCCATCGTTATGGACAACACCGGCTGGAACGCGGTGAAGCAGTCGACGCTACGCGTCTACCCGGAGGGAGAGGCAAAAGGAACGGGCGAATTCGAGTCAAAGCTGGCGCCGCAGGTGCACTTCACCAAGGTCGCCGAAGCGTTCGGCGCCTATGGCGAAGAGGTCAGCGATCCGGCCGACGTTCCCGCCGCCATCGCGCGCTGCCTCAAGGAAGTCCGCGGCGGCCGCGCCGCGCTGCTGCACGCACGGGTGACGAAGATGTGAGCGGGCGAGAAAGAACCGCGCTAATCTTCCAGACCATTGTCGCGCGCGAGGTCCTTGAGCGACGTCTCGGGCCGCGCGCCCAAGTGTTGGATCACTTCGGCGGCGGCCATTGCACCCAGCCGGCCGCAGGTGCGGTCGTCGGCGCCGCGGGCAAGGCCGCAGAGGAATCCCGCGGCGAAAAGATCCCCGGCGCCGGTCGTATCGACGACGCGCTCCACCGGGAAGGCCGGCACCGCCTCGATATCTTCGGGGTTGACGACGATGCAGCCCTTTTCGCTGCGCGTCACCACGGCCACATCGATATCGGCGCGCAGCGCCTTTACGGCCGTTTCAAAATCCGACGTTTGATAGAGGCTGTGCAGCTCGGCCTCATTGGCGAAAATCAAATCAACGGTGCGTGAGCGCATCAGCTGCAAAAACTCGTCGCGCCAGCGATCGACGCAGAACGCGTCCGACAACGTCAGCGCCACCTTGCGCTCAGCCTCGTGGGCGATCTTGGCCGCCTTGAGGAAAGCCTCCTTGGCGTGTTTGGGGTCCCACAGATAGCCTTCCAGATAGGTGATGGCGCTCGCGGCGATCGCCGCTGCGTCGATATCGGCGGGATGCAGATCCTGCGCGGCGCCCAGATACGTGTTCATGGTGCGCTCGCCGTCGGGCGTGACCAATACGTAGCAGCGCCCGGTCGACGGGCCGGCCGAAGCCGGCGCGGTCGAAAACGCCACGCCGGCGGCACGAATGTCGTGGCTGAAAGCGCGACCGAGGCCATCGTCCTTGACCTTGCCGACGAAGGCTGCGCGCGCACCGAGCGAAGAGAGCCCCACGATAGTGTTGGCCGCCGAGCCGCCGGACATTTCCACCGCCGGCCCCATGGCGTCATAGATCGCTTCCGCGCGTGCCTCGTCGATCAGCGCCATGGCGCCCTTGCGCATGCCTTGCGTGAGCAAAAAATCTTCCTCGGCGCGGGCAATCACGTCGACGATCGCATTGCCGATACCGAGGACATCGTAGCGGGCGGAGGGCATGAGATTCTCAGGAGAAGTGGCGCGGGACGGCGGGCACTATAACGAGCGGCCCTTGCGGGACAAGCCGCCATCGTGGCATGGGACGCCCACTCTGGACCGAACGTTTGCCGCGCGGAGCTTTCGGCATGGCCTTTCAGGAGCGGGTTTTTTCCGGCGTGCAGCCGTCCGGCAACCTGCATCTCGGCAATTATCTCGGCGCCATCAAGCGCTTCGTCGAGCTGCAGGACCGCTACGAGTGCATCTATTGCGTCGTCGACCTTCACGCCATCACGGTCTGGCAGGACCCCGCCGAGCTGCCGCGCGCCATCCGCGAAGTGGCCGCAGCGTTCATCGCCTGTGGGATCGATCCCAAAAAGCACATCGTGTTCAATCAGAGCCAGGTGGCGGAGCACGCCGAACTCGCCTGGGTGTTCAATTGCGTGGCCCGCCTCGGCTGGCTCAACCGGATGACGCAGTTCAAGGAAAAGGCCGGCAAAGATCGCGAGAATGCCTCCGTGGGGCTCTACGCCTATCCGACGCTGATGGCGGCCGACATTCTGGTGTACCGTGCCACCCACGTGCCAGTTGGCGACGACCAGAAACAGCATCTCGAGCTGTCACGCGACATCGCGCAAAAATTCAACAAGGACTTTTCCCATTCGATCCACGAGCGAGGCTTCGGCGACGCGTTCTTCCCGCTGCCTGAGCCGCTGATCACCGGCGAAGCCACGCGCGTTATGTCGTTGCGCGACGGGATGAAGAAAATGTCGAAGTCGGACGCGTCCGACTATTCACGCATCAATCTCACCGATGACGCCGACGCCATTGCGCAGAAGATCCGCAAGGCCAAGACCGACCCGGAGCCGCTGCCAAGCGAACCGAAGGGCCTCGAGACGCGGCCGGAGGCCGATAATCTCGTCGGCATTTATGCGGCGCTGGCCGGCGCCACACGCGCGGGCGTGCTGGCGCAGTTCGGCAATGCGCAATTCTCCACGTTCAAGACCGCGCTGGTCGATCTTGCGGTGGCAAAACTTGGCCCGATCGGCGCTGAAATGCAGCGGCTGCTGCAC
>JBAUYV010000036.1:0-6485 GCA_049584975.1 Xanthobacteraceae bacterium | reverse complement strand
GCGAATAAACTCAGTCAAGCCGCGATGGTCGAACGTCTTTTCGGCTAGGAGATGCGATTGCAGCCCGAAGCAATCGATCGGTGTATTGAGGTCACGAAGTTTTTGCAGCAGGCCAAGTGTGGCGTCGCGTTTGCGTTGAGACTCCGCCGTCGCATATTCGATTCCGTACTCGTTAAGAGATAGCGGCGTCACCGGATCGGCGGCACGCGCGAGCCGGAATGCCAAATCCACGTAATTGATGCCGAGACAGCGGAGCCAAACCGAATTGCGATAACCATTTTCAAGGTGATCGTTCGGTTCGATGGCCTCGTTCACGACGTCCCACGCCCAAATCTTGCCACGATATCTCTGGACCTCGGTAGTGATATGACGCTCCAGTGCAGTCGTGGCGTCTTTTGCAGTCGTTATCTGCGAGACCCAGTTCGGTATTGTCGCGTACCAGACCAGGGTGTGTCCGTGAATCAGCATGTCGTGGCGCGCCGCGAAATCGGCGATACTGTCGCCCTCGGAGAAATCGAACTGGCCCGGTTGCGGCTCGGTAGGGGCCCATTTCAGTGCACCTTCCGGGACAAAGATGTTTGCCTCGGTGGCGAACTTTTCGAGGAGGATATGGTCCGGCTGGACGATTGGAGCGTGGCCGGCGCATCCGTATTTTATGCCGGAAGTGAGCGTGTGGCTGCGTAGTGGCGGTTCCTGTTCCAGGTCGAAGTCGCATTCAGCGGAAACGGGTGGCATTGCGAGCGCTGGCGCCGCGATCGCAAGACCCGCGACCTTCAGCATGGCGGAGCGCCTCGTCAGACGATGTCGAATTGCGCGGGCCTTGGGCATATAGGAAAACTCCTCCCAACTAGTTCACGACTTCAATGTCGATCGCGCTTGTACGCCGCGCGCTCTTCAGGTCGACTTCGATATCGCCCATCGGAAGACTACCGATGAGGTCTTCGCGACGTGCACGCCGCTCTGCTGGCTTCTGAACGGTCCAGCATTGATTGGCGCTAAGCTCTTACCAAGACGTAACCTCACCATATAAATGTTAATTCTGGCTTGGCTAAGGTCAAGTGTGGCTTGGGATTTTCGCCGATTCCGGCGGATTATGTTAAGGTCAATGAATGGACACTATTGTGGCAGGCCTAGCATGGCGGTAAATGACTAGTTATCGTCAGGCGGGCCTCGGATGTGGTGGTGACGGCCGAGATTCCAATGAAGAAAACCGCTCAGATGGCGTCACTGACCCCTTCAGCTGCCGGGTCGACGCTCCTGCTCAGAAAAAAGATTGGCAAATGTCCGTAGTCGGTGGTCGTTCCGTAGGATCCCGAACGAGGGAATGCGAAGCTGCGGCTGAATGCACCGACCGCATTCACTTCGATACCATTTCCGGGTCGGATTGGACGGTGCCGCTCGTGGAAATCGGCGGTTTGCCTATCGCGGTCATCGATCGCGCCCGATCGGCGCAACTGATGATTGACGCGGCGCTCGCCCGCCGCGACGCCCAAACACGGCCGCTCATCTTCACCTCCGCTAACGGCCAAGTGCTCTCTCTGTGCGCCCGGCATTCAACGGTTCGGGACATGTTCCTTGCAGCGGATCTCATCCATGCCGACGGCATGCCGCTGGTTTTTGCCTCTCGCGTGTTTTATCGGACCCCGCTTCCGGAACGGGTCGCCACAACGGACCTCTTTCACGATACCGCCCGCCTCGCGCAGCAGCGCCGCGTGCGGTTTTTTCTGCTTGGCGCAACTGACTCCACCGTCGAGCTGGTGACGCAGCGCGTCCGTGCGCTTTATCCCGAGCTTGAACTGGTCGGTCACCGCGGCGGGTACCTGCGCCACGAGGAAGAAGCGCGGGTCATCGAAGATATCAATAACGCTCGGCCGGACATTCTTTGGCTCGGTCTTGGCGTTCCGCGGGAACAAGAGTTTGCATTCCGCCACCGCGATCGACTGTGCGGGGTGGGACTGATCAAGACTTGCGGCGGACTGTTCGATTTTCTATCGGGAAAGAATTCACGCGCGCCGGATTGGATGCAAGTTGCCGGTCTTGAATGGGCCTATCGTACTTATCTTGAGCCGCGTCGCCTTGCCGGGCGCTATCTGATGACCAATCCCCACGCGGCACTTCTGCTGCTAACCAGAACCGGCGCGCGAACCGGCCGGCACCGCGCGAAGAGGCCATGATCCCATGATGGCCGCGGTCAACACCGAGCGGTCGCTACCGGCTGTGTACCTGTGCGTGCCGACGTTTCGCCGTCCGGCCGGTCTGCGCAAGCTGCTGTCGCACGTCGCGCAACTGACTTACGCCGGCCCGGTCAGGGTCATCGTCGTCGACAATGACACGGAAGGACGCGGCGGAGCCAACGTCGTGGCGGAGCTGTCGAGGTCGTTTCGTTTTCCACTCACCTATGACGTGGAACCAAGCCGCGGCCACACCTACGCGTACAATCGCGCATTCGCGAGCGCCTGTCGCGCGAGCCCGGCCCCGGACTACATCGCCGTTCTCGACGATGATGAATATCCCGAACCGGACTGGCTCAGTGAAATGATCGCCGTGGCGTCGGACTACGACGTCGACATTGTCGGCGGCCCGGTGTCGCCGGTCTTTGACGATCCCGATCATTGGCTCGCCAGAAGCGGCGTTTTCGCGCCGACCCGATATGCCACCGGACGTGTGCCAGTGATCTATGGCGCCGGGAATATGCTGATCCGGCGCAGCGTCCTCGAACACTATCTCGACGAGCCTTTTCGCCACGAGTTTGCGTTCACCGGCGGCAGCGATGAAGAGTTCTTCTGGCGTTGCCGCAGAGACGGGCGTAGCTTCGCATGGGCCGACGACGCGCGCGTTCTTGAGACGTTTCCGCGGTCACGGACCACGGTTGGCTACGTGCTGCGTCGCAAGTTCCGTAACGGCACCTGCGCCACCCGCATCGAGCGCAGGCTTAAGAGAGATTTCCGCGGGGTCGCGCGCGGCTGGTGCAAGGGCCTCGGCCTCATGGTTTTCGGAATTATGTCTTTGCCGGTTGCCGCCTGTGGCGGTCGCAGCGCCATCGTGCGCAGCCTGATACCGGCCGCGCGCGGGGCTGGCCGCATCGCCGCGGAATTCGGTATCCTTTACGAGGAATACCGATAAAACCATGTTCGGCCATCTCTCACAGGACCTCGGCGGCGGTTCGCTGCCGGCAAAGATCGCGGGCAAAGCGTCACGATTTCTTGCGCGCAACATCCGCAGCAAGGCGCTGGTTTTGCGCAACACATCCCCGATGGTGACATTCACGTTCGACGACGTGCCCGCCTCGGCATGCGACATCGGAGTGAGTATCCTCGAGAAGTACGACGCGCGCGGCACTTTCTATATTGCCGGGCGCGCCTGCGGCGAGGCGGGCTCCGACGGACAGCCGCTGGCATCGATCGATCAACTGCGGACAATTTGGAGGAATGGGCACGAGATCGGCTGCCACACCTATTCCCATCCGGCTGTTTCGCGCATCAGCCTCGGACAGCTCCGCGTCGAGCTCGAGCACAACCAACGGGCGCTCGAGAACATCAACCACGATATCGAAGTGCGGAATTTTGCCTATCCGTACGGCGACCTCACATTCCGCACCAAGCGCTACCTGGAAGGCCATTTCGACTCTTGCCGTAGTGTCCATCGGGGCATCAATGCGGGGATCGCGGATCTGGGTTCGCTCAAAGCTTGGCCGTTGGAAAACGCATCGATCGATCGCGCGACGATCGCTGGGCTGATCGCCCGCACGATGGAAATCAAAGGGTGGCTGATCTTCTACAGCCACGATGTGGCGGAGCGGCCCAGCAAATACGGCGTCTCTCCCGACCTGCTCCAGTGGGCCGTTGACGCGGCTAGGACGAGTGGCTGCGTCCTCACTACCGTTGTTGGCGCCCTTAAGCTCATGGGCGACGGACCGCCGAGTAACAACCCCCCATGCCCGAAGACGCCGGCGGCGGGCGCCCTGCTCGATAGCGCATGACTCTTGGAGATGGCGGTGACTCCGACAGTTACAGTTGTTATTGCGGCGTACAATTCCGGCGCGTTTATTCGCCAGGCCGTGGATAGCGTTCTGGGACAAAGCCTGACGAGAATCGAGCTCATTGTCGTAGACGACGGCTCGGTCGACGACACCCAGCAAGTTTTGGGTTCGATTAGCGACGGCCGCTTGACGGTTCTTCGCCAAAGAAACAGCGGCGTGAGTGCAGCCCGAAACGCTGGCCTCGCCGCCGCGCGAGCACCCTACATCTTCTTTCTCGATGCCGATGACGTCCTACTGCCCGACGCGCTTGCCAGAATGGCCGGCACATTGGATCGGATGCCGCAATGCGTCGCCTGCTTTGCGCACCATATCAAGATTGCGGAAGATGGCTCGGAGCTGTCGGCGCGCGCGGACCTTCGCTGGAAGCTATTTCCCGTGGCCGACACGTTACGTCATTTGATCGCAAAGAACTTCATTTTTTGCGGCGCCATCTGCGTCAAAACGGATGCAGCCCGTGCCGTTTCGGGTTTCAACACCACGCTCAAATTGGGAGAAGACTGGGAGTTCTGGTGCCGGCTCGCGGTGCTGAGCGATTTTGCCGCCATGCCCAACGACGTCGTACTTCTGTACCGGCAGCGCTTCTCCGGAGCGAACCATCGATTGCGCACTTCGCTGCTGCACCAGAACTTCGCAGCGATCGATGCCGTCTATTCGAACCCGGCGATCCGCCAGCGCTTCCTCCCTATCGAGTTGAAACGCCGGCGCCGCCTTGCGGAGATCGACGCCTTCTGGGTGGGAGCGCGGAACGAATACGCTCAGGGCCGCACGATGCGGTTTCTAGCCTATCTGGCGGTTGGTGTATTCCGGTATCCCGACAGCATTCTCAGGCCGCGTCTGGTCTATCTCTTCTTTCGCGGGCTGCAGCAACACGTAGGGCGCCCGGTTACCAGCCGGCCAGGTGTGTGAGTTTCGAGCGCGCCGTGGTTGAGCCCAAGTCCCCAGAGCGCCGGGTGAACCAGTCGCGCGGTCCGTCTCAAATCGAGACGATGACGAGGTGACGAGTTATGCATTCCTGGATGCGCGAGCCCGAGAGAGCTCTGTTTCTGGTATCACCGGCTGTAACGCCCTGCGGCGTCGAGATGTTCGCGCGCGGCGCTGTGCGATTCTCGAAGCCGAACGGACTTGACGCGACTTGTTTCAAGCTCGATGGCCGTTTCTCTGAAATCGCGCCACTATGGGCTGCGCTGGCCCGCGTCGACGCGCTGATCGTCAATCTGCCGATGGTCGCGTGGAAGAGAACCTTTTTCGCGCCGGCCTTGGCGCTGTTCTTGGCTCGGCTGCGAGGCGTGCGCACGATCGTAACTCTCCATGAATGGGCCGATTTGGATTGGCGTCGACGGTTTGTGCTGAGCTTCTATGTCGTCTTCGCTCAGACAGTTTTGTTCTCCTCGCCATACGTTCGCGCACAATTTGCCCGAGGCTTCTTGGGCTGGGCGCCCTTTTCGACCGGCCTGATGCCAATCCCCGCCAATATTGCGCCGCCGTCTCGACTGATCTGCACCGCGCTCTGCGAGCGTCTCGCCGCCGAGAAGGCGCGAGGGCGGCTCGTTCTCGGACATTTCGGCTCGATCTACCCCAAGAAGCAATCGACTTTCGTACTCGACGTCGCCGCAGAGTTGAAGCGCATGGGACGGGACGTCTTCGTCGTCTTCATCGGCGGCTTTATTAGGGACGGTGCCAATGTTGAAGCCAAATTTGATGCGCGGGCGACCGCTTTGGGCCTCAGCGACGATGTTCTGGTGACCGGCTACATCGAGACGGACGCCGAGATCTATTCGATCTTCGACCTCGTCGACGCATTCGCCTATTCTTTTGCGGAAGGTCTCACCTCGCGCCGAGGCAGCATATTGGCGTGCCTGCAAGCAGGGCGCCCGATCCTCGTCAATCGATCCGCGAACGCGGACGAATTCGAGCACCACCCTTCGTTTCAAGCTGCAATTGGGCGATCTGCCCTGCGCCTGCTTCCAACCACGGCCGACGCCAAGGTCTTCGCGAACGCGATCGACGCGTTGGACCTCTCGCGCAAGCCCGAGCCGGTCGCCCTCTTTGAGCAGGGTTGGCGAGACGCCACTCTGGCGATCAAACGCGCTATGTCTCACCGGCCCGGCGCGCGAAATGTCAGGGGCGTCGTTGGACGCGAGCCGACGCCCTAGTCGAAAGAGCGTAGTGAGGCGCGCTATTGGGTGCCGGCCTGGTTGCCATGGACTGCACAGCTCTTCCGCGTCGAGCCTCCGGCGACACGCGCTTGTGTGTCGCAGTCTGCGCGCTATGGGTCATGGCGTGGCGCCCTCATCCTGACCTACGCGTCGAAGGAGCTTTCGTAAGCGGTGTTTTCAGGCCACGTCTTTGAGTAGCTGCACCGCGGGATAGGCCCAGGGCAGGAGTTCGTTGAGTCGGCTGTTGGGATGGCGGTTGACGATCTTGCTGATCACGTCGGCGAGATAAG
>JBAUYV010000035.1:0-3137 GCA_049584975.1 Xanthobacteraceae bacterium | reverse complement strand
AGCGATTTGGCGAAGCAAGTCGGCGTCAGCCGAAAATGGATCATCGATGCCGAGAAGGGCAAGGCGCGGGCCGAGATCGGCCTCGTCTTAAGAACGCTCGACGTGCTCGGTCTTCACCTGTTGCTTGACGCCGGGAAACCCGCTTCAGAGCGGCAAGACGCGGTGCCTGCCGCCGACCTCGACGACATCCTGGCCCGGACGCGGGGTGAGCCGTGAGCGGCGTCGAGCTCATGGCGATCATCAACGGCCGTGAAATCGGCCGCGTCGAGCGCGACACCCGTGGCCGTCTCGCCCTTACCTATGCGGAGGACTGGCGTCAGGCACCGGGTGCTTATTCATTGTCATTCACGATGCCGCTTGCCTCGGCGCAGCACGGCCATAAGCCGATCGAGACCTTCCTCTGGAACCTGTTGCCGGATAACGACGCCGTATTGCAGCGGTGGGCTCGGCAGTTTCAGGTATCGGCGCGCAATCCCTTCGCGCTTCTGTCACATGTTGGAGAGGATTGCGCTGGGGCGGTGCAATTCGTTCGCCCAAACCGTCTCGATGCGGTGCTCGGTCCAGCGCCGTCGCCGGTCGAATGGATCGACGAGGTGGGAATAGCGGAACGGCTGCGGGCGCTGCGCGCCGATCACACGGCCTGGCGCGCGCCCAGCGACGCGGGTCAGTTCAGTCTTGCCGGTGCGCAGCCGAAGACCGCGCTTCTCTTCGAAGACGGAACCTGGGGTGTGCCGTCGGGGCGCGTCCCGACCACGCATATTCTGAAGCCGCCGACCGGCGAATTCGACGGCCATGCCGAGAATGAGCATTTCTGCATTCAGCTCGCGTCGGCGCTCGGGCTGATCACGGCGCGCTCGGAGGTCAGATGGTTTGGCGATGAGGTTGCCATCGTCATCAAGCGATACGATCGTCAACGAACGCCGTCTGGCATCCTGCGGGTGCATCAGGAGGATTTCTGCCAGGCACTCTCGGTACACCCGTCGCGCAAGTACGAGAACGAAGGCGGGCCGGGTGCTCGCGCATCCGTGGAGCTTCTGAGAACCTTCTCCGACCGTCCGCAGGAAGACGTTGAACGCTTCCTCGACGCGCTGATCTTCAACTGGCTGATCGGCGGCACCGACGCGCACGCCAAGAACTATTCGCTCCTGATTGGCGTGGAAGGGCGCGCGCGGCTGGCACCGCTTTACGACGTGGCGAGCATCTTGCCCTACGGCTTCGATCTGCAAAAACTGCGGTTCGCCATGAAGATCGGCGGCGCCTACCGGCTGCGCGAGATTAGCGCGCGCCAATGGACGAAGCTTGCGGCCGAGCTACGGCTGAAGCCCGACGCGCTGCTTGAGCGCATCCGCACAATGGCGGCGCGGCTCCCCGACCATGCTGCCGACTTCGGCACGAGAAACCCCGTTTCGTGATTCAAGGTCCCCGAAGGGAGAACCGTCATGGATCGCGATCAATTCTGGCTGGACGAGGGGCAGTTCGCGCGGCTCGCGCCGCATCTTGCGACCGATACCCGCGGCAAACCAAGGGTCGATGACCGCCGCGTGATCAGCGGGATCGTCCATGTGCTCAAGTCGGGCGGCCGCCGCTGGGTCGCCGCGCCCGCGGTCTATGGCCCGAAGAAGACACTGTACAATCGCTTCGTGCGCTGGGCGGCCACCTCTAGGCTGGCCGGTAAGGCCGAGAGCATTTAGACTTAGCGGGAGGCTGCACTGGTCGGAGTGGCGCATTGCATGAGTTCTGGGAAGGGCTGAAGGTGCAATGGCGTGTCTGGGGCGCATTATTCATGCGCGAAATCCAGACGCGTTGGGGACGCCGTAACCTCGGCTTCGCCTGGCTGTTCGCCGAACCGCTCACGTTTGCGCTTCCGGTGCTGGCGATGTGGTCGATGCTGCGATCGCCGTACCAGCACGGGCTGCCCCTGATGCCGTTTCTGTGGTCAGGCTATATGGCGGTGCTGATCTTTCGCCATGTCAGCGGCCACGCGCTCTA
Organism: Xanthobacteraceae bacterium; assembly: GCA_049584975.1. Lineage (GTDB taxonomy): Bacteria > Pseudomonadota > Alphaproteobacteria > Rhizobiales > Xanthobacteraceae > BOG-931. The sequence continues at coordinate 1,148 of JBAUYV010000035.1, read as the reverse complement.
TGTCATCCGGAGCAATGGAGCCTTGCTCTATCACAGCGCGATTACGCCGCTCGACCTGGTCGTTGCGCGGTGCGGCCTGGAGGCCATGGGCAATATTGCCGCAGTCGCTTTCTCCTTCATCATACTTTACGAGATCGGCTTTCTAGACTTGCCAGAAAATCTTGGTTTGATGGCGCTCGGCTTTCTGTACACGGCCTGGTGGTCGTTCGCGATTGCGATGATCGTCGCCGCGTTGTCCGAGCGCTCGGAACTCATCGAACACGTCTGGCCCACGCTGTCTTACATGTATCTCCCCGTCTGCGGATTTTTCTTTTTAGCGGAATGGCTGCCGGACTCGCTGCGGCCCATCGCCCTGGCGATTGACCCACCGCTCCACACCTTCGAGATCATTCGCGCCGGGTTATTCGGCAGCAAGTTTCATCCATACTACGATCAGGGATATCTCGCTTATATCCTTTCAACGTTGACCCTGATCGGCCTGTGGCTGATGCGCAATGTCCGGCAACACGTCGAGGTGCTGTGATCGTCGCAGAGCAGATTTGTAAGGATTATCACTCAGAGACGCGGGGGAGGTGGAACCGCGTTTTGAGTGATGTGTCCCTGACCGTCGCGCCAGGCGAAAAAGTGGCGCTGCTCGGCCGCAACGGAGCTGGCAAATCGACGTTGATCCGGCTTCTCGCCGGCATCGAATTGCCCACGCGGGGCGTCATCAGGCGAACCATGTCCGTGTCATGGCCAGTCGGGATCGAAGGGGGTGTCGGCGGCAGCATGACCGGCAATGACAACATCCGGTTCATCGCGCGCCTCTATAACAAGCCGTTCAAGGACGTACACGACTACGTCGAGGACTTTGCCCAGCTCGGAAAATTCCTGTCCGAGCCGGTACGGACCTATTCGACGGGTATGCGAGGACGCCTGAATTTCGCCCTTTCCTTCGCGGTCGATTTCGATTGTTATTTAATTGATGAGGTAATAGCTGCGGGAGACGCTCGTTTTCAAAAGCGATCTCATGAAGAATTGTTTGAGAAGCGTGCAGATCGTAGCCTTATCTTAGCTTCTCACATATCAAGTATAGTAAAGGATTATTGCTCTAGAGCCCTAGTGCTTCATCATGGTCGCGCGAAACTGTTCGATGACCTGGACTTAGC
>JBAUYV010000034.1:0-14638 GCA_049584975.1 Xanthobacteraceae bacterium | reverse complement strand
CTTATCTCGCCGACGTGATCAGCAAGATCGTCAACCGCCATCCCAACAGCCGACTCAACGAACTCCTGCCCTGGGCCTATCCCGCGGTGCAGCTACTCAAAGACGTGGCCTGAAAACACCGCTTACGTTAGTCCTTTCTGATCATCGATCGCAAGTCATCACCTAAGTTGGACCATGCTTGCCGAATAAATGGGCTATCGACGTACGCAACTGCGGCCTGCGATGCTTGCTTCAGCCGCTCTGGGTCCGCCAAAAGCCCGCAAACGGACTCTTCCCCCAACGGGAATACGCATGCCTCCGAGCCTGGCGGAAGCCCCCCAATCGCAGAAGCAGAGGCAAACACGGGCTTGCCATACGCCAGAGCCTCCATTGCCTTGATATTCACTCCCGTGCCCTCTACCGGGCAAATCACGGCCCGAACGCTTCGATAAAGCGCCGGTAGATCGTCGACATAACCTTTGACCTTGATGTTGCCCGCCCTGAGATATTCTCCGCTAAGGTGACGGCAAACATTTCCCGCGACCGCTAAGCTTGGGAAAGATCGCCAGCGTTGATATTTTGAGAGAAACGAATTGATGTAGCGTACGTTTTTAACGTTATCGGAACCAACGAAAAGAATATCCGCCTCGATTGCAGTATTCTCATGTATCTTACCCGCTGGGGGTATACGAGGCGGGACATAACAGACTTTAGTGCTCTTCAGCATAAGCTGAAAAAAGGATGTCTCATTTGGAGCGATGGCGATTACCATTGCAGTCGACTCCAGAAGTGAGAGCTCTCTACGGAGCCGTCTGATCACACCAGGGCGCCATGCAGATTTTCCGGTTACAAGGCCGTAATTACGAAAGGACAGGTCGTGCGTATCAACAATCACTCGGCTGAAATCGATGCCATTCAGCTGGGTGAGACTATCCGCATAGGTGATAAAATAGATGGCATCCCGATGATTTCTCCTGATTTTGATCCATTCGGGGAGTATCCAGGGCACCGTGAGTTCCGCGAGCGTAGCCGACACCTGCGGCATGAGGGAGCAAAGAGCATTCTTGCAACGGCGAAGCAGGTTGGCGCTTCGACTCCACCTATCGAGAACCAGATGGACATTTGGAAAGGTCCTTTTAAACTCCGTAATGTGATGCTCGGACCACGGCCAAACCGGGTAATTTTCGAACGAGTAGAATGTCAAATCGGAGCCGAATTCCGAAAGAAAGTCCAGCATTTCGAGAACGCGCGCGTGGCAGCCGTCACTGCGGATCATGGGATTCCCAAAGAAAGCCGCAACAATCGGCCTTTGAGTGGGATGACCCAAGCGGCTTTGATCAACATCGGACATTCGCATTCTCTTAAGTCATCGGAGGTCACGCCGACGCTGTTGCTCCGATCAAATTAAGACAGCCATTTTGCCAAGCTTGTTGGATGCAGGTGTCATACCTTGCGTTAGAGTTGCGCCGAACGCCGCTGTGATGCGACCGGCTAAATTATCAATCCGAGGCAGTAGCGGTGATCGCAGCAGATCCCGTCAGGCCACGAGGCGGCAATTTTATGACCTGCTGCAGGGCCGACAAGACGTCTTCGACATCTACAAGTTTGATGCAAGCCATTGCCGAACAACCGCGCGAGCGGTTGCATGGCGCGCAGCCGACCTGGTGCGTAATCATGATGGCCCTAAGATCATTGGGGCGCCACAAGCCAATCCGCTGCCGCCCCGCGGCAAGCACGACGGCCGGGACGCCGAAGCACGCCGCCACGTGTCCGGCGACAGAGTCGATAGTGATGACGGCAGCGGCGTCCGCTACCGTCGCAACGAACTGGCTCCATGACAGCTGACCTGTCACGTCCCGGATCGGCACTTTCGCGCTGAGAGCGCGAGCGGCCTCCGCCTCTTCGCCTGCCACGCCGGTAGCCACAAGCTGGTACCCTTGGCGGCAAAGCGCGGCAGCAACGGCGATCCACTTCTCCAGTATCCATCCTCTGATGCTCGGCCCCATATGAATGACGATGTATGGCTTCCCGGTAAGACCGAGCAAATGCTGCGGAGCCGCGACCTCAAAGCCAGGATAGGAGGCCGACAAAGATTTTGGATAATCTTCGCCCAAGAGCGGCCTCAACAATTTGAGCTGATGGTCAAGGACAATACGGTTGTTCGGGACCCAATTGAATGGATCCGTAAGAAATCGACCCATCCCACCGCTGACGAACCCAATACGGTGGGCAATGGACGAGCTCCAGGTTATACCATGCGACGACGGAAATGTTGAAAATGTATCGATCGATACGTCATACTGTCGCCGCCGAAGCTCTTTGATCAAAGACGGGCGGCGAGCCCAGTAGTGCGTCACCTTTCTTATGATCGATTTGTTGCTCCGATCAAGAGACCAGTGATCAATGAAGTGTATTTTTGCGGCTATGTCACTCGATTCTAGAACCGGACGCGCCCAACTGCCAATCAGCACACCCAGTTCTTCAACTCGGGGATGCTCTTCCAAAAACTTCAGTAGCGGTAAAATAGTCAGCACGTCGCCTAGATGGCCCCAATTGGCGACCAGAACGCGCAACGGTCCGGCCTTTACGACTCCCTGCGGCCGCTTTGGCAGCAGCACGGCCAAGGCATCGATCGCATAGAGAACCGCGACAAGTAATGGATTCCGCGCCCTGTACGGCCCCGTCATTTCCCGTCGTTTCCTACCGAAATAAACGTTGGCATCGGCTTTATGATCGGCTGCCGGGCGCCTTGAAGGTGTGTCAGTAGAAGCGCTTTTTCGCTCACCCTTCTCAACGCGGACCCGCGGTCCAATGGCCCACGTTCGGCCGAACCAACCCTCAACTCGGCCAAACGACACCAACAAGGAATAGGAAGATCGATGAAATCTTCCATTCATCGCGGAAATGAGGGCAGTAAAGAGCGGCCGTGAAGCCCAATAAATTAAGCTGAAAAGCCCGAACCCATGACGTCGTAGCACGTAGCCCATGCCGCGTGCATACGCACGGCCTTTCGCCGGCATTCCGTTGGTGGGGTCATCGAGGTCATACTCGCGGTGGAAGCCGTAAAGCGAGGGGTCATAGTAACAGGATCTCCCACGGCTTAGCGCTTCCAGCACAAAATCTGGGCCCTCCGCCGCCTGCCATGGCGAAGCGCTGCCAATACCAATTCCTTCATCAAAGCCTCCCAAATGTTCAAGCAACTCGCGGCGGTAGAACGTGGCAGCTTCAGATTGGCTTACCCACACCGCATCGCGACTGATGTACTGTGCACGAGTCGAAAAGCGTCCGTTGATACTGCGCCCAGTCTCGTCGGCAACTCGGCCGGTAACGAGTTCGCTCCCTGTGCTCTCCAGCAGTTCCACGCCCTTGCGCAAGAACCATTGCGGATACCAGCAATCATCATCCGGAAAGACGATGATCTCTCCACGCGCTTGATGCCAACCTTCGTTTCTTCCGGCACTAATGCCACGCTTGGTCGGAGTCGCAACTCGCCTAATTTCGAGTTCATGTTGATAGCGTGCCAACACGGGTACAATTCGTTCGTCGCAATTCTGATCTACAAAAACGACTTCGAAATCCTTGAACTCCTGATCAACCAGACTATCCAGGAGGCGCGTCAGTTCTGCGGCGCGGTTTAGCGTTGAAATCGCGAGAGAGACACGCACGGATAACACATCCATCCTCAGTTCCTGCGAAGCAGCCTCTACTAGCGCAGGAGGAACACGCAACCGCAGGGCAAAGTCTTCAAAGGTCTCGCGGCTCTCAGCGAAAGGAAACTCAGGGTCAGCTTTACAATACAGTCGCGTGCAGGTTCAATGCCGGATTAACAGCATTGAGGGCGCAGTAAATAGATGGCTTGGCTAGATTACTTGAGCATCCGCAAATGGTTCCGCAAGAATCGAGGTAGCAATTTGGGACAGGATATTTAGACTCGTTCCAGAGAAGGAGTTGCTTTTGGCTTGCTGATCGACCAAGCCCGTAAGGGTTTCGTACGCAGTGCCCGCGGTCCGATATCGCTTTGGCCTGTTGAGAGGTGCAAAGAAAATAACCCATCTAAATTACAAATTTCTGACGACCCTGGTATGGGCGTTTTGACGCCCTAATATAGCCGGACTATCGTAAGCAGTGAGGGGTGCGACGCCAACCGATGCGCGACGAAATCGTCATTCAGGCGGGCCGATCTGAACGACATTACTGGCTCGACCTATGGAACTATCGCGAGTTGCTCCAAGTGTTGGCTTGGCGGGACCTGTCCGTCCGGTACAAGCAGACAGTCATTGGCGTGCTATGGGCGCTTATTCGGCCCGTTCTTACCATACTGGTGTTCACGATCATTTTCGGCCGCATCGCCGGAATGCCGACAGACGGCAATGCGCCCTACCCGCTCATGGTGTTCGCCGGTATGCTCCCCTGGAGCTTCTTTTCCACCTCGTTAGCCGATGCATCGAGTAGCCTCATCAGTGCCGGAAATGCGGGCCTCATCAGTAAAGTCTACTTTCCGCGATTAATCGTCCCTATTGCGGCTGTGATGGTCGGCCTCGCCGACTTCCTTATCAGCTTCGCGTTGTTTGTGGCGATGATGGTCTGGTATCGGTTCATGCCAGGCTGGCGAATCATATTTCTACCCCTGTTCACGACTATTGTATTCATGGCAAGCGTTGGCATCGGCACCTGGGTCACCGCTCTCAACGTCAAATATCGCGATTTCCGTTACGTCATTCCATTCATGCTGCAGTTGGGCCTCTACATTTCTCCAGTTGGGTTCAGCTCAGGGATTATTCCGCACCACTGGCGCCTGCTGTATTCGATAAATCCAATGGTGGGCGTCATCGACGGATTTCGCTGGTGCCTTCTGGGCCAAAGCCATCTCTATTGGCCTGCATTCGCTTTCAGCGTTGGCGGAAGCACTTTCTTCGTCTGGCTTGGAGTCCGTACATTTAGAAAAATGGAAAGGAGCTTTGCCGATCTGATCTGATCGGCCGCGAGATGTCGGACATCATTGTAGCTGTCGAGAATTTATCAAAACGCTATTTTGTCGGTCACCAATCTGCTCAGGGTGGCCAATACACGATGCTGCGCGATGTCATTAGCCGAGAGGTGCGCGCCTTCACAAGGAAGACCGCCGACTTCGTCCGCGGCCGGCAGATTATACAGGGCGACGAGATAGAAGAGTTCTGGGCGCTCAAGGACGTCAGTTTCGACGTTGGCTGCGGAGAGGTTCTTGGCATTGTAGGAAGCAATGGCGCCGGCAAATCGACCCTGCTGAAAATCCTGAGTCGAATCACCGAACCGGACCATGGACGTGCGGTTCTACGCGGTCGAGTTGCCAGTTTGCTGGAGGTAGGTACCGGCTTCCATCCGGAGCTAACCGGTCGAGAAAACATTTTCCTCAACGGCGCTATTCTCGGAATGAAGAAGGCCGAAATCAAACGGAAATTCGATGAAATCGTCGCTTTTTCTGAGATGGAACGGTTTCTTGATACTCCGGTAAAACATTACAGCAGCGGCATGTATGTGCGCCTAGCCTTCGCTGTTGCCGCTCATCTGGAACCTGAAATTCTCGTCGTTGACGAGGTTTTGGCGGTCGGTGACGCCGCCTTTCAGGAAAAATGTCTCGGCAAGCTAAACAGCGTGGCGCACTCCGACGGACGCACTGTTCTCTTTGTGAGCCATAACATGGCGGCGGTACAGCAGTTGTGCAGTCGCGCCATATTGTTGCGCGGTGGAAGAATCGTAGGCGACGGCAAAACAAGCGAGATTGTCGAGCTATACATGTCCCGTGGCCTTTCTGACGGGACCCCGCTGCGCGACCGGAAAGATCGCGTAACAACCGGAGACGCCAGGGTTGTCGAGTTCAAACTGTGCGATGAACAGGGGGGTCAGATTGATTCCGTGTCGCTGGGAGACAGGTTGCGCTTCGTTATGACCGTCGAATTTTACCGGCCGGTCGTTCACGGAGTGTTTGGCGTGTTGGTGCATTCCGCGGCGGGCGATCCAATTCTGAACCTGCGATCCTCTCACGAAGGGATGGTAATTAACCGAAGCGAGGGCCGGCTGACCGTTGAAGTCGTGGTCGAGCAAATCGGGCTCTACCCAGGAGGGTATACCTTGAGTCCGTATGTATCGGATGAAGTTAGAAGGATCTATATCGACTGCGTACAACACTTTTCAAGGCTCTGGATTCTTCCGGCCCGTGGCAAGTACGCCGGATTGCGGTTGAACCCGAGCGCAGGCAAGTACTTTGTGCCCTCGTCGTGGCGCATACTCAAATCCGGCCGCCAGGAGTCCGAGCTGACAGCCAAATTGCACAAAGGTGGTCGCTAACAACCGGAGCACGAAACTGCCACGAACGTCCTTGATTGGATTTGGCCTAAGAGTCTCTCCGCCAGACTTCGATGCTGCTCGGGCCGGGCAGATAGAAAAACGGGGACGGATCCGAGATCACGCAGTCGATGCCGTGCTCGGTGTAATAGGGCCCAAAATTCTTGCCCGTGACGGCCCATATCATTGTCGAAGTGTTGTTGTTTTTCGCGGCCTGTACGAGACTCGGAAGGGTCCCGTTCACCAGGGTCATTCCGGTGACGATCAGCAGATCTGCCGTCTCGATGAAGCTCTCATTCTCCTTGCCGTCTCGGACCGTCAACCCGCCAAGGCTCCGGCCGATAATGTCCGGGGACATGTCCGTCGCCGTAACTTGGAATCCGCGAGCCACCAGCTCGGTAAGCGTACTGACCATAGCTCCGATGACTAGGACATGGGGTTTGCCACTGTTGGTCGCTTTCACGCCCTTTCTCTGCAGCACGGCTTCCGCCTCATCGGCGAACACCCGCGACTTGATCGCGTGTTTGTCACGCACTGTCTGATCGAGGACCATTGGCTCGTTTATTGGCCGGGGAATGTGCCCCATAACCAAATCGACCAAGGCCGCTCGATCAAGGTTGTCGCGAAATCGCCTGTCTTTGAGGATGTCCCTGGTGTCTTCTCCGACCAAAGCGGTGTCAGACTCCCGCCGCAAGCGCGTTTCATCCGCGTCGGTCATTGCGGAGGTAAGATTGCACGCAAGCCCATAATTCTCGGACTGGGCGAGCCGCATCGTGTAGAAGGTTTTTCTCTCTCCCGGTACGTGTTGTATCCCAAAATCGATGAACCAGAATGATGCGAGGCGAAAGCGGGCTGCCGAAACACCCGCAGCTTTTTCCAATGCCCACCGCTCGGCCGCCTCGAGCGCGAATGCGTTCGGCTGGAGCGCCTGGCAAGGTTGACGAAACGACGAGGCTTGCCGTGTATCAAGAAGCTCTGCATCCATGCTCAGCACTCCCACTGCGTATGATTATTTGGGTCTTCGTTAAATAGACTTCCGAGCCATCGGTCAAACTTGCGTTTCGAGAAATGCAATACGCCGTTTCCCGGCGTGAACGTGATCTCACCGAACCTTATCTGCGAATTCCCGTCGGAATAGAGATCGATGCGCGCGAAATCCATCCCTTCAGCGATGGTCTCGGCGACGCGGATCATTTCCCCAAGGTTGCGCGGCCGTGGCCGCTGGACCGGCGTCTCCCCATAGTTGACCGGAATATACTTCCACTCCGGGGTATAGAGCCCCGATCGGAGCTCTGTGAAGCGGTCAACGTCGACTTCGATAAGGCGAGCCTGTCCGCGAAAACAAAAGAATTTGTAATCTTCCGGCGCCTGGATACCGTTGAACTCGATGAACCTCTCCAAAAACAGTCTAGGTTTGAGCGTGCAATATTGCCACTCACCTAATTCATATCCAAACCAAGATCCAAGCTCGCTCGCCGCCCACCGCTCAATCTCATCACGCTTGGCAGACAGGTCGTCCGGCAAGTTCAAAAGCAAGTGGGACTCCCAGCCGTTACTCGCCTTAAGAAAGTAGCTCCCAGCGGGCAGCTCTGCGGCGAAGAGGCCGCGGATGTCTGCGCCGCTCCACGCCACGAAGGGCAGAACCTCGTCCCCCACCCGCGCCTTTACATAGTCCTTCGCGGCTAACTTGTCGGAAAGTGATGCAAATGGCAGCGGCGCAAAGAATTTGCGGGAAAAGATCTGCTCATTGAAGCTGACCGGGAAAGCCAGTGGCGGCAGATAGCCATTCTCGGCCTTGAACAGTTCTGCACTGCGGACGAGCGCGCGGAGAAGATCTCTCCAAGGATAGAAATCGACACCCCTCATGACGTTTCCGCCCGATGGCTGCTTCGGCCATTTACCAGCAGCCACGAGGAGTGCCAGCTGCACGACGATATGCGAAGCGACAACCAACGACGACCATCTCTTTGGCTTGGCAAGAGTCTTTACCAGCGATGGCCACAATCTGGTGTCGGCTTCAGGCGGAATGAGGGCCAAGGTGTCTTTGGTAGCCATAAATTCGACAGCGTCCTGCGTTCCACGCGACGTGCCGGCCCTTGGTCTCGGCATTGAGCTAGACCACTGAGACTTGGCAAAAACTATCTGCGGCTTGAACAATTCGAGCGCCGGCAGTGCCGAGCCTTCTAGCGCCCTGGACATCATATGGTTTCATCCTAACCTTGCTCAGGACTCTCTGCAATATTTGTGCCCTGGACTAATAATTAATCGCCACGGCATTCCCAAAGCCGATAAACTCTAATGCCATAATTCCGAGGAAACTGCAGATCCGTGTCCGAGCATGACAGTCATAATCGTTGCGCACCAAAATGGTAATTCTGTGATCAATCGCGCCGCAACGTCTCCAAGTTTACCAGACCGCATGCCTGTTCGATCCGGCCACAATCCGGTTGAAACACATGAACAACTTAAGAGGCGATCGGATTTGCGGCTCCATCGAGCGCCGCGTACGAGCCGAACGACTCGTCTTACGACGATTCGCCGCGTGGAAGCCAATGCCTCCCCATTTGAGATTATTGTTGGCTTAGACGTTTCAGCCGCTTCTTAATCTGCCGCGGAACCTCCGAGACCAGGCGCCCAGTAAGGTACAAGGCCAATGCGGGTGATCTCAAAAATGGCGCTAGAAATTGCCGGTAGTTAAGCGATTGCAGCGCCTCAACGATCACGAGCCATTGTGTCCGGCGATCAATATCCGCCAGGTGCTTGACAAGCGCAGCGCGGTCCCTCGGGCTAAGCTCGCTTGTTGCCATCAGCGCGGAGGCGCTGACTCCCAGCGCTTCGAGATCGTGCCGGGTATGCCGCGCGCTCAGCGACTCGGACCGCTCGACGGCCACATATCCGGGTGTCGGTATCAACAAAAAACGCGCGCCAGCGGCCAATGCTCGGGCGTACAGAATGTAATCTTCGCCGAAACGCAAGCTCTCATCGTATCGCAACGAGCGTGAATCCAGAAAGCACCGCCGAATCAGCGGTTTGACATATCCGAGTTCCTTTCGATGAGAGCCTGGTCGCGTCACGTTCCCCAAGACGAATTCTTCGAGCGTTAGTTGCAGCGGGCTGCTCGAATCCACCGTATTGACAGACCTCGCCGGTTCGGGCCCAACTTCACCCTCTGCAACGTGCATCACGCTATCCGCTACGAGATCGCAATCATTCGATCGAGACAGTAGCCTGCCTACACGTCCTGGCAGGAAATAGTCGTCAGCATCTAGGATCGCGATCCACGGCGCCGTCGAAATTTCGAGCGCACGGTTGCGCGCCGCCGCCGGCCCGATGCTGGTGCGCAGACGTTCAACAACTACGCGCCCGCCTGCCAAATCGCATTGGAGTGCGCGCGCGGCCGTGTCATCGGTCGAACCGTCGTCCGTCACAATCACCATACGCACATCGTCCTCAGCAAGCGCCGACAATATGGCGCGCTCAATCGTGTCCGCGCGGTCCCGCGCGGCGATCAATACATCCACGCAAGCCGGCGGGTGTACTTCCCCTCTTTGGTCAGCGGTGGACTGATTTGCCGCCTGGCTCATCGTCAACAAGCGTTCTTTCAGAACTCTAATGACCCTTCCGTCGCAACTGCATGACTAGAATTGCTGATCCCCTCTCGATTGCTCCCGCTTTTTACCTTGAAGCCGCAGCAATATACCCCTTCTTTTCTCAAAATAGATCCCTCTGACAAGCCGTATTGGGTGGCGCAGGCAAGAACGTAGGCCGGTTAGGTCAAAATGTTTTACGCGGGCCTTTAGCACTTTGACTAGCACGGCCTCGCGCAGAGACTCGCGAGTCGAATTAAGAAGCCATTGTTCCGGTTCAGGTTGTTTTGAGCCGTGTTTGTCGATGAATTCGTCGATGGCCGCCAGCAAGGGTCCGTAATTGGCCTCAGTATTGGTCGTGGGCGATTTGCGTCGACTTACCAGGCTATACTGCGCGTAGTAATAGTAATAGGGCTTGGAGACTAAAATTACTCTGGCCCCACATGCATAGCACTCCAGGAAAAACATCAAGTCTTCGCCAAGACGCAATTTCTCGTCGTAATGTATGTGATTGGTCGCCATCCAACGCCGCCTGATGACGGGCTTAAGGTAACCGAAGTCAAAAAGTGTGCTCGACTGCGTATTCCGCAGAAAGTCTGCGAATTTCAGGATAGCCGCTTTCCCGCTAGTCGGTTCGAAACCGAGTGAGGTGACGCGTTTCGAGATGGGATCAACGACGAATTGATTATCCATAACGACATCGGCCTGGCTCTGTTCGCCGGCTTTCGTCAAAACCTCCAGTCTGTCGGGACTGTACCTGTCGTCCGCGTCCAACACCGCAATCCAGTAACCTTCCGCAACGGCGACCGCTGCGTTTCTGGCGTGCGCCGGGCCGGAATTGGACTTCAGATCGATGACCTTGACACGCTTATCTGCGGCGACAAACGATTGCAGGACTGCGAGCGTATTGTCCTGCGAAGCGTCGTTCACGAATATGATCTCCCAGTCATCGATCGTCTGATCCACGACAGAGCGATATGCATCGGCTATGAAACCAGCCGCGTTGTAGGCCGGAACAACGACGGACACGTAAGGCATTGCAACCTCGACCACTCGAGAAACGCGGGACCATTTGGTGCTGCAACAACCGCCGTCGCATTGACAACACGGCCGAACGCGCTTGCTTTGACGGCACCCGGGCGTGATGCGTTGCCTTTAGCATCAAGCCATCCTAACCTATTATTCAGCGTTCCAAGAAGGCGCTGAAGCATGTCGGACGTCGCATTATCGGTCTTGTTCTCGACCAGGAACGGTGAGCAGGTTCTTCCAAGAACTCTGGAAGCTTACTGCGAAATTCATGAGCCGCCGCATCGCTGGAAACTGGTCGTCGTGGACAATGGAAGCCGTGATTCGACCTTGGCTATCCTAGAATCGTTCAAGACCCGCTTGCCCCTGGAAATCCTCGAGCAACCGATCGCCGGCCAAAATCGCGCACGCAATCGCGGACTCAAAGCCTTCGAAGGTCAATTGGCGATCCTCACCGATGACGACGCCATTCCAGATCCGTCATTTTTGACCGCATGGTCGAAATATCTCGACAAATGCCCCGACTACGAATTGTTTGGAGGTTCGATTGAACCGGTTTTCGATGCACCTCCACCTCAATGGATGTTAAAGAGTAAGTCGCAGTTGGGAATGCTGTTTGCCGTTCGTGACTTGCCTGAAGGACCAATCTCTCCGAATGACATCTACGGCCCGAATATGGCCGTAAGAAGCTCAGTCTTTGCCGCCGGACACCGCTTCGACGAGAATTTCGGACCAGACGGAACCGATCCTCACTACCCGATGGGGGCCGAAACGGAGTTCTACCGCAGGCTCACACGGTGCGGGGCCAAGGCATGGTTCGCCCAGGAGCCGCGCGTCTATCACATTATCCGCGCCAATCAGGTTGCATGGCCGAACGTGGCCAACCGCTCCTATCGGCATGGGCGCGGGGTCGCCAGGCTCATGCAGCAAGGTGGAGATGCCGCCCCACTAAGTGTTAGACACCCAGCTGCGATGCATCAACTGTCACGTCTGCGCTACTGGCTGAGAATCCTCTCTCCTTTTCCACTGCAGCGTTTCAATGGCGCCTGCGACTATCATTGGATGCGAGGATTTCTTGATGAGTGGGCCAAGACAACTACTGCTCGCCGGCCCCCGCCGAATGGGCTCTAAGTGGGGCCGAGTTCTTTCGAGGGGCACATCAATCGACTTTACGTGTCTTGCGCGCACACGCCACGACCGCCACCGGGTATCTCTCGTCCTTGAAGTGGAGTTTCTCCGCCTCAACCTCAGCCAATGAAAGCCCAGTGAGGAAGCAGATTGCGGCAAATACATTTCCGTATGACTGCGACCTCACATTACCGTCACCAAACCGCCCGATCAGCATCGTCTTCAAGGACAGCTCGGTGAATTCCCAGTACCAACTCTGCGTGTCACCCTTACCGATTGGCGAAATGCCAGGAACCGTAATCAGCAAGGTGCCATCGGGCGCCAACGCGCGATGGAGATTCTCCATCGCGGTGTCCAGATCATAAACGTACTGCAACGTCTGAGTGACAATGATGCAGTCAAAGGCTTCCTCAGGAAGCGAACCGGCAACGCCAAGATCGCCAACAATGGTCGCTGCTTGATTGAGGGGATTGATGTCGAATACTTCGCCGCACACGACTTTCTCGCCGCCAAACATCTCCGTATAGCGCCTGCCGCCCACCTCAAGAACGCGGCCGCGCACGAGCTCTGAGAACTCTGCGAGCGCACGTTCGATATAGTACCGGTCAATTGGCTTGCCCCGATCGAATCCGTCCACGGGGCTTATGGGCGTTGTTCTACCAAAATCGCCAAAACGCACGGTCCCAGGGGCCGGCCTCCACGTAGCCTCGCCTAAAAGGCCGCCGATCCAACGAGGCAAACGGCCCAAGAATGCCGTCGCGCCCCGCGACACCGTGGTCTTAAGCAACGCAAAAGGCGCAATCCTCATCGCGTCAAACATTGTACTTGCGCTGTCCCAATTCCACCCATTTTGAATAAGCTCCCTTGCGGCTGCTGCAAATACCTGCGGCGCATTGTGATGAAAGGGCAGCAGACGAGCGCCGTGGCCATCTGCACATGCCTTCCGCACACCGTCCTCATGCCGAAATCGGCGTACAGCGAGACCGTGCCGCATCCCGCTCTTGTCGCAGCGATATTCGGCAACGCAGCAGTCGTGACTGGCGATGAGCTGTGAAATTGGAACGCTCGCATCGTAACCGCCACCGTCCCGCAAACGATCGGTCCTGTACATGACCGCCGCCTGCAGACTGATCGTCCCACCGACACGCGGCGCGGCCAGGCATCGCTCCGGATCAATCCGTTCGTGCCACTCTGGAGAAGCTGGCCGGCCTGCCGCATCGATCAAGCGATGGGTGCCGCAAACCAACCAGGCTCCGGGATTCTCGCCAAAACAGCGGAGGCCGGCTTCAACCGCCTGTGGCGTCAACCGTTCGTCGCCGTTAAGAAATACGACGAAATCAGCTGACACCGACGCTATACTTCCATGTCCGCCAAGAGCTGGAGCCTTACCTTCGCGCGCTTGCACCACGACACCCTGATGCGACGCCGCAACATCCTTAACCCTGTCCTGGTTCCTGCCGTGATCGACCAGCAGTACTTCCGCCGGCTGCACCGTTTGATTTGCGCAGCTTCGCAAAGCGTCTTCAAGGTAACGTGCGTTATCGCGAATGGTTAGAATAACGGCTACGGCGCGATTCCCTGGTGAGCGAATTTCGTGTAATGACGTGCTGCCACGCAGCGCCGGTTCGCGCCGGCCGCTTGGTGAGGGTCCGTCTGGGAGATGCGCCGTCAAAATCTCGACACAAATAACATCTGTTCGCACCGGCGCATTCTGAGGACCTACGCCGACTTCGTTTCATTGATTATCGGCGAGTAGCACGCATGAAAGCAACCGCTGTCAGGCTAGCAAAGCGCATCGCAAGGCGGATCATCGGCCGGCCGATCTTCGGCAGGTCGATCCTTATTTACCACCGGATAGCAAAATCGGACTTCGACCCCTGGAACGTCACGGTTTTGCCCGATGAATTCGAGCGCCAGCTCGTCGCCCTGCGGAAAAAGACGGTTCTTCCCCTACAGGAGTTCGCATCGCTCCATGGCCAAAACAGATTGCCGCAAGACGCGGTCGCGATCACGTTCGACGATGGATATGCCTGCAATGCTCTCGTCGCCGCGCCAATGCTGGAATCGTTTGGCTACCCGGCAACATTCTTCGTCGTTGCGGACGCCATAGAAAGGGGCGACGAATTCTGGTGGGATCAACTCGAATTCATCGTTCATGCGCCGGGCTTCGATTTCGACACGGCCAAGCGCCTGCTCGTTAACTATTCGGCAAACGGAAGCCGATCTGCTGTTGGCCAAAGCCAAGCGTCACATGGTGCCTTCTTCGAACTTTGGGACTCCCTTCGCTATATTTCGACAGAGGATCGCCGCCAATATCTGGATGCCTTGAGGAATCGGACAGGCTTGAAAATGGTGGTGCGACCGACCCACCGTCCCATGACTTCAACGGAGTTGCGTTCGCTATCTGCTAATCCGTTGTTTGAGATCGGCGGTCATACGGCTACGCACCCCAGCCTGCCCACGCTTTCCCGAACCGAACAAGAATGGGAAATCGTCTCCGGGGCGCAGTTCCTTGAAGCCACGCTAGGAACCCCCATCCGCTCGTTTTCCTATCCATTCGGCGAATGGGAGGAGGTCACCCGTGACATAGTCATGGC
>JBAUYV010000033.1:0-2852 GCA_049584975.1 Xanthobacteraceae bacterium | reverse complement strand
GCATCACATCGGTGATCGACCGGATCGGTCTGACGATCGATGCGCCGACGGCGAGGGCAATGAGCACGCTGACCAGGAAGCCGGCGATCGTGCCGATGATGATGACCAGCTTATTCCACTGTGCCCCGGTATAGAGGTCGTTGCTCAGGCGGTTGCCGTCGGCGGTGATCGCCAGCACCATCCGCTTCAAATCCGAATCGACGGCTTTGAAGCTGTCGTCGGTTTCGCCGATCATCATCGTGGCCATCGCCGCATCCGTGCGGCCGACTTCAAGAGTATCCCTGGCCTTGCTTTTGCAATCCTGCCACTTGGTCAGCAGCTGTTGCAGTGTAGCCCGTTCCTCGGTCGACAGATCGGAGCGCAGCGCGAGACCGCCGATGCGGGCAGACAAGGTATCAAGGTCGTGCTCAATCTCGTCGCGCAGCGAGCTCATCAGCGTCTCGCTGACCCCGTTGCTGGCCCAGGACACATAGCGGAAGATTTTCATGTGCAGCGCGACGACCCCGTCGCTGACGTCGGAAAACGCCTGCTGCTTGGCCGCAAGATCCTGCGACAGCGTGCGCAAGCCGGCAGCCGATTGGGTCGAGGTCAGATACGCATTGCCGCCCACGGCCAACAGGCACAGCAGCAGCACCGCCGATGCGACCGAAGCCTTGATCCGGATCGACAAGTTCTGAAAGCGGCCAAACGGCACTCGGGCGGCCTTGGGCCTGTTCATCGCTGATGCACTGAGCTGAGACATCGCCCGCGGCTACCGGTATACGCCGACGCCCACCCAATAATTGCCGCCCAATTTTTCGACGTAACTGGTTTTATCCTCGATCTTGTTGGTGATCGGATTTGGCCATTTGTAATCGACCCAGCCATGTCCCGGGCCATTGACCATGGTGATCATCTCGCGAATTAGAAATTTGCCGTCCTGGTCTTTGATGTCGATCAGGTTCTTCCCGATCAGCGCCGGCCGCGCCCCGTGTGCGACGCAGCGACCCATCATGTCATAAACAAAAGGATAGAGATCGCGATCATGGAATTCCTTTACACTTGTGTCATCGATGGCCTTGAACGTGGCGTCAACGCCGTCTTTGTTAAACATTGCTTGCACACGATGAACCATCGCGACGGCTTCATCTTTCGTGCCGAACTCGGCGCCAGCGTTCGCGGATGGGGCACCGATTACGAGGGCGACCATCAGCAGCACGATCGAGCGCATCAACCTATCCCCCTCGCGCAGGAATGTTCCTACCGACCCTGAGTCCGCTCCGCCAAGCGACGCGAGAATAACGTCGGGACCTATAGACGCAAGGGCGAAATAGCCCGAGGAACTACGGATGGCTTGCCTTTAGCAAGCGGGTTCGATGACCGGAAATTGTGCGGTCGGGCACGCTTATCGACCGAGCATCGACAACCAGCGTCTGCTTCCATATCCTTATAACGAACCTACCGGTCTTGGGAGGGACGCCATGAAATCCGTGCTGCTAGCCGCGATTATCTTGGGTGCCGCGCTGATATCGAACGTTCGCGCTCAGGAGATATCGACAGACCAGCCGGGTGTGTCCGCAACGGCGAGAGCACAGCATTCTCATCCGCTGTTGGTCTCACTACTGCGGGACCTCGGCCAGGTCGGGCGCCATAAGCTCTCGCCGATCATTGAGGCCCAGACCCCCGGAGGCGACCACATCTCTTCGCCATACTGCACTTATCGGGCAGGAGAGGATTGTTGCTGCGAATTCTGGGGAGGCGATAACCCGCCCGCCCACATGTGCATGACGCCAAGCTATTGTAAGACGCAGCCCGACGGGGGCGGCAAATGCGTCGATGGTCAGGCCGGAAGACAGCCCTGCTGAAAGAGGCGATCGTCGCCGCTTATCCAGCGCCGGCGACACTGCGATCACCGTCTGCGCGAAACGCGCCGGACAAGGGTTTGCTTCTGGCGGTTGGCAAGACACGACCACGGGTCTTAGCCGGCGCATGCTTCATCGAAGGCGAGCCTGCGCGGCTGAGCTCGGGTAGCGCGGCTACGACATCGCCGAGCCATGAAAAACGTGAATTGCTGACCGGCAATTTTCGCCGACCCACAGACCCGCCGCCGCCTCTTGAACTGGCGGTTCGGGTGTGGCCATTTATAGGACGCCTGCTCATTCGCCGCCATCAGTGGATACAGAGCGGCAGCGGGTTCCGTGATGCCCTAGCGCGGGAGCGCAGATGATGCTCCTCATCAGCCCGAACCGACACATCGATGAATCTCGCGACGGCGATTCGGCGGCCGGATCGCACCAGAAGCGATGGAAGACCTTCTCGTTCGCTGTCGCAATTTTGCTATTAGGTGTACTGGCCTGCCCGGCTCCGGTACTCGCGCAGTACGGCAACGGCGTTGTCGGCGCGATTATAGGTCAGAGCATGCGGCCGTCGCCCCAAGACTATCAGCCCCCGCCGCCCTATTCACAATATCAGCCACCGCCCTATCAGCAATCGTATGACCGGTATCTTCAATACGAAGAAACCGAGCAGTTGCGGCAGGCGAACGGCGGCGCGGCGCTTGCCAAAAAGCAGGCCGCCGTGGCGCGTGCCCGAAAACGGAAGGCTCAGAGTTCGGTCGCCGCCGCTCCGGCATCGGCTGGCGTCGTTACGGTAACGATGAAAAAGACCGGCGGAACATTCGAGGTTCCGGTCCGACTCAACAATGCGGTAACCATAGACTCCACGGTCGACAGCGGCGCCGCCGATGTCATGATCCCGGCCAACGTCGTTTCGGCGTTGATAAAATCGGGCACGTTGAAGCAGGAAGACTACATCGGGGGGCAGACCTTCACCCTGGCCGACGGCTCAAAGCTACCGAGCGTTCGCTTCAAGCT
>JBAUYV010000032.1:0-1675 GCA_049584975.1 Xanthobacteraceae bacterium | reverse complement strand
GCACGAGCTGACCTTCGACCATCTGGTGCCGCGCTCGCGCGGCGGCCGCACCACCTGGAGCAACGTCGTCACCGCCTGCGGCAGCTGCAATCTCTTGAAGGGCAACCGCCTGCCGCGCGAGAGCGGCATGTACCCGCGCCACCGCCCGGTCCAGCCGACCACCCACATGCTGCAGCAGAACGGCCGCGCCTTCCCGCCCAACTACCTGCACCACAGCTGGCGCGACTATCTCTACTGGGACACCGAGCTCGACCCGTTCTGAGCCGCGGGCGGTAAGAGATACAGTGGGCGAGCTTGCACGTTTCGCGGGTCACCCCGCCGAGCCCGCTGCGAGCGACATCAATTCCTCCCCGGCCGAGAGCACACGACTGTGATCATAAGCTCGCTCATGAAGACGACCGATGCGAGGCAGCGAATTGCGCCGACAGAGGTCGGGCCTGCTCAAGTCACTAAGCGGGGTCGTGTCACCGCTGATCCTGCGGTACATCGCTGCACACTGACCTACCGCAGGGCCGAGCCTTCCGCATCTCTTTGGCTCCGGTGACACGGCTATCCCGCATCCTCAAAAGCCGGATAACCGCCGGTCTGGAAAACTCGCCGGGCGAAAAGTCAGATAAGAGCGATTCTAGGCCATGAGCGACACTTATGCCGGCATAGTTGCCCGGTTCCGTAGGCTGAAGAAGAGCAACTGCCCTGTGCTCCCATAGAGGGATTTGCCTGACGAGAACGGCACGGTGATAGGGTATGGTCGCGATGGGGAGAGCGCGACATGTTGACGAGGCGCGGCCGGGACTTGCCGGCGCAGTGGACGGAGCCGACGCCGTTCGCTGCCAAGGCGAAAGATCTGGGCGCACTGCGCGATGCTGTCGTAGACGCCGCGAGCGTCTCCGCCGGTTTGTGGTTAAGTTACCTGTTTGCGCTGTTTTATTTTGCCATCGCGGCGGGCGCGGTCACGGATCACGATCTATTGCTCGAAAATCCAGTCAAATTGCCATTCCTCAATGTCGAATTGCCACTTAAGGCCTTCTTCATATTGGGACCGCTAGTCTTTCTGCTCGTGCACGCCTACGTATTGTTGCATTTCGTATTATTCGCCGGCAAGGTCGGCGTCTTTCAGGCTGAACTGCAAGCCCAGATCGCTGGCGACGATGCGCGCGCCCGGCTGCGCCGACAATTGCCGAGCAACATCTTTGTCCAATCACTTGTTGGCCCGCGCGAGGTGCGAACCGGAACCATCGGCTTTCTGCTGCGGCGAATCATCGATATCAGCCTCGTCTTCGGCCCGATCGCCCTGTTGGTCCTCTTCCAACTCCAGTTCCTGCCCTACCACAGCGAGTTGATTACATGTTGGCAGCGCATCGCCGTTGTGATCGACCTGGCTTTGCTGTGGATTCTGTGGCCCCGAATTGCGCGCGGGAAACCCGCGTGGCTCGGGCGGAGCGATTTCAAACGGGTCAAGGTCCAAGCCTCGTTGCTGGGGAGTGTCCTGCCAGTTCTGCTGGTGGTCACGATTGCAACCTTCCCCGGCGAATGGCTGGACGAGTTTCTTTACCCGAGTTTCCAATCTGCTTAAACGGCCGGATGGGGTTGGGCCACGCTGCATGAACTGCTGGTCGCAGGCCCGGTCAATCTCGTTACCGGCAGGCCACGGAGCCTGTGGTCGAACGTTTTGGTG
>JBAUYV010000031.1:0-81911 GCA_049584975.1 Xanthobacteraceae bacterium | reverse complement strand
GTCCATATACTTCCTTGTTGAGAAGGTTCATGAAGTGCCGAAAAGCTTGTCTGCACGGATAGTCGTCGATCTTTATCCACACACCAGCGTCGGACTGACGGGCTTGTTTCAAAGTCAAGGTAACGTCGCAGAAAGCACCCCAGTCTTTCGTGTCAAAGAAGTGTGATTTTGCGCATTCAATAGGATCAGATCTTACCTCGGGCGAGTAATGATTCGCACGCATTTCAGAGGTGATGCCAGGAAGCTGCGAAAGAGAATCCCAGATTTTTCGAGATTTATTGTTGCGGAGGCGACATGCAGCCATCCTTGATGCCTTCGGCACGAGTGCTGGCGATATCACAGTGCGGGCGAGTCGCCGCGGCATTTCTTTTTCGGTTGGAGATGCCAGCTCAGGTGCCAGAAGTTGGGTGTGTCAGATTTATTGTGTGCGGCCGATCGGTGGGTAACCTGATGAAGGAGACTCACGATGCCGATCAAACCCGAACATTTGGACGAACTGTTGGCCGGCTACGAGCAGCCGCAAGACCTACTTGGACGTTCTATTTTGGTCTAGCGATCGTGCCGCATTTTGCGCATATCGAGTCTCACCCGGGCAATGGCGGCCACTGCACTTTCACCCAGGTTTGGCCCGCCATTTAGCGACCCGGCTACGAGATCGTCTGGATGATAGCCGCGAGGCGATCGGGTGTTATCCCGAAGTGTTACCCAGGCGCCGGATAAGTCTTTGCGATCAAGGACGCCGCGACACGGTATGGGTCGCGGTTTGCCGATCTGGCGCCTGCAGCGTTGACGCAATCGCTACAATCGTAACGACGGCAGGCAAGGCGATGGGCGAGGGCGCTTGGTGGTGTACCCATGAGAGCCGAGGCTGTCACGACAGGTCGATGGCGTAGCGTTTGAGGTCAGCCAGCGAACAGGACGACAGGGCTCCCTCGTGCGTGGCGCGCAAGACGACGCGAGGGGCTTGGCCGGCTTCAAAGGCTTCCTGCCAGCGCGGCGCACATAGGCACCCACGATCACCCGATATTTATCCCTAGCTGGTCAACTGCGGCACGACAACGCCCAACGCGCACGCCAAGCACGTGCGCCGGACGATACTGGCAAACTTCGGTGCCGAGATAACCACGGCGGACTAGTTGGACCTGTAGCCCTAGCCTGTGTGACACTGTGTTCCTCGTGCCACATAACTAATTGATTTCCCTCATTCTGGCGGCCTTAGCGGGGCCCCGAAATGCTCGCAAGCGTGCCCCGCGCTGCGTTGACCCCGGGCAGGGTAGGGAAGGGGGGCGCGTTGCAATTGGGCCGCCGGTGGCTATAGTCCGCGCAAATTTCCGCGCGAAATTGGCCATTTAGATGCGGCTGGCGCGTTTCTAGGGCGTTTCCGGAGGACCAATGCTGACCATCAGCACCGTATACGCGCAGTTCGGATTGGGCGGCCCGGGCGGCGCCAACAACATGCTGGTCCAATTCACGCCGTTCATTTTGATCATCGTGATCATGTATTTCCTGATTCTGCGCCCGCAGCAGCGCAAGGTGAAACAGCACCAGGAGATGATAAAGGCGCTGCGCCGCGGCGATACAGTGGTGACCAACGGCGGCCTCCTCGGCAAGGTGACCAAAGTGGTGGACGACGACCAAATTGAGGTCGAGATTTCCGATGGCGTCCGCGTGCGGCAAATGCGCTCGATGGTCAGCGAGGTGCGTGTCAAGGGCGAGCCGGTGAAGGAAGACAGCGCTAGCTGACCGACCGCGTCGCTCGCTTGCCCCACTTGCGGGGTAAGGAACGGCGCGCCGGCTGTGTCCGTAACGAGGAATATCGAAGTCCATGTTGTTTTTTACGCGATGGAAGGCGGCGGGCATCCTGCTCACGGCGCTCGTCGTGTGTCTGTTCGCGGTGCCGAATTTCTTTTCCGAGAAGGCTGTCGCCCGCTTCCCCAGCTGGGCGCAGCGCCACATCGTGCTGGGCCTCGACCTGCAGGGCGGTTCGAGCCTGCTGCTTGAGGTGGATACCGGCGCGGTACGCAAGGAGCGTCTGCAGACGCTCAACGACGACGTGTTGCGCGTGCTGCGCCAGGCACGCATTCCCTTCACCGGACGCGCGATTCACGGCAACGGCGTCGAGGTCCATATTACTCGCGATGCGGATGTGAAGACCGCGGTCGACAAGCTCGGCGAGCTTTCGCAACCCCTGTCGGGCATCCTCGGCTCTTCGGGCCAGCGTAGCGTGGATATTACGGAGAGCGGCGGGTTGGTCTCGCTAACGCCCTCGGACGCCGCGATTACCGAGCGCATCCGCCAAGCCGTCGATCAATCGATCGAGATCATTCAGCGCCGCGTCAACGAGCTCGGCCTTGTGGAGCCGAGCATCCAGCGCGAGGGCCTCGATCGCATCCTGGTGCAGGTCCCCGGCCTGCAGGATCCGACCCGGCTGAAGGAGATTCTCGGCAAAACGGCGAAGCTCGATTTCCGCATGGTCGATACGTCGATGACCCCGGAGCAGGCGGCGCAAACGCACCCGCCGGCAGATTCGGAAATTCTCAACGGCCAAAACGGCGAGAAGTATCTGATCGAGAAGCGCGTGCTGGTCTCCGGCGGAGATCTGGTGGATGCGCAGCCGGGTTTCGACCAGCGCACCAGCGAGCCGGTCGTCAACTTTCGTTTCAATTCCTCGGGCGCGCGCAAATTCGCCGAAGCCACCCAGCAGAATGTCGGCAAGCCGTTCGCCATTGTGCTCGATAACCAGGTGGTCTCGGCGCCCGTGATCCGCGAGCCGATCCTCGGCGGTCAAGGCCAGATTTCCGGCAATTTCACTGTGCAGCAGGCGAACGATCTGTCCATCCTGCTGCGAGCCGGCGCTCTGCCAGCGCCGCTCACCATCGTCGAGGAGCGAACGGTCGGGCCGGGCCTCGGCCGAGATTCGATCCTCGCCGGCGAGCACGCGGCCTACGTGGGCGCGGCGCTCGTCATCTTTTTCATGCTTGTGACCTACGGCCTGTTCGGGCTGTTCGCCAATATAGCGGTCGCGGTTAACGTGGCCATGATCTTCGGCGTGCTGTCGATGCTCGGGGCGACGCTGACGCTGCCCGGCATCGCCGGCATCGTGCTCACCGTCGGCATCGCGGTGGACTCCAACGTGCTGATCTACGAGCGCATCCGTGAGGAGGTCCGCGCCGGCCGCACCGCGATCAATGCCATCGACGCCGGTTTCACGCGCGCGCTGGCAACGATTCTGGACTCCAACATCACTACCTTCATCGCGGCGGCGGTCTTGTTCTATGCTGGCTCCGGGCCGGTGCGCGGCTTTGCCGTGACGCTCGGGGTCGGCATCCTCACCAGTTTGTTCACCGCCTTTACGATGACACGGCTCATCATCGCGTACTGGGTGCGCATGTGGCGGCCGCGCACCGTGCCCATCTAGAGCAGTTCCAACGGCTTTAGCAAAAGATCATGCGCAAACTGAAAATTGCGGTTTGAAAGAAGTCCAGTGCGCCTCCTTCGCATCGTCCCCGACAACACTCGTTTCGACTTCATGCGCTTCCGGCGCATCAGTTTCCCCATTTCGGCGATGCTGTCGATCGTGGCGATGTTGCTTTACTTCTATCATGGGCTGAATTTCGGCATCGATTTCGTCGGTGGTACGCTCATTGAGGTGCAAACCAAGGTTGGGCCGGCCGACCTCGCCAAGATGCGCGCGACTATCAGCGGGCTCCACCTTGGCGATTTCCAGCTGCAGGAGTTCGGAGCGCCCAACGACGTATTGATCCGCATTCCCGAGCAGCCGGGCGGCGATCAGGCGCAGCAGGAGGCGGTGCAGAAGGTCCGCGATGCACTCGGCAACGAGTTCGACTATCGTCGCGTTGAGGTGGTTGGGCCGAGCGTATCCACCGAACTGCTCTCCTACGGCACCATCGGGCTTCTCTCGGCGATCGTGGCGATCCTGTTCTATCTGTGGTTCCGCTTCGAATGGCAGTTTGCGCTCGGTGCTATGATCGCCAACGTGCACGATGTCGTGCTCACCGTCGGCTTCATGTCGCTGACCCGGGTCGATTTCGACCTCACCAGCATAGCGGCGCTCCTTACCATCGTCGGCTACTCGCTCAACGACACGGTGGTAATCTACGACCGTATCCGCGAGATGCTGCGCCGCTACAAACGCATGCCGATGCCCGAGCTGCTCAACGTATCGGTCAACGCGACCCTGTCGCGCTCGATTGTGACCCACGTTACCGTTGCGTGCTCGCTGCTCGCTCTGCTGCTGTTCGGCGGTCAGGCGATCCGCAGTTTCACGGCGACCATGATGTTCGGCGTGGTGCTGGTCGGCACCTATACGTCGGTGTTCATCGCTTCCCCGATCCTTATATATCTGGGCGTCGGAGCCGGGCGCATGAGCGGCGCCGAAGAGCCCGAGACGCCGCCGGCGTCGCCCGAAACACCACCCACAATGCCACCGGTGCCGGCCGCGGCCTCAAAGCCTTCGCCGCCGGCACGGCGCGCGCGGGCGCGCCGCTAGTGGATGCGCCGCACCTTCCGCACCAGGCCCTGATCGACGCCCACGGCGGAGGCGGTTTCCGCTTCGCCGGCCTGTCCCATCGCGGCTCGCTGTTGTGCCTGCCCGATGGCATCTGGGCTTGGCCGATTGCGACGCCGGCGGAGCTGTCCGGTGAGGCCCTATCGCTGGTATTTGCCCGCGCCACGGATCTCGACTTTTTCATTGTCGGCACCGGTGCCGGGCCTTGGATCGTGCCTGAGCCTTTGCGGACGCGCTTCCGCGAGTCGCATATTTCCCTGGACACCATGACGACCGGGCCCGCGGTGCGTACCTATAACGTGATGCTCATGGAGGGCCGTCGCGTCGGCGCTGGGCTGATTGCGATTGAGTGACACTGCCAGGTTGCGCCATGCAGGATGCGTTCGCCTATTGTGCCGAGCTTGTGCGCGCCAATGATCGAGACCGCTATCTCGCGACCCTGTTCGCACCGGAGGAAAACCGTGGAGCGTTGTACGCGCTCTATGCCTTCAACAGCGAGGTTGCGCGCGTGCGTGAACTGGCGCGCGAGCCGCTGCCCGGTGAGATTCGCCTGCAGTGGTGGAGCGACGTACTGCACGGTGAGCGCAGCGGGGAGGCGAGCGCCAATCCGGTCGCGTCCGCGTTGCTCGCGGCCATCAAGCAGCGTCACGTTGCGCCAGTCAGGCTGATCGATCTCATCGATGCGCACCGCTTTGACCTTTACGACGAGCCTATGGCCGGGATCGCCGATCTTGAAGCCTACGCGCGGCGAACTTCTTCGGCCTTGTTTGCTCTTGCGGCGCAAATTCTCTCCGGCAGCGAAGAGGAGGTCGCCGCTGAGCCCGCAGGAATAGCCTACGCGATTGTCGGGTTACTGCGGGCCCTGCCGCTGCACGCCGCAAGGCATCAGCTCTACGTGCCGGCGGAAATGCTCGAACGGCACCAGGCGCGGACCGAGGATTTATTCGCCGGGCGAGCCGGGGCAGGGCTCAACGCGGCCCTCGCGGAACTGCGAAACCTCGCGAACCAACATCTGGCCGCGGCGTCCAAGCGCATGGCGGAACTGCCGGGCGCGGCGCTGCCAGCTTTTCTCCCTCTCGCGCTGGTGCGGCCGTGGCTCGCGCGTCTGGAGTGCTCAGATGCCTTCGCGCCAGCCGAAATCGCACCGTGGCGGCGGCAGTGGCTGATCTGGCGCGCGGCACGAGATCCGGCACGCATCGCGAGGTAGTTCTTCGCCCGGCAATTGAGTTCGGATTTACTCGGCGGCGTGGCGTGCGGCCCCTGCGATCCAGGCGTTGAGGTCGCTAAGCGCGCGGCTGGAAAGCGCCTTTTTCCGATCGTGCACCTTGCCGCTGCCAGGTGGCGGGAACAAGCCGAAATTGACGTTCATGGGCTGGAAGGAGCGCGCACGCGAATCATAGGTCTCGATATGGCCGCCGGTAATGTGGCCGAGAAGCGCACCATGCGCGGTGGTGGCGGGCGGCATGCTGGCCGCTTCGCCAAGCCGCTCGGCGGCAGCAAAGCGGCCGGCAAGAAGGCCGATCGCCGCCGATTCGATGTAGCCCTCGCAGCCGGTGATTTGACCGGCAAAACGCAAACGCGGCATGACCTGGAGGCGGAGCGTTTCGTCGAGCAGCTTTGGCGAATTCAGGAACGTGTTGCGGTGCAGGCCGCCGAGTCGGGCGAACTCGGCGTCGGCGAGGCCGGGGATAGTGCGGAAAATACGCGCCTGCTCGCCATGTTTGAGCTTGGTCTGGAAACCCACGATGTTGAACAGGGTGCCGAGCTTGTTGTCCTGACGTAGCTGCACCACCGCATAGGGTCTTTCGCCCGGCCGGTACGGATTGGTGAGGCCGAAGGGCTTCATGGGACCGTGACGCAACGTTTCGCGGCCGCGCTCGGCCATCACTTCGATCGGCAGGCAGCCGTCGAAATACGGCGTCGCCGTTTCGAAATCGTGGAACGCGGTTTTCTCGTCGGCGAGCAAAGCGTCGATGAACGTCTCGTATTGAGCGCGCGTAAGCGGACAATTGATGTAATCGGCGCCCGACCCGGCCGGTCCGGTTTTGTCGTAGCGTGACTGAAACCAGGCGATGCCGAAGTCGATCGACTCGCGATGCACAATCGGCGCAATGGCGTCGAAGAATGCGAGCGAGTCTTCGCCCGTGAGCGCGCGGATTGTCTCCGCAAGTGGAACCGACGTGAGCGGTCCGGTGGCGATGATAACGCTGTCCCAGTCCGCCGGTGGCGTCGAAACTTCCTCGCGGCGAATCTCAATGAGAGGCTCCGCTTCGATCGCGGCCGTGATCGCCGTGGCAAAGCCCTCACGGTCGACTGCGAGCGCACTGCCTGCCGGCAGTTTGTGAGCATCGGCGGTGCGCAGGACCAGAGAGCCGAGCAGGCGCATCTCTGCGTGCAGGAGACCGATGGCGCTCGTCGTCGCGTCATCGGAACGGAACGAGTTCGAGCAGACCAGCTCGGCAAATTTCTCAGTCTTGTGGGCGGCGGTCGAGCGCAGCGGCCGCATTTCGTGCAGCACTACCGGGACGCCGCCGCACGCGACTTGCCACGCCGCCTCGGACCCGGCGAGGCCACCTCCGATGACATGAACCGGACGGATCGTAGGCATTAGGGCCTCAACTTAGGCGTCTCGCGCGTCGCGAACAATCGGATGGGGCAATGCGATCGGGCAATTGTGGCGGCAAGAATGATCGGTCCACCGCCGCGAGATTGCTGTAAGGGCAGCGGCTGCGCCAGTTGGTCGGCGGCCACAACTGGCGCGAAAACGGCGCCTCTGCTATAGGCGGGGCGTTGCAGCGCGCCGATATCGAGGCCAGCCAAGGTTGACCGCACATGTCCGTTGATGCCGACACCGTTCGCCGCGTGGCGCATCTAGCGCGGATCGCTGTCGCGGAAGAAGAGGTAGTCACGCTTCAGGGCGAACTGAACGCCATCCTCGCCTTCTTCGCGCAGCTTGGCGAGGTCAATGTCGATGATATCGAGCCGATGACGTCAGTCACGCCCATGGCCTTGAAGAAGCGCAAGGACGAAGTGACCGACGGTGGTATCCCGGACGCCATTGTGCAAAATGCGCCCGCGCGCGAAGATCATTTTTTCCTCGTTCCTAAAGTGGTGGAATGATGTGCTTCACTGCACATCATTCCACCATCCTCGGGCGAGCACTGCGAGACCCGAGGATCGGATGCGGCTAAAACACAGGACTTCATGATGTGCCTCGCCTGCGAACAAGATGCGATCTGGTTCGCCTACCTTGAAAGTCAGGGCCTGTTGAAGGCTGACGACCCAGAGGCGGTTGACGCGCTGTTTTCGGCGTTCCCCGTGCAGCCTTTGCCGGTGCAGGCCGGTGAAAGCGAGCAACAAACGGAAGACGCAGCGGCGAAGGTTGCCGACAAGAACAATCCGTTTTCCTGCGACGATCCCACGGCCGGATGACCGATCTCACGTCGTTGACCCTGGCGCAGACGCGTGACGCGTTGCGCGGGCGCGAATTTTCCGCAGTTGAGCTCGTCGACGCCTACCTTTCCGCCATGGAGCGAGCGCGCGCGCTCAACGCTTTCGTGCTGGAGGCGCCGGATCACGCCCGCGCCATGGCGCGGGAGGCAGATGCGCGGCTGTCGAAAGGTGAGGGAGGGCCGCTCGAGGGGCTGCCGCTTGGCGTGAAGGATTTGTTTTGCACCAAAGACCTGCGCACGACAGCATGTTCCAGAATTCTGGAGAATTTCGTTCCGACCTACGAATCTACTGTCACCACCAATCTGTGGCGCGACGGCGCGGTGCTCCTCGGCAAGCTCAACAACGACGAGTTCGCCATGGGCTCCTCGAATGAGACGTCGTATTTCGGCCCGGTCGTGTCGCCATGGCGCCGCCACGGCTCGGAGCAGAAGCTCGTGCCCGGCGGCTCCTCGGGCGGTTCGGCGGCCGCCGTAGCCGCTGGCCTTTGCGTCGGCGCCACCGGCACCGATACCGGCGGTTCGATCCGCCAACCGGCTGCGTTTTGCGGCATCGTTGGCATAAAGCCCACCTATGGCCGCTGCTCGCGCTGGGGGATCGTGGCGTTCGCTTCTTCGCTCGATCAAGCCGGCCCGTTTGCGCGTACCGTGCGCGATTGCGCGATCCTGCTTCGCTCCATGGCCGGATCCGACGCCAAGGATACGACCTGCGTCGACCTGCCGGTGCCCGACTACGAGAAGGCCGTTGGCGCCTCGGTCAAAGGCATGCGCATCGGCATCCCGAAGGAATATCGTGTGCACGGCCTTGCCGCGGACGTTGAGATACTGTGGCAGCGCGGCGTCCAATGGCTCAAGGATGCGGGCGCCGAGCCGGTCGAAGTTTCACTGCCGATGACCAGATACGCGCTCCCGGCCTACTACGTGGTGGCGCCTGCCGAGGCATCGTCCAATCTCGCGCGCTATGACGGCGTGCGCTACGGGCTGCGCGTTGCCGGGAGCGACATCGTCGACATGTACGAGCGCACGCGCGCGGCCGGCTTCGGCAAGGAAGTGCGCCGGCGGATCATGATTGGAACCTATGTGCTCTCCGCCGGATATTACGATGCCTACTATTTGCGGGCGCAAAAGGTTCGCACCCTGATCAAAGGCGACTTTGAGCGCTGCTTCGCCGATGGCATCAACGCCATTCTGACTCCAACGGCTCCGTCGGCGGCGTTCGGCATCGGTGAAAAGGGCGGCGCTGATCCGGTCGAGATGTACCTCAATGACGTGTTCACGGTGACCGTGAACATGGCCGGACTACCGGGGATTTCCGTGCCGGGCGGTCTCGATGCCCAGGGCCTGCCGCTAGGTCTTCAGTTGATCGGCCGGCCGTTCGAAGAGGAAACGTTGTTCTCGCTCGGCGCGGTGATCGAGAAGGCCGCGGGATCGTTCGCCCCGGAGAAATGGTGGTAGCCGGGAAGTTTGTTATGACGCCAGCCGAATTTAAGCGCTCGCTCGCCAAGGCCAAGCCGCCGGCCGGCATTTCGTCTGCGCTTGCCGGGTTGTGGTGGGCCGGCAAGGACGATTGGGACAAGGCGCACGCGCTGGTTATGAGCGAGAACGAGGCCGACTGCGCCTGGGTGCATGCCTATCTGCACCGGGTCGAGGGCGACCTGGACAATGCCCGCTATTGGTACCGGCAGGCGCGCCGAAAACTAGCGGAGGGCGACCTTGCGGCCGAATGGACGGCGATTGCGACGGCTCTGCTGGGGGCAAAATCAGCCTAGCCGCTGTCCGTTCAGCTTGCGGTCAGGTCGCGCGCGGGGAAGGCATGGGCGGTTCGGCTTTTTGCGGCGCGGTCTCACCGACGATCTTATTGCGCCGCCGCGGCAGCGCTTCAGGATGCTCCAGGGTCAGGAAGGCGATCAGCTTTTCCCGCAGGTCGGCGCAGACATCTGATGTGGTGTTGGTCGAATCGGAATTGACCAAAACCCGCAGTTCGATCGCATCCCGGCTGGTATTGGTGACCTGGACGTTGACCACCGTGGCGTTGTCCTGCTTTGTTTGTTCGACCAGCTCAATGGCCCTCTTGCGGATGACATCGACCGGCGCCGCGTAGTCAAGGTAGAGTACAACGCTGCCGATGGTCTTGGCGGCTTGTCTGGTCCAGTTATAGAACGGCTGCTGGATGAAAAAATTCAGCGGCACGATCAGACGCCGCAGATCCCATAAGCGGATGACCACGTAGGTCGCGTTGATTTCTTCGATCCAGCCGTATTCGTTCTGCACCGTCACGGCGTCTTCGAGGCGGATCGGCTGCGTCAATGCGAGTTGCACGCCGGCGATCAGGTTACTGAGCACTGGCTGCGCGGCAAGACCAAACACCACGCCGGCAACGCCCGCCGAAGCAAACAGGCTGACGCCGTATTGACGCACCGCGTCGAAAGTCATCAAGGAAAAGCCCAGGGTAATAAGGACAATCACGGTGTCGAGCACGCGCAGCAGCACGCGTACCTGGGTCAGGTGCTTGCGCGCCACCAGATTGTCTTCGGCGTCGATGCGAAAACGCTGCAAGTAAAGGCTGGCGCCGATATGCAGAGCGGTCAGCGCGATCCAGCCGAGCAGGCAGATCGTGCCCAAAATCAACACGCGCGCGATCACGCTTTCGGCGTCGGACCCGATCGGCGCTGTCGGCAGGGCGATCGCAAGGGCAATAAGAAAGAGTCCCAGGCGCGTCGGATTTCTGGTCCTGTCGAGGACCGATCGCAGATAGGGCCGTTGCCCTTGCAGCAGCCGGCGCAGCGCGGCGAGAAACGCCGCATGCAACAGCCACAGGACGACAGTTGCGCCGACCAGCACCACGACCGATAAAACCCAAGGCGGTGCGAACGGGAAGGCTTTCGCCAAGTCGTTCAGTGTCGACCGTGTGCGCTGAAGGAGCTCTTGCAACATGCCGTGAACCCTATGGCCAAATGGATGGGTAAACGCGCAAATCGTTCGCAGGGTTCATGCGACTGGCTCCCCTGGACAGTCCCGCTCCGGGGTGGCAATTAGCGACCAAATTCGTACGCAATTATTAAAGATCGGCCGACGATGAAAATCCTCCAGCGATTATTCACTTGGTGGAACAGCCAGACTTTTGGCACCCAAGTATGGACTTGGCTTTACGGCGAATTTGTCGGCGAGGACGAGTTCGGCAATCGCTATTACCGGACCAAGGACGGCAAGCTCGATCCGGCCCTCGGCATTGAGCGCCGGTGGGTGGTCTACAACGGCGTCGCTGAGGCCACGAGCGTACCCCCAAGTTGGTTCGGCTGGCTGCACCACACCGTAGATGTGCCGCCGACACAGGATAAGGAAAAGGCCTATCCCTGGGAGAAGCCGCATCGGCCGAATCTCACCGGCACGTCCGGCGCATATCGTCCCAGCGGCTCGACATTGGCGCAGGGCCGCCGTCCCAAGGCGACTGGCGACTACAAGGCGTGGACGCCAGGAAATCAATAGAGAGCAATCGGTCGTCAACGATCAATCGTCGGCGCCGGACCAGCCTCCGATTGCCGACTTGTGGTGGGTGTTTCCCAGTGTCCCGGTCCCTGGAATTGCCGCAATCGAAATGTTAACCCGGCAATGCGCGGGGACGCATTCAGGCCGTTCACGCAGAGTTTCCCGAGATTCCATGGCCCGTATCGCCGCGCTGTTGCTCGTGATCGGCGGAACCCTCGTGGTGGGGCCGGCAGCGGCCCAGTTCGGCAATATTTTCGGCGACGCGCCGCCCCGCCCGCCGGCCGACGTTCCCAACGGTCCATTTCCGCAGCAACCGCCGCCGGTGCAGTATCCGGGGCAACCGCCGCGTCCTTATCCGGGGCAGCCGGCGCCGGGCTATTCCCCGCCGCCACCACCGCCTTCTGCCATCGAGACCCAACCTCTACCGCCTCCGCCGGGCACATCGGTGGCCCCGGTTCCGCCGGCTCAGGGATCTGCGCAACGGCCGCCAGCGCCCAATGGCCGGGCGCCCATGACCCCGCCGGCGAGTAATGCGGCGGGTATGCCACCGCCGCCGCCCGCCGCCGAAGCCCCGCCGCCCGACGACACAGTCGTCGAGGCGCCGACCCCGCACATCGAAAACGGAAAGGCCGTGTTTGCCGGACTCGACAAGATCACTGGCCGCACCATCTCGTTTGATGTTGCGATCGGTGAGACGGTGCAATTCGGCGCGCTGCAAGTCACCCCACGCGCCTGCTACACGCGTCCGCCCACGGAGGCCACGAACACGGATGCCTTCGTGGAAGTGGACGAGGTGACGCTGCAGGGCGAGATCAAGCGCATCTTCACCGGCTGGATGTTCGCATCGAGCCCAGGCCTGCACGCAGTTGAGCATCCCATCTACGACGTCTGGCTTACCGATTGCGCATCGCCTCAAAACGTCAAAGTCGCTGAGCCCGCCGTGAAGCCACCTCCGGCTCCGGCCCCCGCCGCGCCAAAGCCCCGCCAAGCGGCACCGGCGCGTCAGCGTCCGGCAGCGCCCGGCGTCCAGCCGTAGCTGCGCCCTCGCATCACTTCGCCTTGAAGGCGTCGCTGATCGCGTCGTCAAAGGCCAATTATAACGATTTCAGCCAGCGAGGCGCGCTAGTGCCGTCGCGCCGGACACCGCGCGATCAAGCGGCAGCGCGGCGAAATTGCCTTCGCCGACGAGCGCGGCATCGAGCAGTTTGTGATAGGCCGGCCGTGAAACTTCCGTGGCGCCGAACGTGCGTAGATGATCGGTGACGAACTGCGTATCCAAGAGACGGTAGTGGCCGGCTCGCAGCCGCGCCACCAGATGCACCAGGGCGACCTTGGAAGCGTCGCGCTCGCTGTGAAACATGCTCTCGCCGAAAAACGCGCGCCCGAGACTGACGCCGTAGAGGCCGCCGACGAGCTTGCCGTCCTTGTACGCCTCGACCGTATGGCAGTCGCCGCGCTCATAGAGCTTGCGATAGAGATTGTGAATACGCGTGTTGATCCAGGTGCGCGTGCGCCCTGGCGCCGGCTGTGCGCAGCCGGCAATCACGCCATCGAAGTCGCGGTCAGTGACGATGGTAAAAGAGTCGGAGCGGACCGTGCGCGCCAGCCGGTCGGGTACGTGGAACTTGTCGAGCGGGATAATTCCGCGCCGTTCCGGTTCGATCCAATAGAGGGCCGGGTCGTCCGCGCTCTCCGCCATGGGAAATATGCCGCAGGCGTACGCTTTGAGCAGCACCTCGGGGGTGATGTCGATGAGGGCGGACTCGCGGCTTGCCATGACCTCCGTTTAACCGGCTCCGGGCTCTTCGTTCAAGGGTTGCTCAGGTGCGCCCGCCTGGGCGACGGCACGAATCGTTAGCTTATGAGGCACCTGTCAGGCTCCGGGGTGCCCGCGCCGTTTACGGCCTGCAAACGCTACGATCGCTAAGATTTTAATCGGCTTGAACGTATCTGTGCGCGGGACGTTTCGCAGTCACGAAGCTTCAGGGGAAGCAACGGAGAGGCGGCCGAAATGGACACGATCGTTAACGAAACGGAGAAGATCCGTGTCCTGGTGGTCGAGGACGAGTTCTTTATCGCCGAATGGATGGCGGAATCGCTCTGCGATCTCGGGTTTGCGGTGGAGACGGTGAGCAACGCGCGGGACGCTCTTCGCTGTCTCGAGTCGGCGTCCGTAGACGTCTTGTTTACCGACATCAATCTGCCGGGTGGCATGGACGGCGCGGCGCTGGCGCGTGAGGCGCGCCAGCTCTTGCCTGGGCTGCCGGTGATCTATGCCTCGGCGCGTGTCGCAATGCTCGAGCCGGAAGCACGCGTCCGCGGAGCTGTTTTTGTGCGAAAGCCCTACGAACCGGAAATGGTCGGGCGGCTCATCTGCGAGGTTATGGGACCGATGACTGCCGCGGTCCCGGCCTAAGCGCCGCCTGCCGGTTCAGACCGCCGCGCCAAATATTCTTCGAGCCAGTGGATGTGGTAGTCGCCGTCGATGATGTCCTTTTCCTCGGCCAGAGCGCGGAACAGCGGCAACGTCGTTTCGATACCGTCGATCACGAACTCGTCGAGCGCGCGTCTTAGACGCATCAGGCATTCGGCGCGCGTTTTGCCGTGGACGATCAGCTTGCCCACCAGCGAATCGTAGAACGGCGGGATCGTATAGCCGTGGTACACGGCAGAATCGACCCTTACGCCCAGTCCGCCAGGCGGATGGTAGTGGATGATCTTGCCTGGCGAGGGACGGAATGAGACCGCGTTCTCCGCGTTGATGCGGCATTCGATCGCGTGGCCGTGGAATTTCACGCTGCTTTGGTCGAACGGAAGATCGTTGCCGGCAGCGACTTGGATCTGCTCCAAAACAAGATCGATATCGGTGATCATTTCGGTCACCGGGTGCTCCACCTGAATACGGGTGTTCATTTCGATAAAGTAAAATGTGCCGTCGTCATAAAGGAACTCGACGGTGCCGACGCCGAGATATTTGATCTCGCGCATGGCCTTGGCGACGGTTTCGCCGATGGCGTCGCGCTCCGTCGCATTGAGCGCGGGCGAGGGGCCTTCCTCCCACACTTTCTGATGGCGACGCTGGAGCGAACACTCGCGTTCGCCGAGATGAATCGCCCGGCCCTTGCCGTCGCCGAGCACCTGAATTTCGATGTGGCGCGGCCGCTCCAGATATTTCTCCAGGTAGAGGGTGTAGTCGCCGAATGCGGCTTTTGCTTCGGCGCGCGCCATGGCGAGCGCCGAGGCAAGCTCGGTTTCGGCGCGGATCACCTTCATGCCGCGGCCGCCGCCGCCGGCGGCAGCCTTGGCCATGACCGGAAAGCCGATATCGCGGGCCAACCGGCACGCTTCTTCGTCAGAGCTGATGCCGCCGTCGGAACCGGGTACGGTCGGGATGCCAAGCTCTCTGGCGGCGCGCTTGGCGGCGATCTTGTCGCCCATCAGGCGGATGTGCTCGGGGCGCGGACCGATGAAGTGCACTTTGTGTTCGGCAAGAATCTCGGCAAAGCGTGCGTTTTCTGACAGGAACCCGTAGCCGGGATGCACGGCGTCGGCTTCGGTGATTTCGCAGGCCGCCAGCAGAGCCGGGATATTGAGGTAGCTGTCTTTGGCCGGTGGCGGACCGATGCAGACGCTTTCGTCGGCCAAGCGCACGTGCATGGCATCCTCGTCCGCAGTCGAATGCACCGCGACTGTGGCGATGCCGAGCTCCTTGCAGGCTCGCAGCACGCGCAGCGCAATCTCGCCGCGATTGGCGATGAGGATCTTTTCGAACATCACGGGCCGTGGAAGCGAACAGCCAATGGCGAGGGGTGGGCCGGGCGAGCAAGCTCATCCCCACGCGCACCTCGCCGCTCGCTGCTCGGCGTCATTCGATGATCATCAGCGGCTGGCCGTACTCGACGGGGTGGCCGTCCTCGATCAAAATTTGAATCACGGTGCCTGAGCGCGGTGCCGGTATCTGGTTCATTGTCTTCATCGCCTCGATGATGAGAAGCGTTTCGCCGGCTTTCACTTCGCTGCCCACATCCACATAGGGAGGCGCCTCCGGTTTCGGCCTGCGATAAGCCGTGCCGACCATCGGCGAGGCAACAACTCCCGGATGCCGCGCCGGATCCAGCGGCGGCACGGTCGCCGCAACGCTCGAATCTGCAACGGGCAGCTCTGTGCCGCGCGCGCGTGCGACGTTGGAGCCGGTGTACCGGGCTACGCGCACCGCCACGCCATTTTGTTCGATCGCGATTTCCGTAAGCCCGGTCTCCTCGAGCAGCCGCGCCAGCTCGCGAATCACCGCGTGATCGATGGTCGGACTCTTTGGCATCGGCGAGCTTCCCGGCTTGCGCGCCACTGTCACCCTTTGGCGCTTATCATAGAGGCGAGGCCAGAGATGGCCATAGCATAGCCCTCGATGCCAAAACCACAGACCACGGCGCGGGCCGCGAGGGAAACATACGAGTGCTGGCGAAACGATTCGCGCTTATGGATATTGGTGATGTGCACTTCGATGACCGGCGCCTCCATGGTCAAGAGCGCATCAAGTATCGCGATGGATGTGGTGGTGAACCCGGCCGGATTGAGGATCAGCCCGACGGCCTTTTCGGCCCGCGCCCGTTGAATCCAATCGATGATCTCGCCCTCGTGATTGGATTGCCGGAATTCGACAGTGAGGCCGAACTGCTGCGCCGTGGTGCGGCACAGCTTCTCCACGTCGGCAAGCGTGGAGCGGCCATAAATTTCCGGCTCCCGCGTACCGAGCAAATTGAGATTCGGTCCGTTGAGGACAAAGATCGTGTTCGACATCCGCGCACCGCATCGGCTGGCGCCAGCGCGGGCCAACGCCCGCCGCGCCGAATCCGTTTATAGGGAACGCTCCCGTAAAGGGGAAGCGCAAGGTGCCTCAATGGCGCCCCGAAGAGCGTAGCCCGTCGTGCCGGCCGCCGACTGTACAATGCAAAACCCTCCTCCGGGTGCCGGAGGAGGGTGGCAGCGCCACAACGGTGAGCGCAGCGCCGTTATTTCCGCAAAGCCGCGATCTTCTTCTGCAGCTCGTCGTAGCCTACGGCTCCAACCACCAGTTCGTCCCCGACGACGTAGCTCGGCGTGCCGTCGATGCCGAGCGTGTCGGCAAGCTTCAGATCTTCAGCGATCGTGGTCTTCACCTCGTCGCTGTCCATATCCTTCATAAGTCGTCCCATGTCGAACCCGACCTCCTTGGCGACGGCGAGCGCGCGCGTCTTGTCGGCCGCGCCGCGGCCGCCCAGGAGCTTTTGATGGAATTCGATGTACTTGGCGCCCGTGGGATCCTGCATGCGCGCCGCGACGGCAACGTGCGCGGCCTCGACCGAGCCCTCGCCGAGGACAGGGAATTCCTTCAGCACGAATTTAAGATTGGAATCGGTCTGCAGCAGCTTCATCATGTCGGGAAGCGCATGCTTGCAGTAACCGCAGTTGTAATCGAAGAACTCGACCAGCGTGACGTTGCCGCGCGGATTGCCGAGCACCACCTCATGCGGCGAATTGAAAAGTGTCGCGTTGTTGGTCTTGATGTTGGTGCGTGCTTTCTCCGCCGCCGCTTCCTTCTGTTGCTTGTCGAGCTCGTTTATCACGTCCTGCAGCAACTGCGGATGCGCCATGAGATAATCCTTCACGATGTTCTCGATCTCGTGGCGTTGATCGGGAGAGAATGACTGCGCGGGTGCCGCCGCCGGCAGCGCGATCAGCATCGCGGCTGCCATTGGAATCGCCATGCGCGGAATCAATTTCATGGGTATTCGTCCTTTTCTGTCGCTAGTCACGGAAAGAGGGGGTTTTTCTTCACGTTCTTGTTGAATGCGACGATATCGTCAGCCCTCACCCAGCCCGGCGATCCGACGGGAAATCGCAGCTTGGCGCGTTCCGCAAGTTCGCGCGCCGTCTTGTTGTCGCCGCGCGCGAAGGCGGCCTGCGCGGAGGCGAGATCGGCATCGGCGAGGTCGTTCTTGCGCCCATAGGCCATCGCCAACTGGGTATAAGCGTCGACGGATTCTGGTTCCTTGATCAAGGCTGCATGCAAGAGCGGGATCGCCTCGTCGGCCATCTTGGTATTGTCGGTGGCGACGAGCGCCTGGCCGAGCGTGATCTGAATGAGCGCGGGGTCGGGCGCGAGCTGAACGGCGCGTTCCAGGGGCGGGATCGCATCCGCCGGATGCCCGCCTTCGAGCAGCGCCTGGCCCTTAAGCTCGTAGAAGTAGGGATTGTTGGGTTGCGCTTGTATCAGGCCGTTGATCTGCGTGATGGCGTCGCGCAGGTCGCCAAAACGGTAGGTGGAGATGGCGCGGGCGTAGCGTGCCGGCAGGCTGGTGTCGGTCGGCGGATAGCGCCGCAGCACTTCCAACGGACGATCCATGAAGCCATAGAGCTTCGCCCGCATCATGTCGTGGCGGAATTGTAGTTCGGGCGGGTCCTTTTTGTCCCAGAACTGATTGTGCGCCAGGTTCTCGAGCGCCGCCATGCGCTCCTGGGGCATGGGATGGTTCTGCGCGTAGGGATCGATGTATCTGGACTCGAACATCGACTCGTCGGCAAAGCGTTTGAACGTGTCGTACATCCCCTTTGCGGATTGGCCGGTCATGGTCAGAAAACGAACGCCGGCGCGGTCCGCGTAATCCTCTTGGGCGCGCTGATAAGACAGTAGCGAGTGCATCAGGTACGATTGTGGAGCATTCATCAGCGCTCCGCCGACGTTGCCCATGTCAACGTTGTTGGAACGGGCGCCCGCGACGAGCGCGCCAGCGCCCAGCAGCATGGCAATAATGGCGGCGGTCTGCGCGTTGGCGAGTTCCTGGCGCATCTTGGACAGATGGCCGCCGACGATATGGCCGGTTTCGTGGGCAAAGACGCCAATGACTTGGTTGGGTGTCTTTGACTCCATCAACGCGCCGGCGTTGACGAAGATATGGTGCGCATCCATCACGAACGCGTTGAAGGATCTTTCGTTGATGATAACGACACGAATATTCTGGTCGGCGAGCCCCGCCACGCGCAGAATTGGCCGTGAGTAATCGCGCAGCAGCTGCTCGATTTCAGCATCGCGGATCATCGGGATGCCGGCATTTGCCCCGGTCTGGGCCCGGACCGGAACGCTGCTCAAGGCGACGGCGGCCACAGTGACCAGGCTGATGACGCGCGAAGCTGGCCTCGCCTGCCGCGCCTTGCTAGGAGGTCTGGCAACGTTCATTTGGGGCAAAGTTCCGATCCCGCCGTTAGGGACCCAAGCTATGGACCGAGCTGCTCGCGGTCAACACAACCGCGCGTGTTCGCTGTGGCGCGAAGCGGCGGCACAAAACCTTGTGAATACGGCAGTATAGGGGCGGGGCAGTGCGGAAGGGAGCCTCGATGGTTGCTGATCTGGAGCCGAAGGCCAAGTGATGCTCGACAAGGCAAAAGGCCTATTGCAACCGTCAGCCCGCAGCGCTGTTCCACCGTTCCTGGTGATGGACGTGATGGCGGCCGCGGCTCGTCTGGACGCGCAGGGGAGGCGGATCGTCCACATGGAAGTTGGGCAGCCTGCGGCGAAAGCGCCGACCACCGCAATCGCCGCCGCCCGCGCGGCGTTGTCGAAGGGTGCGATCGGCTACACCGAAACGCTCGGTATTGGTTCGCTACGCGCGCGCATCTCGCGCGCCTATCGCGAGTGGCACGGTCTCGATATCGATCCGCAACGCATTGTGGTGACCACCGGCTCGTCGGCCGGCTTCATTCTCGCGTTCCTCGCCGCTTTTGAGGCTGGTGATCGCGTCGCCATGGCGCTGCCCGGCTATCCGCCCTATCGCCATATCCTCAATGCGCTCGGCTGCGAGGCCGTAGGCATCGAGACCACCGAGCAGACGCGATGGTCGATCACCGGCGAAAATCTGCTCGCGCAACATCGCAAACAACCGGTTAAAGGCGTGATCATCGGGTCCCCAGCCAATCCCACCGGGACGATGATGAGTGGTCCCGCGCTCACCGAGTTGATTCGTTGCGCCGAAGATGCGGGGATCGCGGTCATATCCGACGAGATCTATCACGGCCTCGACTACGCCTTTGCCGCCGAGAGCGCCGCGCGCATTTCGTCCGACGCCATCATCATCAATTCGTTCTCCAAATATTTCTGCATGACCGGATGGCGCATCGGCTGGATGGTGGTGCCGCCGTCGCTGGTGCGCGCGGTCGAGCGGCTGCAGCAAAATCTCGCGATCTCGGTGCCCACGCTCTCCCAAATCGCTGCCGAGGCGGCTTTCGACGGCCGCGCCGAGCTCGAAAAAGTCAGGCAGGGATACCAGGAGAACCGGCGCATTCTGCTCGAGGGCTTGCCACGCGCCGGTCTCGACTCCTTTCTTCCTGCCGACGGCGCGTTTTATCTCTATGCTGACGTCTCGCATCTTTCGACCGACAGTTTCGCTTTCGCCACGCGCATGCTGGAAGAGGCGGGGGTTGCCGTAACGCCAGGTATCGATTTCGATCCGTTGCGCGGCAATCAATTCGTGCGCCTCTGCTACGCTGGCTCTCGCCGCGATATGCGCGAGGCGATCGAGCGTATCGGCACGTGGCTTAAGGCATAGATCCCGGCGGGTACTGCGATTTTCTTCGATTGAGGCGAACCATGAGCAATGCTGTCTTTGATGTTCTGCGCAAAGTGACGACGGCGACCATCACGACGATGCTCCTGAAGAAGGGCATCCGACGCTGTTGGATGAATGGCCCGAAGCCGCTCGTGGCCAATGGTGAACGGCTCATTGGACCGGCCTTTACGCTGCGGTTTGTGCCGGTGCGGGAGGACCTGGCGACGCCGGAGAGTTGGGCCCATCCGATCTCGACGCGAGCCGCAATCGAGGAAATGCCGGAGGGCGCGATTGCGGTGGCGGACGCCATGGGCGTGGCGAGCGCCGGCATTTTCGGCGATATCCTTTGCGCGCGGATGAAGAAACGTAATGTCACCGCCCTCGTCACCGACGGCGTGCTCCGCGACCGTGCCGGCGTCCTGACCAGCGCGTTGCCGGTGTGGTGCGCCGGCGTTGCGGCGCCGGCCTCGGTCAACGGCTTGACCTTCGTGGGTTGGCAGCAGCCGATCGGCTGCGGCGGCTGCGCCATCTTTCCCGGCGACATTATCGTGGCGGACGACGACGGCGCGGTCGTCATTCCGCAGAACATGCTCGAATTCGTGGCGCACGAAGGCGCGGAGCACGAACTCTATGAGAGCTGGGTGTTCAGCGAAGTGGAGAAGGGCGTGAAGCTGCCCGGGCTCTATCCGCCGAACGAGGACGCCAAGGCGCGCTACGCGGCGTGGCGCAAGTCTCGCGCGTGAACGCGTTCACGGTGCGAGATGCGCTCGTGAACGAGCGCGTGGCGCGAGACGCGCTCGTGGACTGACCTGCCGCGGAGTGCGGAATGTTCTTTGTCCTCTCCAAGACCGCGGGCTTCTTCGCGCTGCCGTCGAACCTTTTCATCTCGATCGGCATCGCCGGGCTGGTGCTCCTGTGTACCCGCCTTACGCGGCTCGCGAGCTGGCTCGTCGTTACGAGCCTCGTGCTTATTGCGGTCGCGGGATTATCGCCGTTCGGCTATGCGCTGCTGCTGCCGCTGGAGCAGCGCTTCCCGCCCTGGGATGCTTCGCGCGGGCCGCCCGACGGTATCGTCGTGCTGGGTGGAGCGATCTCGCCGGACATTTCGGCAGCGCGCGGTGTCGTCAAGCTCGACGATGCGGCCGAGCGCATCACTGCGACCGTGGAACTTGCACGCCGCTACCCGAATGTACGTATCATCTTTTCCGGCGGCAGCGCCGCGTTGATGTTCGATCAGCTTCCGGAAGCGCCCTTCGCCGCCAAGGAGTTCGAGGCTCTCGGCGTCGCCCCCGACCGCATCACGGCGGAGAAGCAATCGCGCAACACAGTCGAGAATGCTGTTTTTTCTCGGCTCATCGCCAATCCGAAACCGGGCGAGCGTTGGCTCTTGGTGACGTCGGCTTATCATATGCCGCGCGCCATGGCTGTGTTCCGCGCGGCCGGTTTTCCCGTGGAGGCCTACCCAGTCGATTGGCGTACCCGTGGCCCAGCGGATTTGCTCAGGCTTTCCGGCTCGCTCAGCGAGGGGCTGACCCGGACCGACACCGCCGTCCACGAATGGGTTGGCCTTGTAGCCTATCGGCTCACTGGCAGGACCAACGAACTTTTCCCTGCGCCATAGCCGCGTTTTTGCGTCAGGGACTGTGGATTGCGGGCCCAACGACGCCGCCAGGGAACCGTCCTTCGCAGTAACCGGATACTATTTGCCCCGGGAGAGGCTGATTCGGTCGTGTGTATGCGTCGCCGAACGAGAAACCATTGCGCTGAAGAGTGTGGCGCAATGTCTTGGGGGAATGAGCGTCATGTCGACCCATATTCCTGCTGCGCTCGCCGGCGAGGCGAAGGCGACGGCAGCCGAGACCCGATCGACGCGGTGGGCGTGGATCGAGACCGCATTGACGGTCGTACTCACGACGGCAGCCGTGCTGGTCGTATCCTTCTTCGCCGTTGCCACAAACCTGTAATCCAGGCTTGGCCTGGGCGGACTTCAGGGGCGGCGCTACCTTGAGATTGCGTCGGCGCAATCCAGGTTAGAACTCTGTCCATGCCGCTCCAACTGATCATCGGCAACAAGAACTATTCTTCTTGGTCGTTGCGGCCGTGGCTTGCCATGAAGGTCCCCGGCATCGCATTTGAGGAAACGCTGATTTCGCTCGATGCGCCGGACTTCAAGGCTCGAGTCAGGGCGCTGAGCGGCGCAGGCAAGGTGCCGGTGCTGATCGACGGTGATACGTGTGTCTGGGAGTCTCTCGCGATCCTCGAATATCTGGCGGAAAAGTTTCCTGGGCTTTGGCCAGCGCAGGAACACGCCCGGGCGCACGCGCGGGCCATCGCGGCGGAGATGCACGCGGGCTTTCTGCCGCTGCGGCGTCATCTGCCGATGAACATCCGGCGTCCGGTGAAGCCGCGCCTCCTCGATCAGGGGGCAACGGCGGACGCCGCGCGCATCGACGCCGTCTGGAACGAGTGCCGCGTGCAATTTGGCAGCGGCGGTCCGTTTCTCTACGGTGCCTTCTGTGCGGCCGACGCCATGTATGCTCCGGTCGTCTGGCGTTTTCACACCTACGCGGTTGAGGTGAGCGCCACTGCACGCGCGTACATGGACGCCGTCATCGCGCTGCCGGCCTCGCGCGAATGGCGCGAAGCGGCGCGACGCGAGCCGTGGATTCTCCCGCACGATGAGGTCGATTGGCCCGACGTGCCGCGGGAGTAAATTCCTTCAGGTGAGGCGCTGTTCAAGTTCGCGCAGCAACGGTCGCTGATAGGCAAGTATTTTGCTCATGGCGGCCGGGAGAGTGAAATAAGCGACGTGATCTATTTCTGGAAAGCTTTGCCGGCGTCCCGATTTCGGCGGCCACTCGATCTCGAACGTGTTGCTGGCAAATGACGAAAGATCGAAGTCGGCCTCGAATGCCCAGGCGTGGACGATCTTGCCGCTCTTCTGCTTGACGGGCGCGAGCGCGATGAATTCGCCGATAGCGGCAAAATTCGTCTCTTCGGTGAACTCACGCTGGGCCGTTGCAAACAAGTCGGCGCCGGGCTCGGCAAGCCCCTTCGGGATCGTCCAGACGCCATCCTCCTTTTTGGCCCAGAACGGTCCGCCCGGATGCGCAAGCAGGACTTCCAGGGCGTTTGCGCGGCGAAACGCCAAAAGTCCCGCGCTCAGGTTGCTGGTGCGGCCCATTGGCACGGACGAGTGTAGCGGCGATTTCACGCACCGAACTCCAGGTTCGTCCCCAACTGCGATTTATCACAGTTTGACATCTGAATGCTCGCTGCGGCGCGGCTCATCCGCGGTAACGGCGATAAGCTGCGGCTCTCTACCGCAGCCCTTGCTAAATTGGGCAATCTCTGCGCAATTTTGTCACGATTGCACCGACAATACCGGTCTCCCCACCAGCGCTCGATGGAACGCGCCGGGTTTGGGGGCCAAGCCGAACCAATTCTCTGCACGGGAGCCAACGTCAATGCGATATGGATTTATCGCCGCTGTAGCCGCTTTCGCGGTTGTTTTCGCGGCGGCGGCCCAGGCCCAAGAAGCTCCGAAGGACGTCAAGGGTCTTTATCTGATGAGCGATTACCCGGCGGTCACGGTGCGGCCGGGTGAGACCTCGACGATCAGTCTGCGGCTGCAGAATTACGATATGACGCCGCAACGCTTCGCCCTGTCGGTCTCCGGAGTGCCCACGGGCTGGACGGCAACGCTGTTGGGTGGCGGCCAGCCGGTTGCCGCCGCGATGCCGGCCACGGACTCCAATGTCGCCCTCCAGTTGCGGCTCGACGTGCCGAAGGATGCTCCCATCGGAACGCAGACGCTGACCGTCACTGCGGCCGGAGACACGACGAAGCTCGATCTGCCGATTTCGGTCACGCTTGCCAAAGATTTGCCGGCCAAGCTGACCTTGACCCCTCAACTCCCGGAATTGCGCGGCACATCGAAGTCGAGCTTCGAGTATCAACTGACCATCAAGAACGACAGCGGTAAGAAGCTGACAGTTAGCCTTGCCGCGCAGGCGCCGCCCAACTTCGATGTCTCGTTCACTGAGCAATACGGCAGCCAGGAGCTCAACGCCGTACCGATCGATGCCGGCCAGAGCAAGGACGTGAAGCTCAAGGTGACCCCGCCGAAT
This sequence comes from Xanthobacteraceae bacterium, assembly GCA_049584975.1. Taxonomy (GTDB): domain Bacteria; phylum Pseudomonadota; class Alphaproteobacteria; order Rhizobiales; family Xanthobacteraceae; genus BOG-931. The sequence continues at coordinate 57,739 of JBAUYV010000031.1, read as the reverse complement.
ACCGCCGCGGCCGGAGATTACAAGGTCATGGCACGGGTGAGCGCGGAGGACGTATCAGCCACGGCTGATCTCGGTCTCAACATCACCGGCCAGCCGAGGCTCGAAGTCAGTGGCCGCGAGGGCTTGGTTTCCACGCGCGCCTCGGCCGGCAAGGAGACGACGGTCCCGATTGTCATCACCAATATCGGCACGGCGCCCGCGGAGGATGTCGAGCTCAGTGGCTCGGCGCCGAGCGGCTGGAAGGTCACGTTCAATCCGAAATCGGTCGACCGCATTGCCCCGAATGAGAATAAGGAAGTGCAGGCGCTCATCACGCCGACCGACAAGGCGATCGCCGGCGATTATGTGACGACGATGCGCGCCGCGGCGCGTGGCGAGTCGGCCTCCACCGATTTCCGCGTTACGGTGACGACCTCCACCATGTGGGGCATCGCTGGCGTCGGCATCATCGGCGCCGCGCTTCTTGTGCTGGTCGGGGCGGTGGCGAGGTTTGGCCGGCGATGAGTGGCGATGTAGTCATCGAGGCCAAAGGCCTCACCAAGAAGTACGGACAGGCGGTCGCCGTCGATCATATCTCGTTCACCGTCGGGCGAGGTGAGATTTTCGGGCTCCTCGGCCCCAACGGCGCGGGCAAGACGACGACCATCCTGATGCTGCTCGGGCTCACCGACATTTCGGAGGGCGACGTGAGCGTGCTTGGGTTCAACCCGGCGCGCGAACCGTTGTCGGTGAAACGGCGGGTCGGTTATCTGCCCGATACGGTGGGCTTTTACGATCAGCTCAGCGCCGCCGATAACTTGCGCTACACCGCGCGGTTGATCGGGTTTGCGTTCGCGGAGCGCGAGAAGCGGATCGCCGCCGCGCTTGAGCAGGTCGGGCTTGCCGAGTTTGCCGACCATCGCGTCGGCACGTTCTCGCGCGGCATGCGCCAGCGGCTTGGGCTCGCCGAGATCGTCATGAAGGGAGCGCAGATCGCCATCCTCGACGAACCGACGTCGGGATTGGATCCGCACGCCACTTCCGAACTTCTTGGCATCATCCGCCGCTTCAAGGCGGAGGGTGTGTCAGTCCTGCTGTCGTCGCACTTGCTTGAGCGTGTGCAAAGCGTCTGCGATCGCGTGGCGCTGTTCAGCGCCGGGCGCATCGCACTCATGGGCACAGTGTCGGAACTGGGCCGCGAGGTTCTCGGCGCCGGCTACGTAGTCGACATCGAGGCGGAGGGCGCCGGGCTTGCCGAGAGGCTTGCGCTTATCCCCGGCGTCAGCGGTGTCGAGCAGACCGGCATCGGCAAGCTGCGCCTGCACTCCGACCGCGATGTACGCTCCGAGGCTGCGGCGGAGGTGGTGGCGATGCACGGCCGGCTGAAATATCTCGGCGTTCAGGAGCCGAGCCTCGAAGCGATCTATACCCACTACTTTGATGCCAAGCTCGAGACGCCGAAGGAAGGAGCCCGCCATGCGGCGTGAAGGCTCGGCCTTTCAGGGCCTCGGCGTTGTCACGCTGAAGGAGCTTGCGGATCACCTGACCAGCGTCCGCTTAGTCGTTCTTGAGCTGATCGTGATGGTGATCGCGGTCGGCACTGTGTATGTGGCGAGTCAGCAGATCAAGGACACAGTCGCTGAGGACCCATTCCTTTTCCTCAGATTCTTTACGGGATCGGGCCAGCAGCAGCAGCTCTTCTCATTTATCACCTGGTTGACCTTGCTGGTCCCGCTCATGGCGATTGGGCTGGGTTTCGATTCGGTCAACAGCGAACACAACGGACACACGCTCTCGCGCATTCTCTCCCAGCCGATCTATCGCGATGCTCTGCTGTTCGGAAAATTTCTCGGCGGTCTGACGACCCTGGCCATAGCTCTCGTGGTGCTCTGGCTTTTGGTGATCGGTCTCGGACTCCTGTTCATCGGCATTCCTCCCGGCGGCGAAGAAATCGCGCGAGCCTTCGTGTTCCTGCTTGTGTCCATTGTCTATGCCGGCGTGTGGCTTGCCCTTGCCATGTTGTTCTCCATTCTGATGCGTTCAGCGGCGACTGCGGCTCTGGTAACGCTCGGACTGTGGCTGTTTCTCTCATTCGTCTGGCCGATACTGAGCAGGGTAATAGCGGTGATTATCGTTCCGCCCGACCCGCGCTACGTCGCCCTCGGATTGCAAACGCCGGGCACGGCCATTGCGGAACAGATCCTGGCACGTCTGTCGCCGTCGACGTTGTTCGGTGAAATCGTAGTGGCGATCCTCGATCCGACCACCCGTGCGCTCGGGCCGATCTATTTGAGCCAGCTGCAGGGCGCCGTTCTGGGAGCGCCGTTGCCGTTGGGCGCGAGTGTCTTGATCGCGTGGCCGCAGATCGTGGGCTTGATGGCGACCGTGATCTTGCTGTTCGTTATCGGCTACGTGGTGTTTCAGCGCCAGGAAGTCCGCGCGTAGAGCGAGATCGTTGTGGACTGAAAAAGAGGAGAGGGCGGCGTCAGGCCGCCCTCTCTTCGTTTGATCTACCGCCGCGAGCTAGGCGCTCCCACAGGAACGCAGGCGAGTAGGGAAAGTTTCCGCGCGATGTGATATTTGTCAGAAATAGATCCACGGCGATTGTGCAACGCACGCGTCTCTGACTATTTGTTCATATCGCAGGCGAGGGCATTGGTGGCGGTCATCACATCAAAAATCGACTCGGCATCAGGCGAGTTCCGCGCAAATCAAACGGCGATGCGAGCGCTCACAGCGGAACTTGAACAGCGGCGCGCCAAGGCAGCCGAGGGCGGCCCACCGCGCGCCCGTGACCGCCACCTGGCTCGTGGCAAACTGTTGCCGCGCGAACGCGTCATGGCGCTCATCGATCCGGGCGCGCCGTTCCTCGAACTGTCGCCGCTCGCCGCCTACGGGATGTACGATGACGACATTCACGCGGCCGGCATCATAACGGGCATCGGCCGCGTTTCCGGGCGCGAGTGCGTCATTGTCTGCAACGATTCTACCATCAAGGGCGGCACCTACTATCCTTTGACGGTGAAAAAACATCTGCGGGCGCAGGAGATTGCGCGCGAGAATCATCTGCCGTGCATCTATTTGGTCGATTCCGGCGGCGCCAACCTGCCGCATCAGACCGAAGTGTTTCCCGATCGCGAACATTTCGGCCGGATTTTTTTCAATCAGGCAACGTTGTCGGCGGCGGGTATTGCGCAGATCGCCGTCGTTATGGGCTCGTGCACGGCAGGTGGCGCGTACGTACCGGCCATGTCGGATGAGACCATAATCGTCAGGAACCAGGGCACGATCTTTCTCGGTGGGCCGCCGCTGGTGAAGGCCGCGACCGGCGAAGTGGTCAGTGCCGATGAGCTCGGCGGTGCCGAGGTACATGCGAAGAAATCCGGCGTTGCGGATTATCTAGCTGAAAACGACCGGCACGCCCTGACGCTCTGCCGCCGTATCGTCGCCAATCTGAACACGAGGAAGGCAATCGACACTGCGCTCGCTAAGCCGTCGGAGCCGAAATACGACGCCAGCGAGCTTGACGGTATCGTGCCGGCCGATCTGAAAAAGCAATACGACGTTCGCGAGGTGATCGCGCGCCTCGTCGACGGGTCCGAGTTCGATGAGTTCAAGGCGCTCTACGGCCCGACGCTGGTCGTCGGATTTTCGCATATCCACGGTATTCCGGTCGGTATTTTGGGCAACAACGGCATTTTGTTTTCTGAGAGCGCTCTCAAGGCGGCCCATTTCATTGAGCTGTGCTGCCAGCGCCGCATGCCGCTGCTGTTCTTGCAGAACATCGTCGGCTTCATGGTGGGACGCGACTATGAGGCCGGCGGCATCGCCAAGGACGGCGCCAAGATGGTCACCGCGGTCGCCTGTGCGCAGGTCCCGAAAATCACTGTGATCGTCGGCGGCTCGTATGGTGCCGGCAATTACGGCATGTGCGGGCGGGCCTATGGACCGCGCTTCCTGTTCACTTGGCCGAACGCGCGTATCTCGGTGATGGGCGGCGAGCAAGCGGCGAGCGTGCTTGCTACCGTGCGCCGCGACAACATCGAGGCGGACGGGAAAAAGTGGTCCGCGGCCGAGGAAGAGAAGTTCAAACAACCCATCCGTGACCAGTATGAGGCGGAGGGTAATCCTTATTACGCCACCGCCAGGCTCTGGGACGACGGCATCATTACACCGTCAGAGACGCGGCGCGTGCTGGCGCTTTGCCTCTCCGCGGCATTGAATGCGCCGATCCCGGAGACGAAGTTTGGCGTTTTCAGGATGTAATCTCCGGGACTATGCGGCTCGCGGTGCGGAGACGCGCATCTCAGACGGATCAAATGCGGAGAGAGCGAAGTCATGTCCAAGACCATCGAGCACATTCATTGGCCGGACGCGCCCGACATGTGGATGCCCTATGCGCCGGCGATCAAAGTGAGGGGAGGGACTACGGTCTATCTCGCCGGTGTCACCGCGGCGCCGGTTTATCATCACCATCCGCATCGTCCGGAGGAATTCGACTCCATGCCGCGCGACATGGTGGGGCAGGCGAGGGCAGCGCTGGAAAATCTCAAGCGCGGGCTTGAGGCAGTTGGCGCGAGCTTCGCGGACGTAGTCACCGCCGACCGGTTTGTGACCGATCTCACGGATCAGGATGCGCTCAATCGCGTCTGGGGCGAATATTTTCGCGATGCCAAGCCGGCGACGACGACAGTGCAGGTGGTACGGCTCGCCACCGACCCGCGCTGCCTGGTCGAGATCAACGCCGTCGCGGTGGTCGATTGAGCGATAGACTCCGACGATGAAACGAAGCCGTGTATCGGCCGTCAGTTGCGAGGCCGCCTATAAGAGCGCTTGACGAGACCGACCGTTCCCCTGCTCATATCGCCTCGCGAACCGGAAAAGCCGCGTGGAGGCCCGTATGACCGTACCTACCTATCGCACAGCGCTCATCGTCGGGGTGGGGTCGGGTCTTTCCGCCTCGCTGGCACGCCTCTTCACCAAAGCCGGAATGGCCGTCGCGCTCGCGGCGCGGCGCGCGGCCGACCTGGGGCCGCTAGCCCAAGAGGTCGGCGGCAAGGCCTTTGCCTGCGATGCGAGCAAGCGCAGCGATGTGGTGAGGCTTTTTGCCGACGTCGAGGCTGCGCTTGGCGCCCCTGATGTGATTGTCTACAACGCGAGCTACCGCACGCGCGGCCCAATCGCCGAACTCGATCCCGCAGAGGTCGAGAAGTCGCTGATTGTCAGCGCATTCGGCGGCTTCCTTGTGGCGCAGGAAGCGGTCAAACGCATGCTGCCGCACGCTCACGGCGCGATCCTGTTCACCGGCGCGTCCGCGAGCGTAAAGGGCTATGCGCAATCTGCTCCGTTCGCCATGGGCAAGTTCGCGCTGCGCGGACTGGCACAGAGCATGGCGCGTGAGTTGTCGCCGCAAGGCATCCATGTGGCCCACTTCGTCATCGACGGCGGCATCCGCAGCGCGCGCCGCGCCGAAGCCCCCGACCGGCCCGACAGTATGCTCGATCCGGACGCGATCGCGCAGAACTATCTGAATCTTCTGCGGCAGGACCGCAGCGCCTGGGCCTGGGAGATCGAGCTGCGGCCCTGGCTCGAGAAGTTTTGAATCTGGCGGTCTGACCAGCTAATAATCGCACCATGCCGGGAATTTTCGCGAAATCCACCGTCTTCGCTATTGCTTTCATTGTGGCCGCGAGTGCCGCTGCGCAGACGCGCCATAAGCGTGCGCCCACCGAGGAGGAGCCTCCGGCGCCTCCGGTCGCAGGCGACAAACGCGACGCCATGGTGGCCGCGCCCGGCGCCTTCAGTGGCCGGCCGTATTGGCTGGCGCTCGCCCGATGCGGCGGCACGTATTTCAAGCTCAATGCGCTCTATACCGATGCTGCGGTGCACGCGCGCGTCGTCAACCCCGATCCGCGTGCCAACGCTGAGTTCACTAGAAAACTCAACGAGGCGATCAGGATCGCAACCACGTATTTCGACGCCGCGGAGCGTTTTCTCGCGACCGATCGCGGGCTGGACCGCGACAATGCGGTTCTGACCTATGACGGGCAGTCGCGCGCAGCAGGTGATCGAGTCAAGACAATAGAGGCGGGGCTTGCCGCGGCAAAAGCATGCCCCGCGCTTTATCAGGCCTGCGAACAGGCCCATCCGAAGGCGTGCAGTGAGAAGCTTGCGCCGATGAGCTGAGATGGGGGCGGCATTTCTGGCGGGCGCGAATTGGTTTTGTCCGGTCGTCCGCCTACGGAGGAGAATTTTATGAAGCCGGGATTTGCGGTGTTGATCGCGTCAGTGTTGCTCACAGCAGGGTTCGCGGCCAAGGCGGAGGATGCACCGGCGCCGTCTGTGGACGTGCCGGGGCTCGGCGAGATCATGACGCTGCAGCAGCTCCGCCACATCAAGCTCTGGTTCGCGGGCCGTGCCGGCAATTGGGCGCTTGCCGATTATGAGGTTGGCGAGCTGAACGAGGGCTTCGAGGACGTCAGTAAGCTCGTCGGCAGCGACACAGTGGATAAAATGGTCGGCGCTCCGATCAAGGCGCTGCAGAAGGCGGTCGACGAGAAGAATCGTGCAGCGTTCATGGCCGCATTCGATAATCTGAGCGCCGGTTGCAACAATTGCCACCGTACGCTGGATCACGGTTTCATCGTAATCCAACGCCCGGCAGCGCTGCCCTACAGCGATCAGAAATTCACGCCGGAGAAGTAGTCGGCGTAGGCCTTTGCCGCCGCAGCGAAGGATTTGTTCAGTCCAACGCCTTGTAAAAGCGCTCGTCGTAAAGCGCGCCGGCGATTGGCACGAGTTTCTCCCGGAAGGCGCGGGTGTGGTCCGCCATGGCGTGGGCTTCGGCGGCCTTCATGCCGGTCCATTTTTCGAAGACGGTGAAGTGGTTGGCGCGATTGGCCTGCTGCAGCACGAGGTAGCCGATATTGCCGGGATCCTTAGCGGTATCGGCACTCATGTTTTTCAACAACGCCATACAGTCGTCCTTTGCTGGCGGAACGACGTCGACATGGGTCACGACATAGACTGCGCTGCGGCGATTCTCCGTAGCGTCCTGCCCGGAATAGAGCAGGTTGTTGATGCGCTCGTCATACGGAGCGTTTTGGATCGCCTTCAGCTTTTCGCGAAACGCACGGGTGTGATCAGCGGCGACGTGGGCGTCAAGGGCGGCCTTGTCCTTCCACGCTTCAACAACAGCGAAGCGGTTCGGACGCGAGATTTCCTGAAGCACTTGGAAACGAAGGTTACCCTCGTCCCTGCGGCTCGCTTCGCGGTAGCGGTCGAGCAGGGCCTCGCCCGCATTGACCGAATTCGGCATCACGTCGACATAGGTGGCGATAAAAATGGCACCCCCCTGCGCGTAGGCCGATTGTCCAAGCATTGCCGCCATTAAGGCCATGCCGAGTGCCAGCCCAACAAATAGGCGCATTGGATTCCTCCCCCGATTATGCCTTTGCGCGGATGGTAACAGCGCCGTTTCGCCCGCGTCAACGCGCCGCGCCGGCCGCGGTGAGACGCTTTCTGTGCATTGCGCGTTGATCAGAAGCGTCGGTCAGGCGCCGACGCGCTCACTCGCAAACGAGATGACGTTCACAAAAGGAGGTACCGATGACCTATCGCGTTTATTCAGGTCCGCGCGGCTCGGAATCCATCTCGCCCATGGAGAAGGATCGCCACCTTTTCAAGGAGTTCAGCCTTCTCGATGAAGCGATGAGCTGGGCCCGGCACATCAACGAAAGCGGGCGCGTCACGTTGCTGATCGAGGGCGACGATGGGACGGGGCTCACCAAGCAGCAGATCGTAACGGCTCTGAAACATCCCGAGGCGAGCGAAAGGCGCGATCAAGTTGCGTAAGCCGCCGGAAGGGCGCTTTCGCTAGATTGCCAACGAAGGCAGTGCCGAGAGTTCATGGATGACTCGATCGGGCGGCCGGTCGGCGTATTCCTCGGGCATCCGAGCGCGATTGACCCAAATGGGGTGAAAGCCAAATGCAGCGGCCCCCATGACGTCCCATCGGTTCGAGGAGACGAAGGCGACATCTTGCGGAGCGACCCTGAAACTGTCGGTGACGAGCGCATAGACTTCCGGCCGCGGCTTGTACATGCGCACGGTGTCGACGGAGAGCACGCCGTCGAGCATTTTGCCGAGGCCTGACGCATTCACCGCGGCGGTGAGCATGCGCGGCGCGCCGTTAGAGAGGATGGCAACGCGCAGCCCGCGATCCTTCAGCTGCGCAAGGGCCGTCTGCGCATCCGCAAAGGGATCGAGGCTGAGATAGGCTTCGAGCAGCTTTCCCCGCAGCGCCCGATCGACGGAACTAATCCGCGCGAAACAATAATCCAATGCGCGCTCCGTCAACGTCCAGAAGTCGGCGTATTGACCGGCGAGCGTCATGGTCCAGGTGTATTCTAGCTGCTTTGTCCGCCAAAGCTCCGAAAAGCGGTCGGCTTCGGGGCCGGCCTCTGCGCGATGGCGCGCGATTGCCGCATGGACGTCGAATAAGGTGCCGTAGGCGTCGAAGACGTAGACGCTGACCATTGTCTGAACTCCTTGTGACAAGTTGAGACTGGCGCGACCATGCGCGGACCGCCGTCAATCAAGGCGTAGGGATGGTGAATAGGGTCGAGATGGAACGACCGCGAATATCATAGACGCGCGCATAGACAATGCCTTCACGGACGACCTGCAACAGCAGGGGCGCGTCGAGCTGGGCGCAATAGAATTCGCCCAGCATCATGGCGAAGTCGGCGCCCTTCGGATTCCAGGTCAGTTCAAATTGCGGGCCGAGCGCGACGCTGACGGGTGGATGCGGTCCGCACACCGCCGCCGTCCACTGGCCTTTGGGGGGTGTCTGGTGGTGATCGTCGAGGTACGCGAGTAGCTCGCGCGACGCCTGCGTCAGCGACAGGCCCCAATAGTCAAGCATGTACCGCGGCCGCGCCCCGGCAACGCCGCCCAAGAGGCGGTTGTAATAGGTATATTCGTAGGGGTGCAGCCGCGCCATATCGACCACCGGCGGCGCGATGCCGACAATGATCGCGAGGGCGCCTGCGGCCATCGCCAGGGGGCCAACGCGCTCAACATGCTGCGCCAACCACGCCACGGCTAGACCGCCCAAGACGGCGAGCGGCGGCAAAATGAACACGAAATGGCGGATGCCATTGTATAGGCCGGGCCGTGTGGCGACCGTGACCAGAACCGGCACTGTCGGCGCGAGCACGAGGGCAAGGAGCACGGCGCGACGGGGGATGTCGGCGCCTTGCTGCCAGCCGCGCGCGGCCGCGACGAAGGCACCCACGGTTCCGCTGAGCCCGGTCACCAGCATCAGCAAAGGCACTTGCACCACGAGCAGCACCGGCACGTAGTCGCGCGGCATTTGTGTGACTTCGATCAGCTGGCCGTTGAACAGCTCGCGCCAGGGTTTCTCGAAGAATCTGGAAAAGTATTCCGCCGCGCGAACGGGATTGAGCGGTGCGACCACACTCCACGGCCAGACCAGGCCCATGATCAGATAGGCGAGGATTACGCCGGGAATGAATGCAACCAAGTATGAGCCCCATTCGCGAACCGCCGGCTTGAAGCCCTCGACGCGCCAGCGGGCAGCGAGGATGAAGAAAAGCGGAAACAGCGCATCGACAACCGTAAAGCCCCCAAGGATGCGGGCGCCGATGCTAAGTCCGAGTCCGATGCCGCACAGCGTGATCGTCGGAGGAGTTGCGCGCGGATATTCTTCGAAGGTGCGAACGATGCCCAGGAGCGCGAGCGCGTTTGCCGCCGCAAAGGGGCCGTCCTTGGCGTTGATGAACATGTGGCCGTAGTAGAGCGGGCAAACGGCGAGCAGGATAAGTGCGACAAGACCGGCGAGCGGGCCGCCGAACCGGCGCCCCAGCCGCCAAGTTATGAACAGTCCGAAAATGCCGATAGTGGCGCCGACGAGCCGGCGCGTCGGGAACAGGCCGAACGGCGAAACCTTCGCGGCGAGCGCGGACAGAAGATCAAATCCGCCGCCGTACATGTAAAGGTTGACGAAAGACAGCGCCCGTTGGTCGGTGAAGCCCGATGAATAAAGCGCGACCAGAAGATCGCCGTACTGCGAATGGGTGTAATCGTCCCAGCCCAGCCCGTAGTCGCGGAACGTTGCCGCAGCAATGGCGCTAACGATCACCAGGATGAGTATCGCCAGCGCATCCATCCATTGCGCGGCAGCGGTCGTTCCCACGCGCAGGAGGAATGGCTTGGCGACGGATTGGAGCACGATTGGCCCGGCCTCAACTGCGCGTCGCGTCAAGGCTCAGTCGAGCCTCGACAAATGATGACCGTGAGTCACGAACGCAACGCGCCAGATAAGCGGACCAATGCGGCACGAGGTAGATCAGGGCGGGGCCGGAGGCCCCGCCGTCGGCGTTACTTCATTGCCGCCTCGTACATTTCGGCAACGTAGTCCCAATTGACCAGGTGGTCGAGGAACGCCTTGATGTAGTCCGGCCGCCGGTTCCGGTAGTCGATGTAGTAGGAGTGCTCCCACACGTCGCAGCCAAGGATCGGCTTGGCGCCGTGGACCAAGGGGTTTTCGCCGTTCGGCGTCTTCGTAATGACGATCTTACCGTCCTTGACCGCCAGCCAGCACCATCCGGAGCCGAACTGGGTGACGCCGGCCTGGGAGAATTCTTCCTTGACCTTGGCAAGGGGCCCGACATCGGTAGTCAGTTGCTTTTCCAACTTACCGGGCAGCTTGTCGCCGCCGCCGCCCTTCTTCATCCATTTCCAGAAGTGGATGTGGTTGTAGTGCTGAGCAGCATTGTTGAAGAGCCCTGGGTTCTTGCCGAACGTGCCTTTGACCACATCGTCAAGGGACTTGTTCTCCCATTCGGTACCCTTGGCCAAATTGTTGCCATTGGTCACGTAGGCCTGATGGTGCTTGTCGTGATGAAATTCGAGCGTCTCGCGTGACATGTAGGGCGCCAACGCGTCGTACGGATACGGAAGCTCGGGCAGGGTGAATGCCATTAGTCTACTCCTCAATGTGATGCCGAACGGGCGGGGGGTGTAGCGTTGAAACTGCTGGGACGAGAGAATTGTTCCTCTAGATAGGCCCAATGCCGGGGTTTGAGCAACGTCCGTTCGATCAGGCACTCGCCGAGGCAATCGAGGACCGGTGAACGCAGTCGGGCGGCTGCACACGAGGATGGGGATTTTCTTGACTTTGCAATCGTTTACGAGGGCCCTGGTATCGGAAGGAGGCTTCGGGAACGTGTGCCATAAAGGCCGCGCGTAAGCCGCTCGAGAGGCCTCGCCGACATTAGCGCTTGCGCCATGGGGAGAGGGCGGCCAAAATAGTTTGAAAAATGGCTGGGCTGCAGGGCGTGTAATCCGCAGCGTGGGGATAGGCTTATGTACGCGTTTCTGTTGTTGCTAGGGGCCGTAATCACCGCGGCCGGCCTAGGCTTGGTGGCCTCGGGTGTATCCATCCAAGACCACACTTTCGATGCGACCAACGTCTTGCCGGCGCTGATCGCCGTGATTGGTGGTTGCATCCTTATCGGCCTTTCATTCGTCGTCCGCGCGCTACAGCGTGTGGAGCGGGCGCTGATGGTGCGGCCCATGCCGCGTCCGGCTCGTCTCGGCGAGATCGGCGGTGCCGCACCACCGACGACCCAACCGAACGAACCGGCTCGCATTCCGTTTCCACCCAAGCCGAAGGCGGCTCCCCATTTGCAACCGGTTCCCCTGGCAGCGCGTCCGGTACCTTCGGTCGGCAGGTCGCCGGAGTCCCTCCAGGAGGCAGTCCCCCTCGTGGTGGAAGAGAGCGACGTCTCGCTGCTGCCAAAAGCGCCTGTTCGGCTCGATGACGAGAGCGGCGACGTCGATCACAGCGTGTCCGGTCGCCCCAATGGGGCCGGACAGGTCAAGACCGCGCCCCGCTTTACCGTGGCGGTTCGCCCCGCTCGCAAGCCGCAGCAGCAGCCCGAGGACTCCGTCTTCAGTACACTTTGGCCGAAGGCGCCAGCCTCCGCGTCCACACCGGAAGTCGACCTCGCGCCTGCCGTGCAAGTGACGCCGCCGCCACCGGCGCCGCACTCAGCCGACAGCAGCGAGCCAACGCCGCAAGCGCCGCCCGCTGCAGTCCGACAGGCAGCGCCCGCTCCGGTATCGATCCTCAAATCTGGCGTGGTCGAGGGCATGGCCTATACGTTGTACTCTGACGGTTCCATCGAGGCGCAGCTGCCGGGCGGCACGGTGCGTTTCGGCTCGATCACCGAGTTGCGTAATCACATCGAGAAGAACGGCTGATCCAATGTGGTGCGTATTTGCACCACTTGCCTCCGCTATTCTGTATAACAAAAGAATAGTACTGATTTGAATCAGCAAACTGCGCTAATCCCGACGCAGTTTTATTGCTTTGACTCTGCATCTCTAGTATAGACTCAGCGGTGCAACTTCCGCGGCGCCGCGCCCGGGAGCGTTGCCGGAAATAAACGGCGGATAACGTTCCCAGAAGTCACAGCAGAGATCTGGTCTATGGCCGATAATTCAAGCGAAAGCGCCTACATGGAGATGACCGCGCAAATCGTCTCAGCTTATGTGGGCAACAATTCGGTGCCTAGCAGTGAAATTGGAAACCTGATCAGCCAAGTGCACGCCGCCTTGAAGCGCGTGTCGGGCGGGCAGACTCTGACAACGGCCGAGCCGCTGAAGCCGGCCGTGCCGGTCAAGCGCTCGATCAGCTCGGAATACATCGTCTGTCTGGAAGACGGGAAGAAATTCAAATCGCTCAAGCGTCACCTGCGCACCCAGTACAACATGACGCCGGAGCAATATCGCGAGAAGTGGGCCCTGCCGCCCGATTATCCGATGGTAGCGCCGAATTACGCTGCGGCTCGCTCGCAACTGGCGAAACAGATGGGGCTGGGTCAGCAGCGCCGCCGGCGTAAATAGCGGTAGCAGTTCTGCTCAAGCGGCGGCGGCGGCAAGCGCCGCATTTGCTTCGGTGCGGATACGCTCGACCATGGCGCGAAAGCCGTTCGAGCGCTGCGGCGTGAGGTGCTCGCGCAAGCCTATTTTTTCGAACACTGCGAGCGCGTCGGTGGCGAGAATGCTCTTCGCGGTCTTGCCTGAAAATATGGCAAACAGGATGGCGATCAGTCCACGCACGATGTGGGCATCGCTGTCACCCGCGAATGCGAGCACAGGCCCCTCTGCGCCATTCGGACGCACGTCGGTGTCGAGCCAAACCTGGCTCGCGCAGCCCTGCACTTTGTTGGCGTCGTTACGCGCCGATTCAGCCAGGGGCGGCAGTTCCCGCCCCAGCTCGATCAGGTAGCGATAGCGATCGTCCCAGTCGTCGAGGACAGAAAAGTTATCGATGATCTCGTCAATGTCGGCCATCGTCGGGTGTCCCACGCTGGCTTAATATAAGACCGTGGGACGCGCAAATCGACGTGTTCGCGTTCGGCGTTGGCTGCTCTTGACGGTCCGGAATTACGCTGGATGCGTGGGCGTTTTGCGGGCCGGCGGCCCGCGCCAGGCCGGCGCCAGGTCGGCGGGGGTCAGTGTGTTCTGCGATCCCCGCGACTGCGGCAAAGGCTTGTTCGCAGCCGATTTGATGGGCTCGCTGACGCGTGATGTGGTTTCGTGCGACGCCAGCGCTTCGGTCAAGAAGTCATAAAGCATTTTGGCGCCAGCCTGGGCTCTGTAGCCCATACTTGTGGCGAACTCGGAACCGACCGTGCAAGCGTCAGGTTCGCGCGTGCAGAATCCCTTGAGGTCGTGGACGGTCGCGGACGCTGCCGAAATCGCGTCGGCGGCGCCAACGCTGCTCGTCGATGCTTCGCGATGCGGTGCGCCCGGCAGCAAGATCAGCACGATCCCAAGCCAGAACGCCATTCTCAGAAGGAAGAACATGAGTCCCGCATCCCAGGCAGTGCGCATGACTGCAACTGGACGCAGGCTAGCAGGCAGCATTGAAGGCGTTGTTCGCCGTATCGGAGCGATTTTGCGCATAATCGAGCAGAATACGCCGCAAATTTTCGCTCAATTCGAAATGAGTTTTGAGAAAAAATTATTTACCTAAAGTTTGTGCGAATTTTAGCGGCGCCACAATTCGAAAGATGCTGCAACGGACGTTTCGTCGGGCGGACGGTCCGATTGCTGCTCGATATCCCACAAAGCTCTGTCCCGCGTTGGCGGCAACTGCCCATTCACCATGCCGGATGAAACCGCAATGTTGCGCGGTGCGTGGCGTTTCGCACAGCGATCCGACATGCGGCGCCGGCGTTTCCTTAGCGTTCGCTTAAGCGGCATCTGACACGATTACGCTACACAAAAAGGGGGCGCGTCTGGGAGTCGGACGTGCAAGGCATCGTGGGCGTCTTCGCGCCGATCCGAGATTACGTCGAGACGCTGGTTCACCCTACGGCGCAGCAGGACGCGCTGACTGCGGCGCGCCATCGCGCGTTCATCGCGCCCCGACTGCTCGGCAGTGTGGTCGCCCTGGCTTCATTCCCACTCTATCTGATTGCGCGTGGCACGCCGAGCGCGATCGAGCTCCTCGTCTTTGCCTGGCTCATCGCACCGATCCTCACGGCCTACTTTCTCTCACGCACCGGCCGCTACGAGAGCGCCCATGTGCTGTCATCCTTGGCGCTGACCGGCCTGATCACCATGGTCGCGTCGGTGACCGGCGGAATCGGATCGTTCGCCGCCATTTGGCTAGTGGTAGTTCCGCTCGAGGCGGCGCTCTCGGCTTCGCGGCGCGTCGTCGCGACCGCCTCGACTTTGGCGTTGGCCGCCGCCGGCCTGCTCGTGTTTCTCCGCTCTGAGCATATGTTGCCGACAACTGGCGACCCCGAGGCGGCGCTCGCGGCGCTCGGCATCGTTTCGGCCGCTCTCTATGCGACCGGCCTCGCGCTTGGCGCCGAAGCACTCGCGCGCACCAGTTTCTGGTTGCTCTATGCGGAGGAGGACCGTTACCGGCTATTGGCGCACAACATGACCGACGTGATTACGCGGCACGGCCGCGATGGCGCCGTGCTGTTCGTGTCGCCCGCCGCCGAGCAATTGTTCGGCTTGCCCGCCGGCGCGCTGCTTAATCACGGCCTGTTCGACCTGGTCCATGTTGCCGATCGTCCTGGTTACCTGACCGCGCTCGGCGACGCCGCGGCGCTGGGGGATAGCCGTTCGGTCGAATTCCGCGTCCGCCGCGACAGCGTCGATGCCGCCGGCCACGCCACCGCGCAGTACGTATGGATCGAAATGCGCTGCCGGCCGCTGCAGCAGGCGACGGCGGAGACGGCGGACGAGTATCGCCGCGAAGTTGTCGCTGTGCTCCGCGACGTGAGCGCGCGCAAGCAGCAGCAGCATGCGCTCGAAGAGGCGCGCGCCGAGGCTGATCGTGCCAATGTTCGCAAGAGCCGCTTCCTCGCTACGATGAGCCATGAATTGCGCACGCCGCTCAATGCCGTCATCGGCTTTTCGGAGATGCTGATGAAGGAAGAAGTGCTGGCGCTCGATCAGAAGCGCCGTAACGAATACGCCGCCCTTATCAACGATTCCGGCCGCCACCTCCTCGGAGTTGTCAACGGCATTCTCGACATGTCGAAAATCGAAACCGACAATTTCGAGATTACGGCGGAACCATTGGCGCCGGCTCAAGTTATCGCCCACTGCTGTGAACTGGTCGCATTGCCCGCGAGCGAGGCCGGTGTGCTGCTGGAAACTTCGGTTGGCGGCGATCTGCCCGAAATGATCGCCGATAGGCGCGCGCTCAGCCAAATTCTGCTCAATCTTCTGTCGAACGCGATCCGCTTCAGCAACCGCGGTGGAAAAGTTGTGGTCGGCGCACACCCGGAAGCGGGTGTCGTCATCTTCACCGTCGAGGATAACGGCGTTGGCATGAGCGACGAGGATCTGCGGCGGATCGGCGAGCCTTATTTCCAGGCGCGTGCGTCCTATGACCGCCGCCATGGTGGCACCGGCCTCGGGCTCTCCATCGTCAAGGGCCTCGTGCGGTTGCACGGCGGCGAGTTGTCCATTCGCAGCCGGGTTGGGGAGGGGACGCGCGTGTCCGTGCGCCTGCCGCTTGACTGCGAACAGGTGCGGGCAGCGAGCAAGGCTTCGGTGGCGCGCGCCACAGATGTGCAACGCCTAGATGACCAATCCGTGCCGCCGGGAGGCGCCGCGACGGATCGCTTGGCGGATCCTTTGGGCCGGCGTGAGGAAGCCTCGCCGCCCACGGACGTGCGGGTGAAGAAAAGTGCCTAGGCGGCGCAAGGAAATTCGGAGGCAGTCGGTGCGTGAGGAAAGTGTTGCGGGAACCCTCGCATTCATGGTGTGGGCAAAAGCTGTCCGCCGGCCCATCGATTCTCTTGCTATTTTCACTGCCTTTGCGGCAAGCCTGATCATCGTCGTCAACGCGCTTTTCTTCCAGTCGGGGCCGCACCCGTCGCCCTTTTCCATCGATCCGGCGCCGCTGTCGTCCGCCCTCGACAATGTCCGCCCTAAACCCGTGGAACCCGCGCCGCCGCTACCACCACCTGCTCCGCACAGCGTCGAGGTGACGCGAACGACGCCGCCCGTTTCCTCACGCCGTAGCGATCCGATTGCCCAGCTCATCGGACAATCGTCGCAAATCCTGGCGGTGCAACGCGCCCTGTCGCAATACGGCTACGGCCAGATCAAACCCACCGGCGTGGTCGACGCGCCGACAAGTGCGGCGATCGAGGAATTCGAGCGCGGACACAACCTGCCCGTTACGGGCAAGATTTCCGATGCGCTCTTGAGCGATCTTGCGACGATGATCGGTCACCCGCTGCGATGATGCGTTAAGTTTGCGGCTTGCATCGGAGCGAGTCATACTTGGCTCATCGGAGATGTGAGCCGGATATGCGCCTTAAATCCGCGTTGTGGGTCGCCGCCTATCTGCGCCGCTGTCAAGTTGAGGGCATGTCCGCCGTCGTGCGCCGGCGCGGCGCGGAGGAGGCCGGCGCCATATTCGTGCGCATCGATAGGCTCGACGGAACTTCGGACCTCTTCGGTCCGGCGCCGCAAAGTGCGTTTGACGCCGCGCCCGAGGCTGACCGTGCCTTCAGCGCCAGCCTCGCCGAGCAGCCGGCGCCCGACGCGGCAGTCGAGTCGTATCTCGCGCGTGAGATCAAATTCGATCCTGATATCTGGATCGTCGAAGTCGAGGATCGTAAGGGACGAAACTTCCTTGACGTCGTCACCGGCTGAAGGGCCGCCAGCCGCCGTTCACGACGCGCTGCGACGTTCGTTCCATCGCAGGGCCGGCGTCCGCTGCACCCGTGGGGCCAGTCGGGCGCCGGACTTGTTGTCCGCCAGAAGCGGCCGGTCGGTCCCTGTGCTCGGCTGGACGGCATTGAGCGCTTGCCAGATCGCAACCACGTCCTGCGCCACATGCAATGTGATCTCATCGTAGAGCAGCGCCAGCGCGTGAACGCGTTCCACCGAGTGACCGACCGCGGTATTGATGAAAAGGAGTATACGGTAGAGCCGATCGCGGGGCATGGTCAGCGCCTTGGCGGCGATCGTGATCGGCTCACCAAGCTCATCGTCGACGATGCGCCGCGCCTGCTCGCGTGAAATGAGCAACGATTGCACAAGGTGTTGGACAAAATCTTCCCGCCGTCGCGCCAAGGCCGCCACTTCCAACTTCTGGGCAATCGACGGGTCGCGCGCAATGTGGGCGCGCCTGGCCGTAAGGGGCGCGACCACATCGAGGTTGAGCAGGATGAGGCGCCGCTCGCTCGCGTTGGCGGCAAAGAATATTTCATTAAGCTCGCTGGCCACGTCGGCTCCGATCACCGCTGCGGTCGCACCAGCCGGCGACGTTGCTAGTGGAGATTTAGTTGCGGGAGCCGTTGGCACTGTGCTGCCTTCGCGGCCGCGCGCGCCGCGGTCGGCTTGCGCAAGCGGAGCTTCGGCGATCGAGTGAGCCGAACTGCGCACTTCGGGGCGCGGCGGCGAGCGCAGGGCGGAGCAGACTTCGGGAACATCGTTCGACAGCCGCTGAATGACCTCACGGGGCGGCGATAGATGCTTCATTAACTGTGCGGCGACGGCAGCGCGCGTCGGAGCATCAACGGACTCGATCAGACGAAGTGCGAGTTCGGTGTAATGACGTTCTTCATCGGGCGTGTGCGTAAGCTTTTGCACGTAGAGGTCCGTGAGAACCCGCAGCAAGGCCGACCGCACACCAGCTCCGCCGCGCGACCCAGTGTTTGTGAGATCTTCGAGGCTTCGTAAGCTCGGCGCTTCCATCGCATGTGACTCAGTTGCAACAGGTAAGAGAAGTTGATTTGGAACGGAAGCTTAAGGTCGCTGTATTAGCAGAGCGTTAACCTTGGATGCCGCCTAATCGCGATGACGCCGACATCAGTGGATCGAGCTGAAGGATCCGCGCCGGCCGTCAGAGGTGAGAGGCGGTGAGTAACGTCATAAAATTTCCGGACGACGGGCGCTTGGTGCGCTTTGGCCGCGCCGACGCCGCTGAATCTGCAACCATCATCATTCTGCCTGTCGTGCGCATCGAGCGATATGCAGAACCATCCTTTGAAGATGTCGAACCACGCACGCGTCCGCCAGCGCACAATGGAGGCCGGCGACGCATGAGGCGGCGATAGACGCCAGCGTCGATCCAAGCCGCTGCGTGTGCAGCGTTTATCCTGATGGCTTAGTGAACAGGCTCGATGTGACACTGCGCGGCGGCTAGCGCGCGGCGCGCCATTGGCATGAGTCCCGGCTCCGGCGCAAGTGCGCGCAAGGCGATGATGCCGGTGATGGTCGGTGAATCGATGATCAATCGGTCGGCCGCAGTCACGTCTTCCTCTTCGGGAACTTGCGCGTGCTGTGCCGCGGTCATCAGATCGAGCTCGATCGCGCGCCGCCCGGCGGCGCGATCGTTGATCGCGTAGTATGCGACGCTATTGCGGGTATAGAACGTGACCGAGGTATAGGCTTCGCTCACCGGCGCGTTGAGCTTGATAGAGCCGTTGGAAAGATCGTATCGGCATACCGCCGACGCAAAAGCCGGATCCATGAACGGCAGGACGGATGCGTCCGCCGTCGGTGCGGCAAGCGAGACCATGGTATTGACTGGCGCCAGCGGCGCAAGGCGCGAATAGGCATCCTGCGTAGCGGCCCGCGGCATCGCCAGCACCGTGGCCAGGTGCACGATGCCGCCGAGGAGAAGGCCGCCAAGCGTCCACATGAGCCAACGGATCATGAGCAGCCCTTTCGCGCGACTGCGGGCATTGGCCCTTCCTTCATTGTCGTGGACGCAACCCCGATCGGAGTGTCGTAGAGGCGCCACACGAGCACGAAGCGCTCGATGCCGCCGGTCGGAAGCCAATTGCCCGGCCGCGCCAGCGGCGCCATCGTGATGGTGAACGCGCCGTCGGCATTGCGCACGATCTCTTCGCTGGTGAACCCGTGCCGATCGATCGAGTTTGCCACCAATCCGCCTTCCACGCTGTAAAGCGTAACGGTCCAGTAGCGTGCCGGCGGCGTCAGGCCGCTCATCGTGAAAGTGCAGCGGCCGTCGAAATAATTTCCGGTGTTATCCGTGCGGGCGTAAAACGCAACGCCGTCGCCTATTCCAATCGGCAGTTCGCCGGACCGCACGATGGTGGCGTGCGCGTAGGGATCGATGTCCTGCGATCCGTTCTTCGGCCACGCCGTCCACGCGCCGATCGTCATCGAGCCAAAAGCGACCCCGCGCGTCAGCGATAGCCAAGTCGCCCCGAGGCCGATCACGGCGGCCAGTAGGAAGGTAAAGAAGGAACCAAAGAGCAGACGCATGACTCGGCTGCGTTCAGTCGCCGCGCGGCGCCGGCAATGATTTTTGGTCCGCCGCCGCCGCGAGCGTATTCGTGCGGGTGTTGCCGGTGCTGCTGCCGTCGAGGGCTCCGAGTGTCACCGGCGGTTGCGCCGCAAGCGCGTGATCGGCTTCGTCGAGCATTTGCTCGACGTGAACAAGGGCTTCGGTTGCTTTGCGCGTCAGCATGGCCGGATGCGGCGTATCGTTGCCCTTGAATGATCCTTCAGCGGCGACCTGAACGTGTTCTGGAACCGCCATACCGGGCAGCTGGCGCAGCTCCACGCCCTGATGCGCATAAGCCATGATGTCATGCCACGTCATCGCCGGCAGGGTGCCGCCGGTCATGTGCTTGGTGGGGGAGAAATCGTCGTTACCCATCCACACCGCGCCGACGAAGTTCCCGGTGTAGCCGACGAACCAGCCATCACGCCAATCGTTCGTGGTCCCGGTTTTACCGCAGGTCGGGATGCCGGCCAGCGCCGCGCGCTTGCCAGTACCGTTCTCCACGACCGAGTTCATCATCC
The DNA here is from genome assembly GCA_049584975.1 of Xanthobacteraceae bacterium. Taxonomy (GTDB): domain Bacteria; phylum Pseudomonadota; class Alphaproteobacteria; order Rhizobiales; family Xanthobacteraceae; genus BOG-931. Next base: position 37,402 of record JBAUYV010000031.1, on the reverse strand, counting down.
TGATCATGTCGATGGCGACCTGCGGGCTGATTACCTGCTTGGGCGGTGTGCCGTCGCGATCGAAGCGCCACACCAACTGGCCTGTGCCGGTACGCACCTCGAGCGCAGCGTGCGGCGTGACGGCTCGGCCGAGATTGGGGAACGTGGCGAAGGCCACCGCGTGCTCCAGCGGGGTCACCGCATCCGCGCCGATCGGCAATGACGGCGTGTCCGGCAGCGGCGTCACGATGCCAAAATTGCGTGCGGTCTGAACGATCTTGGCGCGGCCGAGCTTCGCGTTGCCGTCGCCCAGTGCGATCGAAAGCTTGACCGGAATAACGTTGATCGAACGGGTGATGGCCTCGATGAGCGTGACCGCGCCGGAGAAGCCGCCCGAATAATTGTGTGGGCACCAATTGCCGATGCACACCGGTGAATCGACGACGACCGAACTCGGTTTGAATCCGTTCGCCAGCGCCGTCGCGTAGACATAAGGTTTAAACGAAGAGCCGGGCTGGCGCATGGCGTCGACGGCCCGATTGAACTGGCTCTCGCCATAATCGCGGCCGCCGACTATGGCGTGCACTGCGCCATCAAGATCGGCGATCACCACCGCGACTTGGCTCGCTCCATAATCACGCCCATACTGGCGTAGATTGGATTGCGTCACTTGATCGGCATAGTGCTGCAGATCCATGTCAAGTGCTGTCCGCACCACGAAATAGCGGTCGGTAACGGACTTCGGCAGCGTTTCGACGAGTTGCCGCATCTCGTCGAACGCCCAGTCCAGGTAGTAGTTGGGTGCATCGTCCTCGCGGCGGTCGATCGGAGTAGCGGGGTGGCGCCGTGCACCATAGACCTGACCCTCGGTCATGAAGCCGGAGTCGACCAGATTGTCGAGAACGACGTTGGCGCGGGCGCGCGCGGCCGGCAGGTTGGCGCTAGGCGAGTACTTGGTGGGCGCCTTAAACAGGCCAGCAATCATCGCCGCCTCGGGCAATGTGACATCGCGCACTGACTTGCCGAAATAATACTGTGATGCCGCGTCGACGCCGAAGGCGCCGCCACCGAGATAGGCGCGGTCAAGGTAGAGCTTGAGAATTTCGTTCTTGGTCAGATGCGCTTCCAGCCAGCTGGCGAGGAACGCCTCGTTGATCTTGCGCGTATACGTACGCTCGTTCGACAGAAACAGATTCTTGGCAAGCTGCTGTGTGATGGTGGAGCCGCCCTGCACCACCCCGCCGGCCTGGGCGTTGGTGACGACCGCGCGGAACGTGCCGAGGAAGTCAATGCCGAAATGTTCATAGAAGCGCCGATCTTCGGTTGCCAGCACCGCTTTGATCAGGTGGTCGGGCATTTCGTCGAGCGGCACCGACTCGTTGTGCTTGATGCCGCGGCTGCCGATCTTGTTGCCATAGCGGTCGAGAAAGGTGACGGCGAGGTCGGATTTCTTCAGCCAATCCCCGTCCGAAGTCTGGCGGTAGGCGTTAAGCGACAGGGCCAGCAAAAGCAGGAGCGCGCCGGTCCCTAGCGTGCCCAGTTCCGAAAGCGGTTCCACAAGCACCCAGCGTCGCCATCCGGCCACATGGAAACTGTCCATACCGGCTGTGAACCGCTCGTAGAGTTCGCGCGCCCACTTGCCGCACTGGAACACTGCGAAGTCGATGCGCGAATCGATATCAAGCAAGAGCCGTTTGACTTTCGGCTGCCAGTTATCACCCGGATCGGGGAACATATCGGTCACAGATGCACGCTCCGGGAACGGACTTCGCCAGCCTGATTTGGCCCGTTAGGCGACCAACGGCCTGCCAACGGTATCTCGATCGCGTCCTGGCTGGGTAAACTTACCCAACCCCAGGGCCACGGCCAAGGCCAATGCCGCCCAAGCCACAGGGACAATGGAAATTCGGGGCAAATATGGCTTAAAGGTCGAGCCACTGTGGCTAGTCCGTCCTGTAGGGCTTTTGGCGAAAAGACCGCGGTGGTGCCTGGAGATCAATATGGCAACCGAGAACAAGAAACGCGAGCGGCCTGACGACGTGCCCTTCTGGGAGCGCAAATCATTGGAGAAAATGACGGATTCGGAATGGGAGAGCCTCTGCGACGGCTGCGGCAAGTGTTGCCTGAACAAGCTCGAGGAGGAGGGGACGGACCGGACATTCTATACCGACGTTGGCTGCCGCCTGCTGGATGGGCAAACGTGCCGCTGCCATGATTACGAGCATCGGCTGGAAAAGGTCGACGACTGCGTCCGGTTGACCCCGGAGACCCTGAAAACCATCACCTGGCTGCCCCCATCCTGTGCCTATGTGCTGCTGTCCGAAGGTAAGGACCTCTACTGGTGGCATCCCTTGGTGTCCGGCGACCCCACCACGGTGCACACAGCGGGCATCTCGGTGCGCGGCCGGGTTCGCGCCAGTGAGACAGAGGTATCCGACGACCTGCTCGAAGATTATATCGTGAGCTGGCCGCTCAAGGTTCCCAAGCGGGCACGGCGGCAGGGACGGTGAAGCCGTTCCTCGCCCAGGCGAACCGTTCGGCCCAGTGCGTCCGAGGGGACCAAGTCGATAGTCCCCTGGATTGGCGCGTTGTTCTCGGTAATCTGCCGGCGCTCACGAAGGCGCCGGCGCGTAGTGTGGATCGATTGCGCGTCGTGATGCGCGCGCAGAGGCGACGAAACGCATGAACGCTCGGGCTGCTCACTCAAAACGTTCTCCTCGGTAATTCGGCTGGCAAGCACGCGCCGCGCCATCTCGATCCGATGTCTCACCGCGGTAAATACTTTTCTGCAGGAGTCGGCGGCGCGGATCTCGGCTCTGAGAATCTCGCGCCGAAGGTCTGCAAGGGTCTGGTCCGCGAACGACTTTGCGCTCATCGCCAGTCTATTCGACGCACCAATTCCAGCGCGAGCGTAAAGCCTAGTGGTGTACGCATTGAGGAGCGCAAGCGCGTGTGAGGCGCGCTCTTCACATGAGTACGGCTCGCCGGCTATCTGCCCCAGTCTCATCAAAAGGGTGACGTATTCATGCATGGCAAAGGCATCCGGCGCGCCAAAAATTGTGCGCTCCGCCGCAGTGTGGGTTCCACGGGGTAATGCAGTACGAAATGGACAGTTTCACAACTTTTTCATTTCTGAGTGACATCGTTAAGCACGCGTTTCCCGCACCGCACACCCGAAGTGCTTCCGCAGAGCTTGCGTGCGCTCGTCATGGGCAGCGACTTTGCGTTTTGTCATGGATTTCGAGGCTTTGACGGCCGTCATCCCGCAAACGGCACCCCTGCCCTGCGAACGGGGGAGTTGCATTAGCGAGCCGCGCAAGCCAATTGGTGCCGGTTGTTTACCAAGATGTCGCTGCCGCCCGCGCGACGCCTAACTTCTGACGGACGTTTCCAACCACATGACCAGTGAAGCGCCGGCCCGCGACGCCATCGCCCCCGACGTTTCGGGCGGCGCGCACGCCAACGCGCGCCTCGCAGCCGGCGGCGAGCACCATACCGCGGACGGTCAATCGCAAGCGGCACCGCTCGATCACGCCACGATCCGTGCCATCGTCGCTGGCATCATGCTGGCGATGTTCCTTTCCGCGCTCGAGCAGACCATTGTGGCTCCGGCGCTTCCGGCGATCGGCAAGAGCCTCGGCGATGTCGACAACTTGTCGTGGGTCATTACCGCGTATCTGCTCGCACTGACCGCTACCACGCCACTGTTCGGCAAGCTCTCCGACATCTATGGCCGGCGCGCTATTCTGTTGCTCGCCATCGGCATTTTCATCGCAGGTTCGATCGCCTGCGCGCTGGCGCCGACGATCTGGGTGCTGGTTCTCGCGCGCGGCCTGCAGGGCATCGGAGGCGGCGGGCTGCTGCCGATCGCCCAGACTATCATCGCGGATCTGCTCTCGCCGCGCGAACGCCCCGTAGTCCAGGGCCGCACCTCGATCATGTTCATGAGCGCCAGCATTCTGGGTCCGGTGCTCGGCGGGCTGTTGACCGACCATCTGCACTGGTCGTTTATTTTCTGGATCAACGTGCCGCTAGGTGGCATCGCTCTGATCATGACCGAACGCGCGCTGCGCCGCCTGCCGCGCAACGACCGGCCGCATCAGCTCGACATGATCGGCGCCGGGCTGATGCTCGGCGCCGCGCTTGCGCTCATGCTCGCTCTGAGCCTGGGTGGCACTCATTACCCATGGGGCTCGTGGCGAATGCTGACGCTGATTGCGAGCTCCGCAGCGTTGTGGGCGCTGTTCGCGATGCGCCTACTGACCGCGCGCGAGCCGTTCATTCCGCTTGCGATCCTGCACGGACGCGTGACCAGCATGATGACCATCGCGGCGTTCTTCTCCATCGGCACGGTGATCGGCGTGACCATCTACATGCCGCTCTACTGTCAAACCGTGCTCGGCGTGTCGGCGAGCCTGTCGGGCCTTGCCCTGATCGCGTATATGGGCGGCGCCACGATCGGCTCATTGGTGTCGACGCGCTTCGTCGTGCATATGCAGCACTACATGCGCGTACCGATCGGCGGCCTTATCGTCGCCGTGCTGGCGCTTGCTGCTCTCGCCGCTGATCCGGCGGGAAAGACCTTCGGCGAAGTCGTAGGGCTCCTGCTCGTGCTTGGTCTTGGACTTGGACCGATGTATCCGGTCAGCACCATCGTCATGCAAAACGCCGTCAAGCCGCATCAGCTCGGTACCGCGACCGGAACATTGAATTTCTTTCGCACGCTTGGCGGCGCGATCGTCGTCGCGATGTTCGGCGCCATCGTGCTCAGTGGAGTGACCGAGGGCTCGCCAGCGCTGACGCTCGATAAACTCGCGGCAGGGCAGGGCGATTTGGCTCTGGCCTTTCACTGGGTGTTCATCGCCGCCGCGGTCTGTCTCGGCATTTCCTTCGCTTGCTTGTTGGTGGTCGAGGAACGGCCGCTGCATGGGCCGCTGCGCGCCGCCGAAGCGCGGCCGAATAGATGACCCGCATGGCTGCCCCGCACCAACTGTCTTGCGCCCGCTCCGGCGCGGCGCAAAGTTAAACCGGATTCTTCAGAGGCAGCGGCAAGGGTGTCAGCCACAATATCGCCTGATGGGATTGCGCCTCCGCCGGGACCGGCAGCGGAGGCTGCAGAGGAGACCGCGGAGGATGGCGCGGCGCCGTCCCCTGTCGAGATCAAGCTCGGCCGCCGCGAGGTTATCGGCATCATCGGCGGCTTGGCGCTGGCGATGTTTCTCGGCGCGCTCAATCAGACCATCGTCGCGACGGCCCTGCCGACGATCGGACGCGCCTTCGACGATTTCGAGAACCTGTCCTGGGTGGTGATCGCGTATTTGTTGACTTCGACCGTGGTCGCGCCGCTATACGGCAAGCTGAGCGACATTTACGGCCGGCGCGGCATGATGCTGGTCGCGCTTGGCGTATTCATCGCTGGGTCCGCGGCGTCCGCTGCCGCTCCCAGCATGGTGATGCTGATCCTTGGCCGCGGCCTGCAGGGGATCGGCGGCGGCGGCATCGTGCCGCTGGCGCAGTCGATCATCGCAGACGCGGTGCCGCCGCGCGAGCGTGGCTATTATCAGGCCTATACCGGCTCGGTCTGGATTATCGCCGGTGCCGTCGGCCCGGTGCTCGGCGGCGTCATCGCCGAGCATCTGCACTGGTCGGTAATTTTCTGGCTCAACGTGCCGCTCGGTTTGGCTGCGGCCTTTCTTTCGCATCGCCAGCTCAAGCGCGTGCCGGTGCATGGGCGCGCCCATAAAATCGATGTCACCGGCGCCGCACTGATGATGGCGTCAGCGGTCGCCCTCTTGCTTGCGCTTACCTGGGGCGGGACGCGCTATCCCTGGCTATCGCAGCAAATCGTGTCTTTAACCGCACTGGCGCTGGCGCTGACCGCTCTGTTTATCTGGTGGATGCTGCGCGCGCCAGAGCCGTTTCTGCCCATTGCGGTGCTCAAGAATCCTGTCATGCGCGCCGGCAGTCTCACGTCGGCCTGCTCGCAAGGGGTCGCCATCGGGCTGACGATTTTCGTGCCGCTCTACTATGAGATGGTGCACGGCCTGTCCGCGAGCGATTCCGGTTTGGCGCTGATCCCGATCGTCATCATGACGACGCCGGGCTCGTTTCTATCGGGCCGCTGCATGCTGTACTTGGATCGCTACAAGTGGGCGCCGGTTTTGATGCTCAGCATTGCCGCGATGGCGGTGGCGCTGCTGGTGATCCATCCGCTCATGCCGGTCTGGGTCGTCGCCGTCGTCACCGGCCTAGTCGGGATGGGAACCGGCAGTTCGTATCCGACCGTCACAGTCTCGATCCAGAACGCGGTGCCGCATCAGCAGATCGGGATCGCCATGGGCGCTATGAATTTCTTCCGCGCCCTGGCCAGCGCCTTTGTGGTCGCGGTAATGGGCGCTATCATGTTGAGTCATCTCGGCACCGCGCCGCAACGCGGTGCCGTGACGTCCGCCATCGTTACCACGGCGGGCAATGTGACGATGGATCATCTGGCCCGCACCTTCAGCCATATTTTCGCGGTGGCGGTGCTGTTTCTAATCATCGGCATCGTGTCGCTGATCTTCATGGAGGAACGGCCGTTGCGCACCACCGTGCTCGCGGCGCCGGTCGTGCGCGAGAGACCGGCTGCTGCTGCGGAGTAGCGCCGTCAGCCGCCGCGCCGTACAATCTCGCGAAAGCAGGCGGGAGGAAACAATGCAGTGCGGCACGATTTCGATTCTGGGCCTTGCAGCGATGGCCGCCGTAGTCGGGGCGATCCCGGTGCGTGGCGAAACCATCATCGACGAATGGTACAGCGCCAAGCTGCCGGCGCCGCCGCAGCTCAAGCCGGTGACGCTCGAGCCGAAGACGACCGCGCTCCTGGTGATGGATTTCACTGTACAGACCTGCACGGTCGAGCGCCGCAAGCGCTGCGCCGACTCCGTGCCGAAGGTGAAAAAGTTCGTGGAGGAGGCGCGCGCCAAGGGCGCGCTGATCATCTACAGCGTTGCGGTGCCGAAGTCGGTACCGGGCGACGTCCTCAAGGAATTGACGCCGGCGCCCGGCGAAGCGGTGCTACCGCCGCTCGGGCCCGACAAGTTCATCAATAGCGACCTGGAGAAGACGCTGCACGACAAGGGCATCACGACCGTGGTGGCCATGGGCACCCAGGCGCAGACTTCGGTGCTGCATACCGGTGGCGAGGCCGCGTTGCGCGGGTTTAAAGTAATCGTTCCCGTCGACGCTATGTCGGCCGACGATTTGTTTCCCGAACTCTACACCGCTTGGCACCTCGCCAATGCCGCGCGCATCAGCAATCAGGTGACGCTGACCAGGCTCGACATGATCGGCTTTTAACCGATACGGCGAACAGCGCCGGTTTACTGCTCGCGCCAAGCCATTTCGCGGCCTGCTTCTTAAGCGGGTCGATCTCCGCCTCGCTGCGACCTGTGTGTCCAGTCCGTCGCGCTCCAGTAGCGACACATACCGCGGCTCGGCGCTGCGGGTCGGCCGATCGATATCCGTCGGCCACGGCAGGCTGCCGGTATGGGTCGTAAGAATTCTGGTATCTGAACTGAGGCTCGATCGGCTCCGCCGGAAGTTTATCTTTGTTCAGATGCGAGCGGGGAGGCGAGCGCGCGCGCCGTATCGACGATCCAAGAGCGGTAGCGAACGATCGGCGTAATGCCGGTCAGGCCGCCGCAGCCGGCTGTGAGTTTGGGCCCGGTCGACCAGCTCACCACGCCGATGATGGCGAGCCTGCCGTTCTCTTCGCGAAAGGCCGGAGCGCCGGAATCGCCGGTGCAAGCGCCGAGGCCGGCGCTATCTCCTTTGGTCCGCGGATCAAACAGGCGAATTTGCAGCGTCCCAGGTTGACTGGTCGCCACAAGCGTTGCGGCGCGAACCACGCCGTCCAGTTTTTCGGCGCCGCGCACAATGACGCCGTAACCCGCCACCACGAAGGTGTCGCCGACCGCCACCGTTTCGTTTTCACTCCCGAGCGCTGCCGCCGGAATTCTTGCCGGCAGCGGTTCGGCGAGTTTGATCAGCGCCACGTCGGCGGTGGCCACATGGGCAAAAAGCCTTTTAAGGTCGAATTGGGGGTGGCGCTCGATACGCGCGATATCCTTCAGCTTCGCCTCGCGGCTGGCCGGGTTATCGAGGAACTTGTATTCCGATCCGGGCTGTACGCAGTGCGCGGCGGTAAGCAGAAGGTCGCGCCCGATGGCAGTGGCGGTGCACACCGTGCCATGGGAGCCGTCGAGCATGACGACGGAGCGTCCGGCGCCGTCGCTCGCCGGTTGTGCGCCGCCAACCATCGCCGCAGCTGGAACGCCCACAGCCACGACCAAAAGCGCGGCGAACAGAGAGAGTATCGGCGCGGGCGACGATGACCTATGATGCCGAATCATTACCAAGGCTATCCTCAATACCTAGACGCACTTCTGAAAGCACGCGCCTTAACTTGCCCTAAAACAGCCGTTCATTCGCGGTTCAGTTGTCGACGCTTAGGCCGAAACATGAATTGCATCGTGCGAGCCGCCATCCTTTTGCTCACCGTGCTTACACTGGGGCTGGCGCGAGCGGAAGAAGCCGCCGCACCCGCAGGATCTCCGCATTCCGAGGCTGCCGCAACGCAGCACGCGTGCCTCGATCAGAAGGAGCGCAAAGCCGCGGAGGAAAGTGGGAAGGTGATCCCGCTCGGTGCCGCGATGCGTGCGGCCAGGAAGCGGGCGCCCGGCACCCTGGTGCGGGCGCGGCTGTGTCACGGTAAGGATGGGCTCGTCTACGTGCTGACAGTTCTGGCGCGTGATGGCAAAGTAGCGCGGTTGACCGTCGATGCCGTGAAGGGCACGGTGGTCGGAGTGCGCTGAGCGCTGAGCGGAGTTTTATTTCTTTGCGCCTTCTTGTTGTCGAGGACGATCCCGATCTCAACCGGCAGCTCTCGACCGCGCTGACCGAAGCCGGTTACGTGGTTGACCGCGCTTTCGACGGCGAGGAGGGGCACTACCTCGGCGAGAGCGAACCCTACGACGCGGTCATCCTCGACATCGGCCTGCCGAAGATGGACGGCATCTCGGTGTTGGAAGGTTGGCGGCGCGCAGGCCGCGCCATGCCGGTGCTCATTCTGACCGCGCGCGACCGCTGGAGCGACAAGGTGCAGGGCTTCGACGCCGGCGCTGACGACTACGTCGCCAAGCCTTTCCACCTCGAAGAAGTATTGGCGCGCGTGCGCGCGCTGTTACGCCGTTCGGCCGGCCACGCCAAGAGCGAATTCACTTGCGGCCCGGTGCGCCTCGATACCCGGACGGGCCGTGTCGCCGTTGACGGCAATCCGGTGAAGCTCACCTCGCACGAGTACCGGCTGCTCGCCTATCTGATGCATCATACCGGGCGCGTCGTTTCGCGTACCGAGTTAGTTGAGCATCTCTACGATCAGGACTTCGACCGCGACTCCAACACTATCGAGGTGTTCGTCGGCCGGATTCGCAAAAAGCTTGGCGTCGACGTAATCCAGACGGTGCGCGGCCTCGGTTATCTGCTGACGCCGCCCGATGCGCACTAATTCACTCGCTCTGCGCCTGTTCCTGTGGGCGGCCGCGTGGACGCTTGTCATCCTCATTGTCACCGGTTTCGCGCTTTCCACTCTTTACCGCCACGCCGTCGAGCGCGCCTTTGACCGCCGTCTCGACGTCTATCTGCGCACGCTGGTCGCCGATGTGGCTTCGCCGGAGGAGGGGGGCGACAAATTTCCTCAGTCGATAGGCGAGCCATTGTTCGAGCTGCCGCTGTCGGGCTGGTATTGGCAGGTCACCCGCCTCGATGCGAAGAAGCCTGAAGTGCGCTCATCGCGGTCCTTGTGGGATTCGGTCCTGCCGCATCTCGGCAATAATCAAGCGGCCGCCACCGAACCCCTTGAGGGTTACGTGCAGGGTCCGGAGGATCAGAGGCTGCGACTGGTCGAGCGTAACATCGACCTTGGAGACGACGGCAAATATTTGATCGTTGTCGCCGGCGATTCCTCGGAGATAGATGACGAGACGCGCGGTTTCGACCGCGCCATCAGCGCTATCTTCGCGGTGCTGACACTGGCGCTTTTGGTCACGACGGCGCTGCAGGTGCGCTTCGGCCTGGCGCCGTTGACGCGTATTTCCCAGAGCCTGGCGGCCATCCGCTCCGGCCGCGCCGAGCGTCTTGAGGGGGAATTTCCCGTCGAGATCGCCCCGCTCGCGCGCGAAACCAACGCGTTGCTCGAGGCCAATCGCGAGATCGTCGAGCGCGCTCGGACCCACGTCGGTAATCTAGCTCACGCATTGAAAACGCCGCTTTCAGTCATCGTCAATGAGGCCGCGGCCCGCGGCGACGATCCGCTGGCGCAGAAGGTGCGCGAGCAGGCCGACATCATGCGTGATCAGGTGTCGCGCCAGCTTGAGCGCGCACGCCTTGCTGCGCGGCCAACCGTTGTTGCCACACTGACCGACGTTTCGCCGGTGGTCAGCGCGCTTGCGCGTACTATGCAGAAGATTCACCGGGATCGCGATATCGCCATCGCGGTCGACGCGCCAGAGCACGCCTATTTCCGCGGAGAGCAGCAGGACCTCGAGGAGATGATCGGCAATCTCGTCGACAACGGCTGCAAGTGGGCGCGCTCGCGCGTCGCCATCGAGGTGGTGGTCGACGGCGCGGCCGGTGGAAGCCAGCAAAGCCAGAAAATCGAAGGCAACTCCAACGGCGAACAGGCACGTGTCTTCATCATCGTCGACGACGATGGCCCCGGCCTTTCGCCGGCCGATCGCGAGCAGGTGGCGACGCGCGGCCGGCGGCTTGACGAAACCAAGCCCGGCTCCGGACTTGGCCTCTCCATCGTGGTCGAGCTTGCCGGTCTCTACAACGGGGCGCTCACGTTGGGCACTGCCCCGATCGGCGGCCTGCGCGCGGAACTCGCGCTACCCGGCGGCTGATTAGCGATCACGGCTGTGTTTTACACTTTGGCTTATTCGATTTGCATGTGGAATTCGCGGACATACGGCGTCGCCTCGCGCACGGTCTGGGTGAAAACGCGGCCGAATTCCTCAGGCGTCGTCGCGGCCGGGATATTGCCGACCTTTTCCAGAAACTCCCGGTACTCGTCCGATTCCGTGATCGAAGTGATGTACTTATTGAGAAGATCGACGATCGGTCTTGGCGTGCCGGCGGTGGCGCAGACGCCGAGCCACTCGTAAGGGGTCAGCGCGTAGCCGCGCTCGGTTAACGTTGGAATTTCAGGAAAGCTTTTCAGTCGCTCCGGGCTGGTTGTCGCCATCACCTTCAACTCGCCGGTCTTGTAATAGGGAGCGATGGCGATCGGCGGCCCGACCTGGAAATGCACGCGTCCGGCCAGCATTTCCTGGGTGATCTCGGTAGAACCCTTGAACGGCACTTTGGTCATTTTGATGCCGGCAAACTTCTCCAACTCGTGCGCGACGAGCTCCTGCGTCGATCCGGCACCGACCGTGCCGTAAAGGATGTCTCCGGGGTGCGCCTTGGCGTAGGTGACGAATTGATCGAACGTATCGACCGGGACCGATTTGGCAAGCGCCATCAGATAATAATATTTCGACACCAGGGTTATCGGGGCAAGGTCGCTCAGTTTGTACGAGACGTTTTTGTAGAGCAGGGTGTTGATCGCGTCGAAATAGGTGCAGAGCTGAAGATTGTAACCGTCTTTCGGCTGCGCCAGCATGTCGTTGAGCGCAATCATGCCGCCTGCGCCGGGCTTATCTTCGACGAAGACCTTCTGACCGAGCTGGGCGCTCAGCCGATCGGCGATGAAACGCGCCGGAATATCGGTTGGCCCGCCCGCGGGAAAGCCGACGAGTAGCCTGATGGGCCGTGTTGGATAGGGTTCGTCCGCGACACTGGCGGCGATGCCGCCGAGGAGGATGGCGGCGGCCAAACAGCAGAGACGGGCGCGTTGCCTGAGCCGGGCATTCTGCGATTTTGTGTTTGCAGCCATGGCGCGGCTCAATCCAGGGTCACATGCGCCGTCGTGATCACGTTCTTCCAGCGCTCTGCCTCATCATGGAAATAGGACGCAGTGGCCGGCACCGTGCCTCCGGCCGGCTCGGCCGAGAGGTCGCCGAGGCGCTGCACAACGCTTGGATCGTGCAGGGCCTCGTTCACGTCGGTATTGATCTTGCTGACGATTGAGGCGGGTGTTTTGGGTGGCGCCGCGATGGCGAACCAGGTCACCGCTGCGAAGCCCGGCAAGCTTTCGGCGATGGTGGGGACGTCCGGCAGCGATTTTATACGCTGCGGCGAGGCAACCGCGATCAGCTTCAGTTTGCCGGCTTTTACGAATTGCATCGACACGCCGAGATTGTCGAACATGCAATCCACATTGCCGGCCACCAGATCGTTGAGCGCCGGCGCCGAGCCACGATATGGCACGTTCTGCAGCTTCACGTGCCCCATCATCTGAAACAATTCCGAGGTCAGATGTGAGGTCGTACCATTGCCCTGCGTGGCATCGGTGACCTTGCCGGGATTGGCGGCCGCGTAGGCGATGAAATCCTGCACCGTCGCGGCTTTGATTTTGTCCGGGTTGACGACGAGCGCGTTAGGCACGCGGCCCATGACCACGATCGGCTCGAATTGCAGCGGATCGAAATCGAGGTGCGCGTAGAGGTTCTGATTGATGACCAATGGTCCCGGCGGCGACGACAGCAGCGTGTAGCCGTCGGGGTCGGATTTGGCGACCACCTCGGCGCCGATATTGCCACCGGCGCCCGTGCGGTTCTCGATAATGACCGACTGGCCCCATTTGCGCGAAAGCCAATCGGCGATGATGCGCGGCATCACGTCCGCCGTCCCGCCTGCCGGATACGGCACGACGATCCTCACCACGCGCGTCGGATAATCCTCCGCGCGCGCGGACCACGCCAGCAGTGCCGGTGCGCTCGCCAAAATTAATGCAGCTATCGTGCCCTGAAATTGAAATTGTCGACGCGAATGGCCGCCCATGGCTTCCCCTCTTTTGTCTTCGCCCGCCGCGACGAATCGCGCGGCTTGGCCAGCTCGCGAAAGGCTCGGTGAGAGCACGCAGGAGCTTATCCAAACCTGCTCTCAGCCGCCAGAGAGCCGTGCGCCGGCCATGGATGGAGCCGCCGCCCGGAATTGCAGACGTGTTACGTAACTCCTTCTTAAGCGCGCCAAGATTAGAGCGGGAATGGTCAGTCCGGGAATGGCGGTGCGGCAATGTGGCCGAGCGCAAACCGGTACGGGCGTGAACTGGGAATGCGCCGGCTCGGATCGCTGCACGGTAAGCGGCATAAGTGCGCAATTGCCGCGCTGATGTTCCCATTGCAGCCGCATTCACGCCGTGTTGTAACGACGCGGCGCCGTGCCCCGGCCTGCGGCCTGTTGCTGGGACTGCCCGGTGGCGAGCATGTAACGGCGCCCGAAGAGATACTGAAATAGCGGCATAATGCTTTGGATCGGCTTTGCATTGATGAGCGTCGCGGCGGTTCTCGCCGTGTTGTGGCCGCTTACGCGAAAGCCGCGCGCTGACCGGGCGGGCAGTGACCTCGTGGTCTACCAGGACCAACTGGAGGAGATCGGCCGCGACCGCAGCGCAGGGCTCATCGGCGACACCGAGGCGGAGGCCGTGCGGATCGAGGTTTCGCGGCGGCTCCTCGCCGCAGCCGATACGCAGGCGCCGGCGCCGCAGCAGACGCAGCCACTTTGGCACCGGCGTTCGGCGGCGGTGGCGGCGTTGATCGTTCTTTTGCTCCTTCCGGTCGGCCTCTACGCGGCGCTCGGGTCGCCGGATATTCCTGGGCATCCCGCATATGCGCGCGCAGCCGTGCCGCCGGACCATCAAACCGTCGCCAACCTGATCGGTCAGATCGAGGAGCGCCTCACCCAAAATCCCAACGATGGCGCCGGTTGGCAGGTGATTGGTCCGGTATATATGCGGCTTGGCCGCTTCGACGATGCGGTCGTGGCGTTTCGCAAATCGCTTGCGCTCAACGGCGAGACCGCCGGCCGCCTCACCGCGCTCGGCGAGGCGCTGGTCGGCGCCGCCAACGGTGTGGTGACCGACGAAGCAAAGAAAGACTTTGAACGCGCCGCCGCGCTCGATCCGCGTGAACCCAAGGCGCGGTTCTTCTTAGGTCTAGCGGACGAGCAGGATGGCAATGCCGCCGCTGCTGCTGCCAAATGGCGCGCCATGCTCGAAGATGCGCCGCCGAACGCGCCGTGGGTCGCATTTGTCCGCGAATCGCTGGCGCGCCTCACCGGCGAGCCGGCCGAAAGTGCGGGCCCGGGCCCCAGCCCTAGCCCGGAGGAGATGGCTGCGGCACAGAATATGTCGGAGGCCCAACGCACCGAGATGATCCGTGGCATGGTGGCGAAGCTTGCCGATCGATTGCACGCGGACGGCAGCGACGTTGACGGCTGGCTGCGGCTCGTGCGCGCCTACACGGTGCTCGGCGAGCGCGATCAGGCGAAAGGGGCTGCCGCCGATGCGAAGAAGGCGCTCGCCCAACATCCCGACGAGATCAAGCGGATCGACGATCTCGTCAAAGGTCTTGGTCTGGAAGGTTGACGGCACGATGCGGCGGAGACCGATAATATGACCCGCAAGCAGCGACGCCTGGTTCTTATCGGCGGGTCGCTTGGCGTGCTCGCCGTTGCGGTTGCACTCATGCTCAACGCGTTTCGCGACTCGATCGTGTTCTTCAATTCGCCAAGCGACGTGGTGGAGAAGCATGTCGGGCCGGGCACGCGCATCCGGCTCGGCGGGATGGTGAAGAGCGGCAGCATCGAGCACGGCGACGGAATGCGCATCCGCTTCGAAGTCACCGACGGCAACGCCGAGATCCCCGTGGTCTATCAGGGCGTGGTGCCTGACCTGTTCCGGGAAGGGCAGGGGGTGGTGGCCGAGGGCACGCTCGACAAGTCCGGCGTGTTCGATGCCGACACGATTCTCGCCAAGCATGACGAGACCTATATGCCCAAGGAAGTCGCCGATGCCTTGAAGAAATCGGGGCATTGGAAAGACGACTACGCGCAGCGGGCGGCGCTACCGGTCACGGGAGCAAACAAGTGATCCCTGAACTCGGCCACTACGCTTTGATGCTGGCTCTTGGGCTCGCGCTTATTCAGGGCACCATGCCGATCGTTGGCACGCGCACCAACGACCCGGCGCTCATGAGCATCGCCGTCCCGGCTGCATTGGCGCAATTTGTCTTCGTGGCGATCGCGTTTTGTGCACTCGCCGAGTGCTACGTGGCGTCCGATTTCTCGGTTCTGAACGTCTTCGAGAATTCGAACTCGCAGATGCCGCTGATCTATCGGCTCACCAGCATCTGGGGAAACCATGAAGGCTCCATGATGCTGTGGATTTCGATCCTTGCGTTTTTCGGCGCAATGGTCGCGATTTTTGGCGGCAATCTGCCGGCGAAGCTCAAGGCCAACGCGCTGGCGGTGCAGGCTTGGATCGCCGCGGCGTTTGAGCTTTTCATCCTCGTCACGTCAAATCCGTTCATACGTATTGCCGAGGCGCCGTTTGAGGGGCGTGACCTCAACCCGATCCTGCAGGATCCCGGTCTCGCCTTCCATCCGCCGTTGCTTTACCTCGGCTATGTCGGCTTCTCGATCACCTTCTCGTTTGCGATTGCTGCCTTGCTGGAAGGCCGCATCGATGCGGCCTGGGCACGTTGGGTCCGGCCCTGGGTGCTGGGCGCCTGGATGTGCCTGACTTTGGGCATCGCCGGTGGCTCGTATTGGGCCTATTACGAACTTGGCTGGGGCGGCTTCTGGTTCTGGGATCCGGTCGAGAACGCTTCGCTGATGCCGTGGCTCGCCGGCACCGCTCTCCTGCATTCCGCCGTAGTGATGGAAAAGCGTGAAGCGCTGAAGGTCTGGACTATTCTGCTTGCGATCCTCGCCTTCTCGCTGTCGCTGATCGGAACTTTCCTGGTCCGGTCGGGGGTGCTCACGTCGGTTCATGCCTTTGCTACCGATCCGCGGCGCGGCATCTTCATTCTGGCGATCCTCGTCGCCTTCATCGGCGGCGCGCTGTCGCTCTTTGCGTGGCGGGCGCCGCTGCTCAAGCAGGGTGGCTTGTTTGCTCCGATCTCGCGTGAAGGCGCGCTGGTCTTTAACAATCTGTTCCTGGTCAGCGCCTGCGCCACCGTGCTTGTCGGTACGCTCTACCCGCTGGCGCTGGAAGCGCTGACCGGAGACAAGATTTCCGTCGGCCCGCCGTTCTTCAATGCGACGTTCGGGCCGCTTTTTATTCCGCTGATGATCGTGATGCCGTTCGGGCCGCTGATGGCGTGGAAGCGCGGCGATCTCCTCGGCGCGGCACAGCGATTGCTCGCCGCCGCGATGCTTGCCGCGGTGGCGGTGGCGGCCGCGTTCGCGATGACCCGTGGCGGCCCGGTGCTGGCCCCGTTCGGCGTCGGCATAGCCGTGTTTGTCATGGCCGGCGCGGTGACTGATATCGTCGAGCGCACGATGGTTTTGCGTTTGCCACTGCGCGCAACGTTGCGGCGCGCGCTGGGCCTGCCACGCTCGGCCTGGGGCACAGCATTCGCGCATTTCGGCGTCGGCGTTTCGCTTCTCGGAATTATTGGCGCCACCGCGTGGGGCAGCGAGCGTCTCGCCGAAGTGAAGCCCGGAGAAAGTCTCGAGATCGCCCATTACCGCCTGACCTTCGACGGCTTGTTCAATCGAACCGGGCCGAACTATCGCGACGTCATGGGGCATTTCACCGTGCATCGCTCCAGCGGCGAATTGATCGGCGCCATGGAGCCGAGCCGGCGCACTTTTCCAGCCCGCGAAATGGCGACGACCGAAGCGGCGCTGATGACGCGCGGCGCGAGCCAGATCTACGTGTCGCTTGGCGATCCCAACAAGGATGGCAGCGTGCCCGTGCGGCTCTATTTCAAGCCGCATGTTTTGCTCATCTGGATCGGCGCCATGTTCATGTTCTTCGGCGGCGCGCTCTCACTCTCCGACAGGCGGCTGCGCGTCGGCGCGCCGCGGCCGGCGAAAGCCAAGGCCGCGCAACCAAAGCCCTCGCTGCAGGCCGCCGAGTGAACGCGATGAAATACTTGCAGCCGCTCGTGCTTCTGACTGCACTTTTGACCTCCGCGCCGTCATGGGCGGTGCAGCCTAATGAAGTGCTCTCGGACCCGGCCTTGGAGGCGCGCGCCCGCGCGATCTCTAAGGAGTTGCGCTGCATGGTGTGTCAGAACGAGTCGATCGACGATTCGGACGCGCCGCTTGCCCATGATCTGCGTGTTTTGGTGCGCGAACGATTGAAGGCAGGCGACAGCGACCAACAAATCATCAATTTCCTCGTGTCACGCTACGGCGAGTTCGTGCTGCTCCGGCCACCACTTTCCTGGCATACGGCGCTGCTTTGGGGCACGCCGCCGGCGCTCGTCCTGTTGGGCATCATCATGATCGCCGTAGTGGAGCGGAGGCGCGGCACAACGTCGGCGCGGACGGCTCCCCTGAGCCTGACGCCGGCGGAGGAGGCGCGGCTCGCTGAGCTTCTGCGCGGCGATGCCGGGACGCCCCGCTAGGCTTTTCGCACCTCGGGCGGCCGTTTGATTTTTCATCCAACACATTGTTTCAGCTGCTGAATCCTCCACCCTCCGACATTACGAAACTTTAATTTAGCCGACAGAAACCGGTAATGCGGTCTGTCTCATCCTGCTGCTTAACACGTGTGGTCTCGGGGGCGGCCGTCGTACGGCCCGACGATTTTGGAGACAAGGAATGCAGCTACCCAATAGCAATGGTTCGCCGTTGCGCCACAAGCTATCGGCGCGGCGCGTTGCGCTGCTGGCGACGACCATCGCCGGCCTTGGCGCCGCGGCTCTGCTGGCGACGCCGAGCTTTGCGCCAAAACACGATCTGTTTGGCGCCTCGGCTCAGGCACAGAATTTGAGCGAGAAAGCCCAGCAGCTATCGCAAAAGCCGGTGGGATTCGCCGATATCGTCGAGCGGGTGAAGCCCGCCGTCATTTCGGTGCGCGTCAAGATGGAGCGCCCGGCAAATTCGAATCTGAAGGACAAGGATAGCGACCAAGATCTTCCGTTCCCGCCGGGCTCGCCGTTCGAGCGCTTCTTCCGGCGTTTCGGGATGCCCAATATTCCGAGCCTCCCCAATGGCCCTGAAGTGATCACTGGCCAGGGATCGGGCTTCTTCATTTCAGCCGACGGCTACGCCGTCACCAACAATCACGTGGTACAGAACGCGGAGAGCGTGAAGGTCACCACCGATGACGGCAAGAGCTACGACGCCAAGGTCATCGGCACCGATCCGCGCACCGATCTTGCGCTGATAAAGGTCGACGGCAAAGACTTCCCGTTTGTGAAGCTCGCCGACGGCTCACCGCGCGTTGGCGATTGGGTGCTCGCCGTGGGCAATCCGTTCGGGCTTGGCGGCACGGTCACGGCCGGCATCGTCTCTGCCCGCGGCCGCGACATCGGGGCTGGACCCTACGACGACTTCATTCAGATCGACGCGCCGGTCAATAAGGGCAATTCCGGCGGGCCAACCTTCGACGTGGACGGCGAGGTCATCGGCGTGAACACGGCGATCTATTCGCCTTCCGGCGGCTCTGTTGGCATCGCGTTTGCCATCCCCGCCGACACGGTAAAGAACGTCGTCGCTCAACTGCGCGAAAAGGGCAGCGTGACCCGTGGGTGGATCGGCGTACAGATCCAGCCGGTGACTCCCGATATTGCGGACAGCTTGGGCTTGAAGCAGGCGGCCGGTGCGCTGGTTGCGGAGCCCCAACCCAATAGTCCGGCGGCCAAGGCCGGAATCCAGAGCGGTGACGTAATCGTCTCGGTCAATGGAACTCCGGTCCGTGACGCGCGCGAGTTGGCGAAGCGGATTGGCACTATGGCGCCGGGCGCGTCCGTCACACTCGACATCATTCACAGTGGCCAGCAGAAGACCGTTACGGTGACCCTTGGCACGCTGCCCAACGAAAAGCAGGCGTCCAACGAGCCGAGCCCGCGCATGGGCCGCGTCACCGAGGTCGACGTACCGAAGCTTGGCTTCTCAGTGGCGCCCGCGAGCTCGGTTGCCGGGCCTGACACCAGCGGCGTCGTGGTCACGACCATCGCCGAAGGCGGCGTTGCCGCCGATCACGGCCTGGAGGTCGGCGACGTGATTCTCGACGTGGGCGGCAAGGCGGTCACGACCCCCGCGGAATTCCGCAAAACTGTTTCCGACGCACAGAAGGACGGAAAGCACACGATTTTGTTCAGGGTGAAGTCGAGCGGCGGCACGAAGTTCGTCGCCCTGCCGCTTGGCAACGCCTAACGAGAAGGGGCGATCCGCCGGCATTTGTCGCCCCCGCTGGCGGGCGTTCCTTGGGGACGGGCCGCAAGGCCCGTCCCCGCTGAATACCAACTCTGCCTCCCGGTATCCGTCGCCCCCGCCGGGGTAGAGTTTGGGAGAGGGGGTGGCGAGCAGTCGCACGCCACCCCCTTAGTCATTTAAGGGCGTGTCCCAGGGCGTCCCCAGAAGGGGTAAACATGACGGGCCATCGGTTAGGATGGCGGGACCGGGGCCGACACCGATATTGCCGAGCGAACATTCCAGGACAATATGATGAGATGTGAGTCGAGGCGGCCTTTCTGTGAATCTTCGCGGGGCTCGCCTCCTGGGCATTTGAGTGTGGCATTGGATCATGCGCCTTCTCATTATTGAGGATGATCGCGACGCGACCGATTATCTGGTCAAGGCGTTTCGCGAGGTCGGGCACGTCGCCGATCAAGCGAGCGACGGCGAGGAGGGCCAGGCGCTCGCCCTCGAGGGTCAATACGATGTATTGATCGTCGACCGCATGCTGCCAAAGCGCGACGGGCTGTCGATCGTCGCCGCGCTACGCGCCAAGTCCATCGAGACGCCGGTGCTTATCCTTTCGGCCCTCGGCCAGGTGGACGACCGCGTGAAGGGTCTGCGTACCGGCGGCGATGATTATCTGTCCAAGCCCTACGCGTTCTCGGAATTGCTGGCGCGTGTCGAAGCGCTGGCTCGCCGTCGTGGCAACCGCGGTGAGGAGACCGTCTATCGCGTCGGCGATCTCGAGCTCAATCGGCTTTCGCACGAAGTCAGCCGGGGCGGCCAGGAACTCCAGCTGCAGCCGCGCGAATTCCGCCTGCTCGAATATCTGATGCGGCATGCGGGTCAGGTCGTGACCCGTACAATGTTGCTGGAGAACGTTTGGGATTACCATTTTGATCCGCAGACCAACGTTATCGACGTACACATCTCCCGGTTGCGCTCCAAGATCGACAAGGGTTTTACGCAGCCGCTTTTGCATACCGTGCGCGGCGCCGGTTATATGATCCGTGACGGCGCACGCTGATTTTTCGCTCATTCCCGCTTCGGCGGGACGCTGAGATGGGATTGAGTTTGCGATCCGTCCGGGAGGACGTCATGCCGGCTAGCAATGCAGCGCCGTTCCTAGCGGCTCGTGATTTTCTGCTGCGTCATCGCGCGGATTACGCCACCGCGTACCGCGATTTTCGATGGCCCAAACTCGATCGATTCAATTGGGCGCTCGACTACTTCGACGTTATGGCGCGCGACAATGCGCAGGTGGCGTTGTGGCTCGTTGACGAAGGCGCCGGCGAGACCAGGCTCACCTTTGCGGAATTGAGCGAGCGCTCCAACCGTGTCGCCAGTGCGTTTCGTCGCCTCGGTGTGCAACGTGGCGACCGCGTGCTGCTGATGCTCGGCAACGTCGTGGCGCTTTGGGAGAGCATGTTGGCGGCGATGAAGCTCGGCGCGGTCGTTGTGCCAGCGACGACGCTTTTGACGCGCAACGATCTTGCGGATCGTTTTGCCCGCGGTCACGTGAAGCACGTGATCGCGAGCGCCGACGCGGCGGTCAAATTTGCGGATTTGCCCGGCGACTACACGCGAATCGTCGTCGGCAATGCCGTGCCGGGGTGGGTTTCGTACGAGGGCTGCTATGCCGCCTCACCGGACTTTACGCCGGCCGGTGAGACACACGCGGACGATCCGCTGCTGCTTTATTTCACCTCCGGCACCACGGCGGTCCCGAAGCTCGTCCTGCATAGTCATCAAAGCTATCCAGTCGGCCATCTTTCCACGGTTTATTGGCTTGGATTGCGCCCAGGCGACGTACACCTCAACATTTCATCCCCGGGCTGGGCGAAGCACGCGTGGAGTTGTTTCTTTTCGCCGTGGACCGCACAGGCGACGATCTTCATCGTCAATCAAACCCGCTTCAACGCGCGCGGTCTTCTCGACACGATCGTACGCTGCGGCGTCACTACGTTCTGCGCTCCGCCCACGGTCTGGCGCATGTTGATCCAGGAGAATCTCGCCGCCTGGCCGGTCAAACTGAAGGAGGTGATCGGCGCCGGTGAGCCGCTCAATCCGGAGGTGATCGAACGGGTCCAGAAGGCCTGGGGCCTTACTATCCGTGACGGCTATGGACAGACCGAGACGAGCGCACTCGTCGGCAATTCGCCGGGGCAAAGGGTCAAGCCCGGCTCCATGGGCCGGCCGCTACCGGGTTTTCGCGTCGCGCTCTTGGATTCGGAAGGCGCGGCCCGCAAGGAGGGTGAAATCAGCCTCATGCTGGAGTCGCCGGCCATCGGGCTCATGGAAGGCTATCAGGGCGAAGGCGGCAAGGTCGTTCCCGCAGGAGACACGGTTTACCGGACCGGCGATGTCGCCATCGTCGATGACGAAGGTTATCTGACCTATGTGGGCCGTGCCGATGACGTGTTCAAATCATCCGATTACCGGATCAGCCCCTTCGAGCTCGAAAGCGTGCTTATCGAGCATCCGGCGGTGGCTGAGGCGGCGGTCGTGCCGTCGCCCGATCCGATTCGCCTGGCGGTACCAAAGGCCTTTCTCGTGCTCACATCGGGCCATGCGCCCGATCGCCAAACAGCACTATCGATCTTCCGGCATTGTCGCGTTGCGCTCGCTCCATTCAAGCGGGTGCGGCGCATCCAGTTTGCCGAGCTGCCGAAGACGATCTCGGGCAAAATCCGCCGCGTCGAACTGCGGCGGGCGGAAGCGGCGGACCGGCGGGGCGGCAAGCGCGCATCCCTTGAATTCTGGGAGGAAGACTTCTCCGAGAATGAACTGGGCGTGCCCAATTGAGAGAACTTGATCGTGGTTGCCCTTGGTAAACTTTTGCGCTCGACAGCGTTCAAGCTGACGCTCGCCTATTTGCTGGTGTTTTCTCTATTTGCGGCGTCGCTGCTCGGCTATTTCGCACTGAACACGCGCCGTCTCATCAACGAGCAGATTACCAACACCGTTCAGGGCGAAATCCGCGGGCTGACCGAGCAATATGAACAGGGTGGCTTGAGGCGGCTGGTGACCTCTGTTGAACTGCGTTCGCGGCGTCCAGGATCGAGCCTTTATCTCGTCACCACGCCGAGCGGGGAGGGGCTGGCCGGAAATGTCGGCGCGCTCGAGCCGGGCGTACTTGACCATCCGGGCTGGCTCGAAACGTCGTACCGGCGGCTCGACTCTCCGGACGGCGCTGATCGCAGGGCATTGGTCGAGGTTGTCCAGCTCGGCGGTTTTCATCTCCTAGTGGGACGCGACCTCGACGAGCGCGAGCGCCTTTACAACATTATTGCGAATGCCGGACGCTGGTCGTTCGCTGTGGTCGTCGTGCTTGGTCTCGCCGGGGGTTTCTTTGTCAGCCGGCGGGTGCTCAGCCGCATCGATGCCATGACCGGAACGGCGCAAACCATTATGGCCGGCGATCTTTCCGGCAGGCTGCCGGTTGCCGGCACCGGCGACGAACTGGACCGCCTGGCCAACAACGTCAACGCCATGCTCGATCGCATCGTGGCGCTCATGAACGGCCTGACCGAGGTGTCCGACAATATTGCCCATGATCTGAAGACGCCGTTGACGCGGCTGCGAAATCGCTGCGAGCAGGCGCTGCGCAACTCTACGGGCGAAAAGGACTACCGTGCCGCGCTCGAATCCACGATTGAGGAATCCGACGGACTCATTCGCACGTTCGATGCGTTGCTGATGATTGCGCGCGCCGAGTCCGGTCACGCGCGCGACAATATGACGGAGTTCGACGCCGCGGAGATTGCCCGCGACGTGAGCGAATTGTACGAGCCGCTGGCCGAGGAGAAGGGCTTGGCGCTCAAGGTCGAAGCCGCCGCGTCGGCGCCAGTGCGCGGCAATCGCGAACTTGTCAGTCAGGCGCTGGCCAATCTGGTGGATAACGCCATTAAATACGCCGACCCCAACGGTAAGCTCAATGGCGCGTCCGCCGAGATTTTGGTCAAGGCTGGTAACGACGGGGATCGCATCATGCTGACCGTGGAGGATCGCGGGCCTGGCATTCCTGAAGCCGATCGGGACCGCGTTGTCGAACGCTTCGTGCGCCTGGATCAGAGCCGTTCGCAGCCCGGATTGGGACTGGGTCTGAGCCTTGCCTCGGCGGTCGCGCGCTTGCACGGCGGCGAGTTGAAGCTCGAAGATAATCACCCGGGCCTCAAGAGCGTTATCGATCTGCCCCGCGCCGGACCGACGGGGGCGGGATGAGGCGGCCTGCGGTCAACAAAAGACCTGCGAAATCGCCGAAGCTGAAACTCCCTGAAGCTGCGCTGATCCGGCGGCTCAGCTCCCCTCGTCGTATTCCCGAACGCGGTGCAGCGACCCGACTTCCGCTGGCACCCGCGCAGCCGTCCGTGCGCGTATCGGGTTGGCTGGTCAGCGTGGCGGCGAGTGCGTCCGGCAAGGCGCTCGTCGACCTTGTCGACAAGACGCCGGAGCTTTCGCAAGTCATAGGCGGCATTGCCGAAAGCGCGCCCTATCTGTGGGACCTCATATGCACCGACGCGGCGCGTTTCCTGCGCCTGCTCATAAACGATCCCGATCAAGAGCTTGTGTCGCTCCTCGCCGCCACGCGCCGCTCCGCTACGTCGGCGCGGACGGCGGCTGCGCTGATGCGCATTCTGCGCCGCGCAAAGGCTGAGGCGGCGCTACTCATCGCGCTCGCTGATGTCGGTAATGTCTGGACCGTCGAGCAAGTAACGCGCGCTCTCACCGAGTTTGCGGACATGGCGCTCGGCACCGCGGTCGGCCATCTCCTGCGCGACGCTGTGCGGCGCGGCAAGCTGAAACCGTCCGATCCGCGACATCCTGAAATCGCATCCGGCCACATCGTGCTCGCCATGGGCAAAATGGGTGCCTATGAGCTGAATTTCTCCAGCGATATTGACCTCATGGTCTTCTTCGATGCCGCCGCAACTGCGCTCTCGCCTGACACCGAGCCCGCGTCGTTTTACGTTCGGTTGACGCGCGATCTCGTGAAGCTGCTGCAGGAGCGCACCGAGGACGGCTATGTGTTTCGTGTCGATCTGCGCTTGCGTCCCGACCCGTCCTCGACCCAGATCGCAATCTCGATCGAAGCGGCGCTCGGCTATTACGAAAGCCGCGGGCAAAACTGGGAACGTGCGGCTCTCATCAAGGCGCGGCCGTGCGCCGGCGATCTTGCCGCTGGTGAGCAACTCCTGCGCGATCTTTCCCCCTTTGTTTGGCGAAAGTATCTCGATTACGCGACCGTGGGCGACGTCCACGAAATGAAGCGGCAGATCCACGCGTATCGGGGTCACGGCGAGATCGCGGTCGAGGGACATAATATCAAGCTTGGCCGCGGCGGCATTCGCGAGATCGAGTTCTTTGCGCAAACCCAGCAGCTCATCGCCGGCGGCCGCCATAACGAGCTGCGCTGCCGCGGCACCGTCCCCACCCTTGCGGCCCTTGCGGCGGGCGGCTGGATTGATGTGGCCACCCGCGACGAGCTGACCGAAGCCTACGACTTCCTGCGGCGGGTCGAGCACCGATTGCAAATGATCGCCGACGAGCAGACCCACACGCTGCCGTCCGACCCAGAAGCGCTCGACGGCTTCGCGCACTTTCTTGGCTTTGCCGGGCGTGATGACTTCGCCGAAAAGCTGCTAGCGCAATTGCGCACCGTCGAGCGTCACTATGTCAGGCTATTTGAGCGTGAGCCGGCCCGTCTCGCGCGCCAGCACGACCTGTCTTTCTCAGCGGCCGATCGCGACAGTGAGACGCTGGATCGGCTGGCGCAGCTTGGGTTCCGCCAGCCGCAGGCCGTTGCCGAAGCGGTGCGGCGGTGGCGCGACGTACTCTATCGCGGTTTGCGCGGATTACAGGCGCGCAACAATTTGGCCGATCTGGTTCCGCTCATCATCGATCAGGTCTCGCGGGCGGAAAATCCCGATGCCGCCTTCGCGGAGTTCGACAGGTTTCTTGCAGAATTGCGCGCCGGCGGACGCTTCCTGTCGCTGTTGCGACAGAATCCACAGGTCATCGAATTCATTGCGCTCATTCTTGGCGTGGCTCCGCGGCTGGCCGACACGCTTGCGCTCAATCCCCATCTGATCGATCTGCTGATCGATCCGAGCTTCTTCGGCGCGTTGCCCGATGAAACCCGGCTGGCGACGGAACTTAAGCGCTCGCTGGACGAGACGCGCACGTATGAGGATTTTCTTGATGCGGTCCGTCTGTTCGGCCAGGAACAGATGTTTCTGATCGGCGCGCGTATCATCTCGGGTTCGGTGTCGGCCGAGCAGGCGGGCGAGGTGTTTGCCCGGATTGCGGAGGTTCTGCTTCGCGCCTTGCATGCAAGAGTGCAAGAGGACTTTGTCGCCACACACGGTCGCATGCGTGGCGAACAAACCATAATCCTCGCGTTGGGGCGGCTTGGCGCCCGTGAGATGACCGCGAGCTCCGATCTCGATCTCATCGTGATCTATGATTTCGACCAAAAATATCCGAATTCCGACGGCAAGCGTCCGCTGTACGGCGCGCAGTATTTCGCGCGGCTCACCCAGCGACTGATCAGCGCGCTCACGGTGCAGACGAATTACGGCGTCCTCTATCCAGTCGACATGCGGCTTCGCCCCTCGGGGCGGACGGGCCCGCTGGCGACGCAGATCGACGGGTTTGCCAGCTATCAGGAGCGGGAGGCGTGGACCTGGGAGCACATGGCGCTCACCCGCGCGCGTGCGATCTCAGGCCCGCCCGAATTTGCCGCGCGCGTGGAGGCCATTGTGCGCGAGGTGCTGTGCCGCAAGCGTGACGCTGCCGTTGTCGCGGCCGATGTCGTTGAGATGCGCGGGGCGATCGCCAAGGAAAAGGGCGACGCCGACTCCTGGGACCTCAAATATGCGGCCGGCGCCCTCGTCGACATCGAGTTTATCGCCCAATACCTGCAGCTCGTGCACGCCGCCGAAACGCCGGAAATTCTCGACACTTCGACGGCGCGAACACTCGAGAAAGCCGCGCGGCTCGGCGTGCTCAAGCCCGAGGATGCTGGCGTGCTGCGCCCCGCCGTCGCGCTGTTTCACGATCTGACGCAGATTCTTCGGCTCTGCCTGCCCGGCAAATTCGATCCGTCTGCGGCAAGTATGGGGGTTCTCACGCTGCTGGCGCGCGCCGCGGACCTGCCGGATTTCGCTGCCCTGCAGGCCCACGTAGCGGAAACGCAGCGCCAGGTGCGCGAGTGCTTCGTGCGGATTCTGGGGAAGGCGCCGTGACCGTTTTAAAGCGCGTTTAGTGCGGATCAGTGTTTCCGATGGGAAAATAATTCCACGAGCTGATCAGAAGCCCTGTTCAACATTGCAGTGCAATAATTAGACTTTTTGTTTCAATCGCTATTGTTGTCAGCAAACACCAATACAATTTTCTCGACAGGTGTATCTGAAATGCCACGTTTTCGCCTTGCATTCCCCTCTGCGAATCATAATGAATAAATAAAATAAAGTTGCGTTGCGTAGTTGGGGGGAAGCTATGTTTGTTGCTTTGCGTCGTCCGCGCTTGCGCGCGGCGTGGTTGATGTCGTCTGCGATTGCGGTGGTTGCATTCGGGACGATCCCAGTTCGAGCTCAGGCCATCTCAGATGCGCAGATAAAGGCGCTACAGGCCCAGATCGATCAGCTCCAAAAAACGGTCAAGCAGCTACAGTCGCAGCAGGCGCACAGCAATGCCGATGCCGCTGCCGCCAAACAGGCAGCGAGCCACGCGGAGGTGAAAGCCATGCAGGCTCAAGGCCAAGTCGCCAATCTTCCCGTCAAAACCGAAGCCACGGACGGATGGTATTTCAGGCACAAGCCCGACAGTGGACTGACCTTCGAGACGCCCGGCGGCGAGATCACCGGTTACGGCAACTTCGACGTTTCGTTCGACGGCGCATCCAAGAGTGTCTCGGGTTGGTACACGAGCCCGCTCAACATCAACGGCGGCGTCATCAGCCCGAGCGGCAATTTCGGTTGGATGCCGGATATCTCGACCAATCTGTCCTATATCGGCGTCCGCGGATTCCAGAAAATCCCCAACATGGACGGCGTGCATTTCGTCTATCAATTGGAAGCCGGCATCGATATTTCCGCGACGCCCGGCGACAAGCAGTCGAACAGCAATCTGAGCAACCAAGTCAACGGCGCCCTGTTCAGCCGCAATACCTATATTGGCCTTGCTTCGCCGATCTGGGGTGCGGTCAAGATTGGCAAGAGCGATGCGCCGTACAAGAACTCGACGGCCGCGTTCAACCCGTTCGCCGGCGAATGGGGCGACTACGCAGTTATCATGGGTAATACGGGTGGCGACAATCGCGTCGAATTTGGTACGCGCGTTCCGCACGCCCTCTGGTATGAATCGCCGACGATGGGCGGCTGGCAGTTCAACGCGATGTACGCGCCAGGGCAAAACCGGTCGTGGATTTCCGACCAGCTCGCGGCTGGTGAGTCCGATTGCGCAGGCGGCAACGATCCGACTAGCGGTGGGGATAATCCGCCAACCTGTAATGACGGGTCCTTTAGCGACCTCATCAGTGCCAATCTCAGTTACACAAACGGAGGGTTCTACGGGACCGCGGCCTCTGAATGGCACCACGCAGTCAACCGCCAGAGCGATATAACGGGGATGTTCGGTCCGGGAATAACATTCCCGCCTACGACTCGGTCGTCCTGCCGGACGCGTACTCGCAAACGCTCTTCAACCAAGACGTGGCGGACGAATGGGCCGCCAAGATTGGTGCACTGTACAAATTCGCAACTGGCACCACCGTAGGCGCCATAGTCGAGTACATGCAACGCGACGTCCCCGCTGATCTACAATTTCAGAACGAGCGCACGCGGTGGGGCACCTGGGCATTCCTTACCCAGCAGGTGAATCCCACTGACATTGTGAGCATCGGCTGGGCGCACGCGTTCCAAGCGCCGGGCGACCCATGTCAGCACAACGACTGCACGATTCCGACATTGGATGGTTTATCGGCCTATGCTACGAACCAGAACCAGGCCGACATGGTCTCTGCCAATTACAAGCGCAATCTCACCAAGGATCTGATCTGGTACAGCGACATCGCCGCGACCTTCAACGGCCCGAGCGCACACTACGATCTTGGCGCCGGCGGCCGCGGCGTCACAACGGACTGCCACGACACCAGCGTCCAGGACGCCACCGGCGGAGCGCTTTCGATCCCGCATTGTTTCACCGGCACAACACTGGTGGGCGTCTCGACCGGACTGCAATATAGGTTTTAAGGGCTGTACCGAACTATACGGCGGGGCGCGTCCCCGCTGCGGTCCGAGATTGGAAAGACCCAGACATCGCCTCATCAACCGGAGTCGGGTGGGGCGCGAAGACAAGATTTGGAGCCGGCCATAGCCGACTGGTGCGATGTAGCTGTTGACGTCGGCGTCGGCCTGTTCAAAATCTATCCGGTGGTCCCGAGGCAGCGATTGGCAGCGCGAGGGCGAGGATGAATTTCCGGCTCAGCCTTTTGGTTCTGCTATCGGCCGTTGTGACGGCTTCCAATTTGGCGTGCGCACAACCTTATCCCGACGAGAGAAGACTGCACCGTGGAGCGCATGTCTCTGGCCGGCCCATGCGTGATTGGCATGGTGGAACGTTCAGACCGGCGTGTTGCGTCCTTGGTCCCGCCTATGGCAGGCCCGGCGAGCCATTAGGTCCCGCTTATAACCTTGGCCTGTGGATGCCGGACCCGAGAGTTTGCGGTCCGGGGGCGTGTCAAGACAACTCGCACTATTAGGCCTACGCCAAGGTGAGCCGCGGACGGGTGAAGCCCTCCATCCGGAGCATCGCTCCTCTACGCGCGCAGACTTCCAGGCTTTGTTGAAATGAGCGTGGCGAGATGAGCGCTCCGATGTCTCAGCCGGCAGCGCCCACGTCAGATGCTGCGAGCAAGGTGCCAGAAGTCACGCTGATCTTTTGGATCATCAAAATCGCCGCGACGACATTGGGCGAAACCGGGGGCGACACCGTCACGATGACGTTGAATTGGGGTTATCTGGCGGGAACGATGTTGTTCCTCGTCATCCTTATCGCACTGGTGATGGCGCAGATCGCCGCGAAGAAATTCCATCCTGCTCTCTATTGGGCTGCGATCGTCGCCTCCACAACCTTCGGCACGACCATGGCGGATTTCGCCGACCGCTCCCTCGGGATCGGCTATACGGGTGGCTCGACATTGCTGTTTGTGTGTCTGATAGTCGTGCTTGGACTCTGGTATCGGTCGCAGGGCACGATCGCGGTCGACGCGGTGAACACACCTAAACCGGAGGCGTTCTACTGGGCCGCCATCACACTTTCGCAGACACTGGGTACCGCGCTCGGCGATTGGATGGCGGATACCGGCGGTTTTGGCTTCGGTGGTGGCGCTCTCGTTTTTGCCGCAGGACTTGCGGTGTTCGCCGCGCTCTACTTTTGGACCAATATGTCTCACGTCCTGCTGTTCTGGACGGCATTTATTCTCACCCGTCCGCTCGGTGCAACGGTCGGGGATTCCTCGACAAACCGGTGGAGGATGGCGGGCTTGCGCTGAGCCGCCCGCTCGCCTCCGCGGTGATCGCGGCATTTATTATTATTTGTCTGCTTGTTCTGCCGCAGCGGGCCCGTCGGCTCCTTGTGGAACCGAATGAGCAGCTCGACGAGGGCTGTTAAGGTAAGGGCGGCGTTTCAATTTTTTGAAACGTCGCCCTGATTTTCTTTACAATTGCTTCGACTGGCCTACGCCGCTTTTGCGTAGATGAGGTCGAAGCGATCGGCGTTCATGACCTTGTTCCAGGCGGCCACGAAGTCCTTCACAAACTTTTCCTTCGCGTCCGCGCAGGCATAGACTTCCGCAAAAGCCCGGAGTTGGGAGTGTGAACCGAAGATCAGGTCGACCCGGGTACCGGTCCACTTGATTTCCTTGGTCTTCCGATCGCGCCCCTCGTACGCGTCGTCGCCGGCCGGCTGCCACTCCGTGTGCATGTCCAGAAGGTTGATGAAGAAGTCGTTCGTCAGCTTCCCGGGCTGCTTGGTGAAGACGCCGTGCTTGGACTGTCCTGCGTTAGCGCCGAGCACGCGCAGGCCGCCGACGAGAGCCGTCATCTCGGGCGCGGTCAGTTTCAGCAACTGAGCCCGATCCACCAATGCCTCTTCGGGCGACATGAGCTGCTTACCGCGATAATAGTTGCGGAAACCATCAGCGACGGGTTCAAGCGGCGCAAAGGATTCGACGTCGGTCTGCTGCTGCGTCGCGTCCGTGCGCCCCGGCGTGAAGGGGACTTTCACGTCGTGCCCGGCGTCCTTCGCGGCCTTCTCGATCGCTGCAGCGCCGCCGAGAACGATCAGGTCGGCGAGCGAAACCTTCTTGCTGCCGGCGTTGAACTCTTTTTGGATCGCTTCGAGTTTCTGCAGAACCGACGCGAGCTGCTTCGGCTGGTTGACGTCCCAATCCTTCTGGGGGCTGAGGCGAATGCGCGCGCCGTTCGCTCCGCCGCGTTTGTCGGAGCCGCGGAACGTGGATGCTGCCGCCCAAGCCGTCGAGACCAGCTGGGAGACCGGCAATCCCGAGGCGAGGATCTTCGCCTTCAGGGCAGCGATGTCCTGCTCTCCGATCAGCGGATGGTTCGCCGCGGGGATCGGGTCTTGCCAGATCAGCTCCTCCTTCGGAACCAGCGGGCCGAGATACCGCACGCGGGGCCCCATGTCGCGGTGCGTCAGCTTGAACCATGCTCGCGCAAATGCGTCCGCGAACTGATCCGGATGCTCATAGAAGCGCCTCGAGATCTTTTCGTAGGCCGGGTCCATCCGCAGTGAGAGGTCGGTGGTCAGCATGGTCGGCACATGCTTCTTCGACTTGTCATGCGCGTCGGGGATCGTGGCCTCGGCGCCTTTCGCCTTCCACTGTTGCGCACCGGCCGGACTCTTCGTCAGCTCCCATTCGTATTTGAACAGGTTGTCGAAGAAGTGGTTGCTCCACTTGGTCGGCGTCTGCGACCAGGTAACCTCCGGGCCGCCAGTGATAGCGTCGGCACCGAAACCCTTGCCATATTTACTCTTCCAGCCGAGGCCCTGTTCCTCGATGGCCCCGCCTTCGGGCTCCGGTCCGATCAGGGACGGGTCGCCGGCGCCGTGGGTCTTGCCGAAGGTGTGGCCGCCGGCGATCAGTGCGACGGTCTCTTCGTCGTTCATCGCCATGCGGAAGAAGGTCTCGCGGATGTCCTTGGCGGCAGCGACCGGATCCGGCTTGCCGTTCGGCCCTTCCGGGTTCACGTAGATCAAGCCCATCTGCACCGCGCCGAGCGGATTCTGCAGCTGACGCTCGCCACTGTAGCGTTCGTCGCCCAGCCACGTGCCCTCCGGACCCCAGTAGAGCTCTTCAGGCTCCCAGACATCGGCGCGGCCGCCGCCGAAACCGAACGTCTTGAAGCCCATTGAATCCAGGGCGACGTTGCCGGCGAGAATCATGAGATCGGCCCAGGAGAGTTTCCGGCCGTACTTCTGCTTGATCGGCCAGAGCAGCCGGCGCGCCTTGTCGAGGTTGGCGTTGTCCGGCCAGCTGTTCAACGGTGCGAAGCGCTGCTGCCCAGCGCCGGCGCCGCCGCGGCCGTCGGCGATGCGGTAGGTGCCCGCGCTATGCCAGGCCATGCGGATGAACAGACCGCCATAGTGACCAAAGTCGGCCGGCCACCAGTCCTGCGAGTCCGTCATCAAGGCATTCAGGTCCTTGATCACGGCATTGAGGTCGAGAGTTTTGAATTCCTTGGCATAGTCGAACTCCTTGCCCATCGGGTCGGACAAGGAAGAGTTCCCATGGAGAACCTGAAGGTTCAGCTGGTTCGGCCACCAGTCGCGATTGGTGTGTGCTTGGAACGGGCACTTGCCCGCTCCCTTGTCGTCAGTCTTTGCATCCATGTCTGTCTCCGATGGGGTTCTGCCGTGTTCCGGTTCCGAAATTGCCGTTCACGTCGGTCTTGAGATGTCCGCTCCTCTGCCCTTCTTTGCCTATGCGGGCATAATCAATTTGTGAGTATACGGCCTGATACCGTGCTCACCGGGAGCTTGGCCGAAGGCATTACTGAAAGCAGCAGCCAGTGCATGCCTCTGTACCCGTGCCCCCGCGCGGGAATGACGATTTTCATTGCAGTTTCAACTGCTAAATCGAGCTAATGTCAACGGTCGCAAGCATGCGGCGCTTGATTTGGTGGTATGCAGCCAATCCTTTGTGAACGCGGGGATAATTGCCGCGGGGGCATGACGAAATTTTGCCGTACCGAGGTTTGCCGTCATGCCTGCTATTAGTGGGCGGCGATCACGCCGTAGTCTTGCAAGGCTTCTATGACGCCGTGAAAAATCAGGCCTCCGCCCGTGGCGGCCACAAAGAACCCGATGATGCGAGTGGCTGCGTCGATACCCATGCGGCCAATCTCGCGCAAGCAGGGTTTTGGCGGAAGCGAGACGCGCCCTGTTATATTTGCTCACCTTGAGGCGTCGGGCTGGCTCGAATTGGCCGCCAATCACGCAGCCGCGCGCACGGCCTCCCGGGCTTCGACCGGCAGCCGAACCACCACCATCGTTCCCTTCCCAAGTATCGAGCTGATGCGCATGGCGCCGCCATGCAGTTCGACCAGCGACTTGGCGATGGCAAGGCCCAGCCCCGATCCCTGATGTTGCTTAGTCAATTGGCTTTCTACCTGCTCAAAGGGCCGGCCAAGCTTGCGCAGCGCGTCCCTGGGGATGCCGATGCCGTTGTCTTCGATGGCGATCGTAACTCCGCCGCCGCGCGCGCGGCCCGTCAGCGTCACCGCGCCGCCTTCCGGAGTGAATTTGACCGCGTTGGACAGAAGATTGAGCACAATCTGCTTCACAGCGCGGCGATCAGCTCTGAGGTAAATGGCTGGGGTGATGTCCGCTCTGAGGGAGATGCGCTTTTCGCTGGCGGGACCCGAGACCACGCGCAGGCAGTCGGCGAGTAGGGGATCGAGGTCCACGTCTTCGAGTGTGAGCTGGATGCCTCCGGCCTCGATTTTCGACATGTCGAGAACGTCGTTGATAACGTCGAGCAGATATTGGCCGCTTTCGCGAATATGCCGGGAATACTCGTCGTACTTCTCGGCGCCGAGCGGTCCGAACATCGCCGCTTCCATGATTTCGGAAAAGCCGATGATGGCGTTGAGCGGCGTGCGCAACTCGTGGCTCATGTTGGCCAGGAACTTCGATTTCGCCTGATTGGCCTCCTCGGCGCGCGTCTTCTCCTCGGCATATTTCCCGGCGAGATCGGCGAGCTGATCGGCCTGCCGTTCGAGCGCCTGCTGCGACTTGCGTAAATCGTCGATGGTGGCGATGCGTCGCTTCTCGCCTTCGATCAGCCGCTGCTCGTGCAGTTTGATCTTGGTGATGTCGGTGCCCACGGAGACGTAGCCGCCGTCCTTGGTGCGGCGTTCGCTGATATGCATCCAGCGCCCATCATCGAGCCTCGCTTCGAACGTGCGCGCCCCCGGCGGCTGGTTGTCGTCGCTGGTGATAGTGGTGCGGATGATCGGCCTTCTTCCGGTGGCCACCACCGCCTCATAGGGCGTGCCGGCAACGACCGCCGCGTCCGGCAGATGGTGCAGCAGTTGAAAGTTCGAGTTGCACAGCACCAGCCGGCTGTCGGCGTCCCACAGTACGAACGCCTCCGGTATGGTCTCGATGGCATCGCGCAGCCGCAAATCCGCCGCGACCGTCTTCTCGACGAGGCTTTTCTGCTCGGTAATGTCAACGGCGATGCCGATCAGATGGAGTCCCGATGAGCCATCCTGCTGCGCCAGTTCGCAGCGCGCCCGCAGCCACAGCCAGCGGCCGTTGGCATGACGCATGCGGAACTCGTGATCGAATGAGCGCATCCTGGCTTCGGCAAGTTGCGTCGCCAGTTCGTACAGATTGATGTCATCGGCGTGTACCAGGGCGTTGACTTCGCCGAACGTCAATAATTCGTCTTTCTTCGTCAGGCCGAGAATGTCGAACATCGAATGGGACCAGAACACGCGCCCGCGCGCGAGGTCCCAATCCCACAGCCCGCAGCGGCCGCGATTGAGCGCGGTGTCGATGCGGCGGCGCACGGTGTCGTGGATGAGGTCGGCTTCACGCGCGCGCGTCGCTTGCCAATGGAAAGCGAAGCCGAGAATGAGCACCACGAATCCGGTGGTTGCCGCGAGCGTGACGGTCAGCGTCGCGGTGGTGCGCCATTCCGTAAGCGCTGCGTCGAGCGGCTGCAGGACGGCCAGCATGCCGAGTGGATTTTTCAAAGCCCGCACCGACGCGAGTGCGATTTCCTCGTTGGGGAGTGTAATCGGCATGGTGTGGGCTTGAGCGCCCATGGTGGTCACGGGCTGCCAGGGTCCCAGAACGTCGAGAATGGCGCGTCCGCGTAGGGCCGGATCGTCCGGAATGCTGGCGACGATCGTGCCGTCGGCGTCGGCGAAGAGGACGCGCCGCTGCGCGCCGGCCGCCCATTCGGGCAGTCGGTGGGGAAGCGAGTCGACCGTGGCGGCGAGACCTGGCTTGCCGTCGCTCGCTGGGCGATCAAGCCCGACGGCCATCTGGTCGGCCAGGGCCTCGATGATCTGCCTTGCCTCTGCGTCGGCCTGCCGGCGAAGGTCGATGACCTGCACGGCGGCGCCAACGCAGATCAACAGCATGAAGGCGACGATGAGCACCGGGACTGCGCGGCGCAGTACCGGCTCGGCGCTCAACAGGCGCCTATAGGCGGGTTTGGCAATCGATTGTGCCAGCCCTTTGATCGAATCAGACCTAACAGACGCACTCGCCAGTTCGGCGTGCGCCATTGCCTGCCTCCGTTCGGACAGTCCCCTTAAGCCACCTTCGGAAAGATGTGCCGCATCGTTCCAAGGCTATATGGTACATGCGGGCACATGGGGGCACAAGGGTGAAATGAGTAATATATATCAATAAGTTACTGAATGTTATCCACTGCTCCATGGGGGCACTTGCGGGCACATGGGCGAATCAATATGTATGGAACGGCGTATGGAACAGAGTACCTCCCGTGTCCCTCACGAATGATCGCATTAAGCGACTAGTCGCTACGTCAAGCAGGCCGGTCAAAGAGTCCGACGGCCACAGCCTTAATATCTATGTGAAAGGCGGCCACGCATCGTGGGTGTACGTGTACCGTGATCCCGCCGACGGCCGGATCAGGCACAAGGGATTAGGGCGCTGGCCAGACGTGACGCCCGCCGCGGCTCGAAGGGCAAGAGATGACTTCAGCGCCGATCTTCGAGCCGGGCGCGTGTCGCTCAGTCCGCCGAAGTCGCCGCGGGCGATGACGCTCGAAGCGGCGCGCGCGGGTGATCTATTCGGCGACGCGGCCAAAGCGTACCTCGGGAATGAGTTGCAGACGTGGGATGACCGCACCCGCGGCAGCTACACCCGGTTAGTAGAACGCTACACTGCGTCCCTGCACAGCCTGCCGATCCGCAGCATTACGCCCGAGCAAGTCAAGAACGTTGTGCGCCCGCTGTGGAATGGCTCCCGGACTTCGCGGGGCTATAAATTGCTGATCCAGTTGCGCGGCATTTTCCGCAGCAAACGCATAGTCCCGAATCCAGCGAGCGACGACGCGCAGCCTAACTTGATCACTGATCCGAAGGCGCGGCCCGAGCACTTTGCAAGCATGCCAGCAAACGAGGTCCCGGCCTTCCTGCATTCGCGCAATATGGCGAAGTCGAAAGATCGAGCCGCCCGAATGCTCGCGCTCACGGGTTGCCGCCGCGACGAGGTACTAAACGCCACGTGGCGGGAGTTCGATTTTAAGGCCCGCGTGTGGATGATTCCCGGCGAGCGCACCAAACGGAAGGACGCCGATCAACCGCAGGCCGTGCCACTCACGGACGCGATGCTTGAAACCATGGGCGCACCCGGCGAGCAGGACGCGCGAGTGTTTCCGGGCCGTGGCGGCCGTAAGCTCGGCAACGATAACTTGGGCGTCCCGGCCGCCTATCATCCGCACGGTTTTAGAACGACCATCGCGTCATGGGCACAGGAACAGGATCACGGCCGGAAGTATCCGAAACAGGTCATTGATCGGCTGTTGTCGCACAGGATCGGCAACACTGTTGACGCCGCTTATTTGCGCTCTGATCTGTTCGCGGCGCGGCGTGAGCTTATGAACGACTGGAGCAAGTACGCAACCCGCTGTTGACAGAGGGCGTCTCGCGACGCGGGTAACCCGCCCGGCTAACCAAACGTTGATTGTCACGGGGCACGCGATCGCGCCGCAGCAAACAGCGTCCGCAATCGCGTTGTCGGGATGATCCTGATCCTGGCATCAGTTGGAATTTCGCCGTAGCTTTTTCAGGACTGGAATCATGACCGTTGGCACTGCCGCTTCGCTACTCACGCCGACACAAATGATTACCTGCGCCGGCGCGGCGATGGCATCAGCGCCCGCTATTTCAAGCAGGTCATGTTTATCAGTGAGGTGAACGGCCGCATCTCACACCTGGCTGTCGGCCGTAACATGTATGGGAGTTCGGCAGATGGAGAATGGTTTGTACAAGGTAGAGTTTCAGACTCACCGAGCTGTGACAGCCCCGGTGCCAGCTTCTTGGCGTGGTAATCTTCCTTCTCGGGTTTTTGCGCGTCCGCCGCGCTTACAGTGAAGTGCTCCCGTGCATCTAGCGGAAGGACCAGGACCTGGCGACGTTGGTGTGGACGCGGCGCAGGGCGTTCCCGCTGTCGAGGCTTGAGAGCCGGCTGCGCAGTCCGCGCCGTGGCTCGCGCAGCATCGTCGTGCTATTCCAACCGCTGGCCAACGTCGCAGTACAACGCCGCTAGTACGCGATCAGTACCCAGTGTTCGCTGTGCGAAGCTAAGCCGTTGAAAATTTGAAGCGCTCGTAGCTCACCCTTGGATAAGCACCAGACTACGAATCTGGGGGTCAGGAGTTCGAATCTCTTCGGGCGCGCCAACTAATGGAATCAAGCACTTATGAGGCATTGTGGCGGCAGTAGCGACAGTGATTAGCGACAGGCCCGAAGGGTGCTGGTGCCGTGCGGACTTACGCGAACAACGACCCCGTAGC
>JBAUYV010000030.1:0-3182 GCA_049584975.1 Xanthobacteraceae bacterium | reverse complement strand
CATCCAGTAGCGGCGGTAGCCGAGCGCCTCGACATGGCGCGCCAGATCGAGCGAATTGCGCAGCGCCTGCCCGGCGTCGCCGCCTTCGACGATCGGCGAAAGATCGAGAACCGAGAGCGGAACCATCGGGGGAGGATTACACTGTACGCGGCTCAGGGAAAGCGGCGCGCTAACCGAACCGGCCGAGCAAATAATATTTGACCGGGTTCCTATTAAGTTCTAGGGTCTTTCGCAACCTGTAGAGGTGGATCTAAGCTTGATACATGCTTTTTCGACAGCGTCGACGCAAGCGAGCGCAACAAGGCAGTTTGGCAACGGCCCGAAGGCCGATTCGGATCCGCTCGGGCGGCGCAGTTGCGCGATGGCGATCGAGCGGGGCAGACGCATTCTATCCGCTCTAGAAAAACAGCAGAACCGCAGCGATGAAGCTCAACTCTCTCCTGCCCCGGTCCTATCACCGAGGCCCTTGCTAGACCATCCGGACTTATTCGCGCAGATTGCCCATGGGTGCCAAATCGGGTCTGGGGGAGACCCAATGCCGACGTTTTATGAGTTTTTTGCTGGCGGCGGCATGGCGCGTGCCGGTCTAGGCGTGGGCTGGCGCTGCACGTTCGCAAACGATTTCGATGAAATGAAAGCGGCGACTTACCGCGACAACTGGGGTGCGGATCATCTTGTCTGCGGCGATGTGGCGAAGGTGAAGGCGAGCGATCTGCCGGGCGTCGCCGACCTCTGTTGGGCATCCTTCCCTTGTCAGGATTTATCGCTTGCCGGCGATTATCGTGGGCTTGGGCGCGCCGATTCAGTGGCGATGACGCGATCAGGGACATTCTGGCCCTTTTGGAAACTCATGGAGGAATTGGTTCGAGAGGGACGCGCGCCACGGCTCATCGTGCTTGAAAACGTGTATGGCGCTCTGACCTCTCACGAAGGCAGGGACTTCGTCGCGATATCGGCGGCTTTATCGGACTCTGAGTACCGTTTCGGCGCCGTTGTCGTTGACGCCCGCCTATTCGTCCCCCAGTCCCGTCCTCGCGTGTTCTTCATTGCCGCGCGCTCCGGCGAGCACATCCCCGAGGGATTGGTGGTCGACGGGCCGCAATCTCTGTGGCACCCGGCTGCGCTTAGAGCGGCTCACGCCGCTCTAAGCGATGAAGCACGCAAGAATTGGATATGGTGGGACATTCGAGCGCCAGGGGCGCGGAACACCGTTTTCGCAGATCTCATCGAAGAGACGCCAACAGCAGTCGATTGGCACACCCCCGAGCAGACGCAAC
Organism: Xanthobacteraceae bacterium; assembly: GCA_049584975.1. Classification (GTDB taxonomy): domain Bacteria; phylum Pseudomonadota; class Alphaproteobacteria; order Rhizobiales; family Xanthobacteraceae; genus BOG-931. The sequence continues at coordinate 1,905 of JBAUYV010000030.1, read as the reverse complement.
ATATCCTCCGCATGATGTCGCCGGCGAACAGGGCGAAAGTTGCGGCGGCGATCGAGGCTAACGGAACGATCATCGGGGGCGTCTATCGGCGCACCAGACCGGACGAGAAGGGTGTTAAGCGCCAGCGCGCCGAAGTTCGCTTCGACGATGTGGCCGGATGCTTAAGAACGCCGGCGGGTGGATCGAGCCGCCAAACCATCTTAGTCATAGAGGGCGAAAAGATACGGTCGCGGCTTCTGTCTCCTCGGGAGGCGGCTCGGCTGATGGGGCTAGACGATAGCTACAAGCTGCCGACGCGGTACAACGACGCTTATCACGTAGCTGGAGACGGGGTTTGCGTGCCAGTGGTTCGGCACCTCGCGCACAATCTCATTGAGCCGGTAATCGGAGCGACCGCGACGCTCGAAGCCGCCCGATAGGAGCGTCGGCGAGAGTTCCTGCGAGTGTGGATTTGGCGCTTTTCCTCGGGGGGCTATTGTATTGGCGAAGAAGGTCACTAATCCCGATCAAACGAGAAGACCGCCGTTCGAGACCGATGACCTCCGGAAGAACTTGACGGCATTTCTTGACATGCCTTATCCGCACCCAGCCGACGGCAACAGGAAGATTGGCAACTTCCGCTGGGGCGTGTATGCGTTCTTCGACTATGACGGAGAGCCGATTTACGTCGGGCAGACGAACGAGATGGTGCGGACGCGCATCCGTCGGCACCTAACCAATCAGAGAACCGACGCGGTTGCGATGTCGGTTCTCGATCCCTTTGAGGTGTTCGCCATCAAGGTTTGGCCACTTGCGGAATATCAGGACGTAACTAAGAACGGCCCAAAGAAATTGCAATTCAAAGACGCTAAAGCTCATCTCAACGCGCTGGAACGAACGATTTATGACAGAGCGGTCCTGAACAGCGTTTTCGGCGCTATCCTGAACGAGAAAAACCCGCCGATCACGAATATGCGGATTCAAGTCCCGCCCGTGTGCGAAGCCCAAATCGTCTCGGCAGAAGTGCATAAAATACGAGCGCACCCGGATGTCAGAATTTCTCGCCGATCTCTTATAATTGCGCGACTGGCACAGGTTATTTCTGAACGTCAGGTCCAGCCAGGACTTCGACGCGTAATGTTAATCCAAGCGAAGCGGATAGAGTGGCTGGCGGGACGCCGTTATGAGGCCCTCGGTGGAGCGGCTATCGTGCCGTCCAAAGCGGCGGACGAAGAAGAAGCAGATGGCGACGACGACACAGACGAGCCTTGATCGCGCGCGCGTTATGCGGGCGGTTAAGTCGAGAGACACCAAGCCCGAAATGATTGTTCGCCGGCTAGTCCACGGACTTGGGTATCGCTACCGGCTGCACCTGCCGCACCTGCCCGGCAAGCCCGATTTGGCGTTTCCCGGCCGTCGCAAGGTCGTATTCATGCACGGCTGCTTTTGGCATGGCCACGACTGCGCACGCGGAGCGCGAGTTCCAAAGGACAACCGAGATTACTGGACAGCCAAAATAGCTCGAAACAAGGCCCGTGACGCCAAGGATCGTGACAGGCTCCGTGATATGGGGTGGTCGATCTTCACGGTTTGGGAATGCGAGACCAAAGATCCAAGACTCGAGTCCCGCCTTCGGGCATTTTTAGATGCAACAGTAGCCTCCGAAGAACAAGGATGACCGTCGGCGTCGCGCCGGTCAGCTCGGTCGGCGGGTCAGCTCGATGTAGCCGAAGCGGTCGATGGCGGCATCGAAAAGGCCGGTGACGACAGTCGAGGTTTCGTCCTCGACGATGATCGCCGGCCCGGGGATCTGGGCGCCGGGGCGCAGGCTTTGGCGGTGGTGGATCGCGACCAGGACGAACTCGCCCGCATCGGGGTCGAAGACCGGACGATGCCGGGCGGGTTCGGGGGTATAGGGGATGGGCG
>JBAUYV010000029.1:0-2197 GCA_049584975.1 Xanthobacteraceae bacterium | reverse complement strand
GCGGCGACGCAGGGACTAGCAGCGCGCGTTGCGCGCTTTCACCCCTCCCGCCGCGCTGACGCGCATCGACCTCCCCCCTCCAGGGGGAGGTGAATGAAGCGCCTACAACGCCCGCGTCGTGTCGTCGAACAGTTCCTCGACCGAATAGCGGCGCGGAACGATCTTCATCTCCAGCGCGTAGCTCGACATCAGTTCGAGCGCCGGTTTGACCGCATCGAAGCCGAACGGCAGCGTGTCGATGGCGCCGGGTTTGGGCAGGCCGGCGGCCTTCTTGCTTTCGTGCAGCATGCGGAAGACTTCACGCACCGCACCTGGATCGGATTTCGACAGCGAGGTCTTCACCACCACCATGTGATTGATCGGCACCGTACCGTATTTTTTGTACCATTCCTTGGCAGCGCCGTCGGGATCGGAAATCACGCTTTTGAGCCGCGGATCGGGCGGCAGTACGGTACCGAAGATCGCGGCGTCGAGCTCGCCGTCGAGCACCATCTTGGTCATGTCTTTGCCTTCGGCGGCGCGCTCGACGCCGGGCGGATCCTTAAATTCGGGGACGTGAGCGTCCTCGAACGTCACCCATTTCACCTTGCTGTTGTCGAGGCTGTAGTCTTTCCACAAAATCCCGCGCAGCCAGCAGCCGGTGGTCTGCGCGAACGACCGCACGCCGATGCGGCGGCCCTCAAGCGCGTGCGGTGCCACCGTGCCGCGCTCGGAGTTATACAGCATGGTGCCGTGCTGAAAGCGGCCTACCATGGTCGCGGGCATCAGCACGATCGGCTTGCCGTAGGCCTTGCCCTGCAGATAGGTGACCAGCGCCATCTCGCTGATGTCGAACTTCTGCTCGCGCACCATCATGGTGAAGGCCTTGTAGACCGGATTGACCTCGGTCAGGCGGAGATCCACGCGATCGGACTTGATTTGGCCGCTCTTGAGCGCCTGCGTCTGCGGATAGGTCCCGAAGCAGGCGTTGATGGTTTCGATTTTTTCGGCAGTCATCGTGCTCATTGGCGCTACCTCCGCGGTTCACTTGATTTTATGGCGTGATGCGAGGTTAAACCAGTCCTGCCATTCACGGGAAGCATGACCGCAATGACCCAGGACGACACGCGCATTCCCGCCGCCCGCCTCGCGGCCTTCATCACTCGCGCCCTGGTGGCGGCCGGCCTGCCGGCGACCGATGCGGAAACCATCGCGGGCCTCATGACCGAAGCCGATCTGCGCGGCAGCAACACCCACGGCGTCATCCGGCTGCCGCTCTACGTGCGCCGCATCCGCGCCGGCGGCGTCAACGCCAAGCCGAACATTCGCGTGGTCAGCGACCGGCCATCGGCGGCGCTGATCGACGGCGACAACGCGATGGGCCACCTGGTGATGCGGCGAGCCGCGCACCTCGCCATCGAGAAGGCGAAGGCGACCGGCATCGGTTGGGTCGGCGCGCGGATGAGCAATCACGCCGGTCCGGCGGCGCTCTATGTGATGATGCCCCTTCATCACGACATGATCGGACTCTATTTCGCCATGGGCAGCAACAACCATCTGCCGCCCTGGGGCGGCAGCGAAAATCTGCTCGGCACCAGTCCGATGGCTGTGGCGGTGCCGGCGCTCGAGGAGCCACCCATCGTCCTCGACATGGCGCCGACAGTTGCCGCCTTCGGCAAGGTGCGGCTCAAGGCGCAGCGCGGCGAACAGATGCCGGTCGGCTGGATGATCGATCGGGAAGGCAAGCCGCTCACCGATCCGAAGCGCGCCGAAGAGGGCTATCTGCTGCCCATCGGCGATTACAAAGGCTACGGCTTGAGCCTGATCATCGGACTTCTTGCCGGCGCGCTCAATCGGGCGGCGATGGGCCACGACGTCGTCGATTTCGTCAAGGAGACCGGTAAAGCCACGAACACCGGACAGGCGATCGCGGCCATCTCCATCGACACCTTCACGCCGCCGGCCGAGTTCAAGCGCACGGTCGATGGCTTCATCCGCGACCTTCGCAATTCGCGCCGGCTGCCTGGCGTCGAGCGCATCTGGCTGCCGGGCGAGCAGAGCCACGCCAAGCTGTTGGATCGGCGCGCCCACGGCGTGCCCATGCCGAAGTCGCTGCGCGAGAGCCTCGATGCGCTTGCGCGCGATCTCAATATCGCGGCGCTGGAATGAAACCAACCGCCCGTCATTGCGAGGAGCGAAGCGACGAAGCAATCCAGAG
>JBAUYV010000028.1:0-8720 GCA_049584975.1 Xanthobacteraceae bacterium | reverse complement strand
ATGCTGCTCGCCATCATGGCGATGTACTGGGACGCCGGCACCAGCGACATCCCAACGCTTTTGCACCACGCCTTCCCGCGCACGCTGCAGACCTGGGCGTTCGTCGCCTTCCTGGCCTCGTTTGCCGTGAAGCTGCCCATGTGGCCGGTCCACACGTGGCTGCCCGACGCTCACGTCGAGGCGCCCACCGCCGGTTCGGTGATTCTAGCTGCAATCTTGTTGAAGATGGGCGGATACGGTTTCCTGCGCTTCTCGCTGCCGATGTTCCCCGACGCCTCAGAGCACCTGGCGCCGCTGGTCTATGCGCTGTCGGTTGTCGCCATCATCTACACTTCGCTCGTCGCACTGGTGCAGGAGGACGTCAAAAAGCTCATCGCCTATTCGTCGGTGGCGCATATGGGCTTTGTCACCATGGGAATCTTCGCCGTGACGGCGCAGGGTGTCGCCGGCGGCATCTTTCAGATGATCTCCCACGGCATCGTTTCGGCCGCGCTGTTCCTGTGCGTCGGCGTCGTCTACGATCGCATGCATACGCGCGAGATCGCGGCCTATGGCGGCCTCGTCAACCGCATGCCGCTCTACGCTTTCGTGTTCATGGTCTTCGCGCTGGCCAATGTCGGGCTGCCGGGGACTTCCGGATTTGTCGGCGAGTTCCTGACCCTGATCGGCACGTTTCGGGTCAACAATTGGGTGGCGACGCTTGCGACGCTCGGCACGATCCTGTCGGCCGCCTACATGCTGTGGCTCTACCGCAAAGTGATTTTCGGCAAGCTGGATAAGCCGAGTCTCTTCCACATCACCGATATTGGCTGGCGTGAAATCGTGATACTCGCCCCGCTCGTGATCCTGACCATCGTGATCGGGGTCTACCCCAAGCCGGTGCTTGATCTATCGTCGGCGTCGGTGACGCAGCTCATCGACAATTATCAGCACGCGGTCCACGGCGTGCAAACAGCGGCGGCGGGGAGGTAAGCCGATGATCCCTGCCGACGTGCCGGCCTTCGTGCCGCTGTTGCCGGAAATCCTGCTCGGCCTCGGCGCCATGGCACTGCTCATGCTCGGCGCCTTCCGTGGCAACCTCGCCGCCGAAGTGGTCGATTTTGCCGCCATTGTGTTGCTTGCGGTCGCTGGCGTCGTTCTTCTCATACTGCCCGCGGGCAAACTCGTGAGCTTCGGCGGCAGCTTCGTGGTCGATGATTTCGCCCGGTTTCTAAAAATCCTGGCGTTGATCGGCTCGGCCGCCGCCATCGCCATGTCGCTCGATTACGCCCAGCGCGAACGGCAGCAGCGGTTCGAATATCCCGTGCTCATCCTGCTCTCGACGCTGGGCATGTTGATGCTGATCTCGGCCGCGGACCTTATCGCGCTTTACCTCGGTCTCGAGCTGATGAGCCTGCCGCTTTACGTCGTGGCCGCCAGCCATCGCGATCAGCTGCGGTCGACCGAGGCGGGGCTGAAATATTTCGTGCTCGGCGCGCTCTCGTCCGGGATGCTGCTCTACGGCGCCTCGCTGATCTACGGCTTCACCGGCACCGTGACCTTTAGCGGCATTGCGCAGGCGGCCACGCACGGCGGCATTGGACTGATCTTCGGCATCGTTTTTCTCTTCGCCGGCTTCTGCTTCAAGGTTTCGGCGGTGCCGTTCCATATGTGGACGCCGGATGTTTACGAGGGCGCACCGACACCCGTGACGGCGTTTTTCGCCGCCGCCCCGAAGGTCGCCGGCATCGCCATGTTCGTGCGCGCCGCGGTCGTGGCGTTTCCCGGAATAACCGCGCAATGGCAGCAGATCGTCGTCTTCGTCTCCATCGCCTCGATGCTGCTCGGCGCCTTCGCGGCGATCGGCCAGCGCAACATTAAGCGCCTGATGGCATATTCCTCGATCGGCCACATGGGCTACGCGCTTATCGGTCTTGCCGCCGGCACGGCCGAAGGCGTCCAAGGCGTGCTGCTCTACATGGCGATCTACGTCACCATGACGCTCGGGGTCTTTGCCGTGATATTGTCGATGCGGCGATCGACCGGCATGGTGGAATCGATCGACCAGCTTTCAGGCTTGGCACGCTCCCATCCAACCATGGCGTTCCTGCTGGCCATGCTGCTGTTCTCCATGGCCGGCGTGCCGCCGCTCGCCGGGTTTTTCGCGAAATTCTATGTGTTCCTTGCCGCCATCAAAGCCGGCCTCTTTGTGCTGGCGGTGATCGGCGTGCTGGCGAGCGTGGTCGGCGCCTACTACTATCTGGCGATCATCAAGGTCATGTATTTCGACGAGGCGGTCGAAGGCTTTTATGGCATGCCCGTCGAGCTTAAGGTGGTGCTTGCGGTTTGCGGCCTGTTCAACATTCTGTTCTTTCTCTATCCCGGGCCACTGGTCGGTGCGGCGAGTGCTGCCGCCCATTCTCTGTTCTGATGCGGCTTGATCCCGGGGCCACTGCCGCAGGCTTTCGCCTGATCGCGCACGATACTCTCGATTCGACCAACGCGGAGGCCTTGCGGCACGCACTGGCGCATCGTGGCGAGGCAAGCCCGCTATGGATCACGGCGCTGGAGCAAACCGCCGGCCGCGGCCGGCGCGGCAACAAATGGATTTCGCCGGCGGGCAATCTCTATACCACGCTGCTCCTCAAGGATCCGGCATCGCCGCGGCGCGCTCCGGAATTATCGTTCGTCGCGGCCTTGGCGGTTCACGACGCGATTCTCGATTGCGCACCGGAATTGCGCGGAAGACTGCTGCTGAAATGGCCAAACGACGTGCTCTGCGGCGGGGCCAAGCTCGCTGGCATCCTGATCGAGGGACATGGGTTGGATACCGGGTTGGCGCTGGCGGTTGGGATCGGCGTGAACTGCCAGCACCATCCGTCACAGGCATCTTATCCGGCTACCGATCTTGCGGCATTTAGCGTTCAGGTTTCCGCCAGCAACCTATTCTCGGCCCTGTCTGGAGCGATGATGCGGCGGCTTGATCGTTGGGGCGGCGGCGAAGGCTTTCCGGCCATCCGCGCCGACTGGCTCGACCGCGCCAGCGGCCTCGGCGAAGAGATCCAGGTGGGGCTGCCGGGCCGTACCCTCGTGGGGCGCTTCGAGGCGCTCGACAAAGCCGGCTGCTTGCTGCTCCGACTTGCCGACGGCAGCGTCGAGACCATTGTGGCCGGCGACGTTTTCGAGCGACCCGGCCATTTGCTTGTAGGCGATACGGAAATCCATGGCGCAGGGTGAACTCGTCTTCGCGCCGCTCGGCGGCATCGGCGAGATCGGGATGAATCTCTCGATCTACGGGGTCGGCAACGGCTTGCGTCGGCAATGGCTCATCGTCGATTGCGGCGTGTCCTTTGCCTCTGAAGAGCATTTGCCCGGCGTCGATCTGATCATGCCGGACATCAGCTATCTCATCGAGGAGCGCAAAAATATCCTGGGCCTTGTGCTCACCCATGGCCACGAGGACCACATGGGTGCGCTCATCGATCTGTGGCCGAAGCTGAACGTGCCGCTCTATGCCACGCCCTTCACCGCGGCCTTGTTTGAGGCCAAGCGCCTCGGCGAGCCGGGTGCGCCGAAGATTCCCGTGAGCGTTGTACCCGTGGGCGGGCGCTTGACCCTTGGTCCTTTCACCGTCGATTTCATCAACGTCTCGCATTCGATCCCGGAATCGAATGCGCTGGCGATTCGCACGCCGGCGGGCACCGTGGTTCATACCGGGGATTGGAAAATCGACCCCACGCCGCTGCTCGGTGGCGTAACTGATGCACCCAGGCTCACCGCGCTCGGCGACGAAGGCGTGCTCGCGCTCATTGGCGATTCAACCAACGCCGTCCGTGACGGCCGTTCGCCCTCCGAGGCCGACGTCGCCAAGACCATTGCGGAACTCGTTCGCACCGCGCCTGCCCGCGTGGCGGTTACGACGTTCGCATCCCACGTCGGCCGCGTCCGCGCCGTGGCCGACGCCGCCCGCGCTGCCGGCCGCGAAGTCGTCCTAGTCGGCCGCGCCATGGAGCGGGTGGCCCAGGTGGCGCGCGAGACCGGTTATCTGGACGGCGTGCAGGATTTTCGCAGCGCGCAGACTTACGGCTACTTGCCGCCCGACAAGGTATTGGCCCTGTGCACGGGCAGCCAGGGCGAGCCGCGCGCGGCTTTGGCGCGTATCGCAGAGGACGAACATCCCGACGTCACGCTTGCCCGCGGCGATCGGGTGATTTTTTCCTCCCGTGCCATCCCCGGCAACGAGAAGGCGGTCGGCCGGGTCATCAACGGCCTGGTGGCCCAGGGCGTCGAGGTGATCACCGACCGCACCCACCTGGTGCACGTGTCGGGACATCCGCGGCGCGCCGAACTGCTCGATATGATCGGCTGGGTCAGGCCGAAAATCCTCATTCCGGCCCACGGCGAGGCGTTGCATCTGGCGGAACATGCAGCCCTGGCGCGCCGCGCCGGAGTGCCGGAGGTTCTGGTGTGTCGCAACGGCGACCTGGTCCGCTTGGCACCCGGGAAAGTCGAAATCATCGACGAAATCCCCTCAGGCCGGCTTTACAAGGACGGGGGGCTCCTGGTCGATGCCGAGACGCGGACCGTAGCGGCGCGCCGCCGCTTGAGTTTCTCCGGCATGGTCACTGTGGCGCTGGCCCTGAGCGAGAAAGGCGCGCTTCTTGCCGACCCTGAGGTGGAGTTGATGGGGATACCGGAGACCGACGCAGCCGGCCTGTCGATGGAGGAAATTGCCCGCGACGCGGTGGAGGACGCTTTCGAGTCGCTGCCGAAGGCGCGCCGGTGCGACCAGGATGCAGTTGCCGAGGCGGTGCGGCGGGCGGTGCGCGGGGCCATCGCCGAGCGCTGGAACAAGAAGCCGATCTGCCACGTCCACGTACTCGTCGTGTAGGATGTCCGCGTCGGTACAGGAGAGCTGAAAACATGATCGGCAAGCTCAATCACGTGGCCATTGCGGTACCCGACATCGCCAAGGCGGCGGCCGTTTACCGCGACACCCTAGGCGCCCACGTGTCGGCCGCGGTGCCGCAGCCGGACCACGGCGTCACTACGGTATTTATCACGCTGCCCAATACGAAGATCGAGCTACTGGAGCCGCTCGGGGAGGGCTCGCCCATCGCCAAGTTCCTGGAGCGGAACCCAGACGGCGGCATGCACCATCTTTGCTACGAGGTCGACGATATCCGCGCTGCCCGCAATGCCCTCAAGGCGGCCGGCGCGCGCGTCCTCGGCGACGGCGAGCCCAAGACCGGCGCGCACGGCAAGCCGGTGCTATTTCTACACCCCAAGGATTTTTTTGGGACGTTGGTCGAGCTTGAGCAGAGTTGATAGCGCGTATGCCCACCACCACGGCGGTAGCGATCTTTTTCCTGATCTGGTGGGTGGTGCTCTTCGCGGTGCTGCCCTGGGGGATCCGCAGCCAGCACGAGAGCGGCGAGATGATCCCGGGTACCGATCCTGGCGCGCCTACTGTCCCAAAATTGGGACGCAAGCTCATATGGACCACCGTGGTTACGAGTGTGATCTTTGCCGCCTGCTATGGGGCTTATGCTGATCACCTGATTTCGCTAAGTAGCCTGATGGCCAGGTTCGGGCCGCCTAATCCATAAAATATCTATAAGAAACAATAGTTTACTAAAACTTACTAATCCATTGTCGCTAACGGGCCTCTGCGTCGAAGCAAAAAGAAAAGGCAGGGTTTTTGCCCTGCCTTCAAATTCCTCGTCAGACCCTCATCCACGCCTAATTTTCTAGTGATTTTTTCAGCATGGCGGCAGCGTTAACTCGCGCTCTCAGGCCATCCTCCCAAGACTTGGACCGCTATCTCGAGATCACCGCGCTCAAGCTCGTGGTGTCGCGATTGCCAAATCACACGTAGTCCATCTTTAAACCTTTGTCATCAGCTTACGCGGCTCCAACAACAAAAATTAGTTGCTGCCGCCGAAAAGGCTTTGGTGCTTGTGTTTCGTGCGCTATTGCGGCTTCACTGCCCCGGCCAATCTCCAGCCCCAACCGCAGACTTGCATGCGTCTCTCTCGTTACTTTTTGCCGATTCTGCGTGAAACACCGAAGGAGGCGGAGATCGCCTCCCACCGGCTGATGCTGCGCGCCGGCATGATCCACCAGGAAGCCGCCGGCATCTATTCGTTCCTCCCGCTCGGGTTTCGCGTGCTGCAGAAGGTCTGCCAGATCGTGCGCGAGGAGCAGAATCGTTCAAGCGCCATCGAGCTTTTGATGCCGACCATCCAGTCGGCCGACCTCTGGCGGGACAGCGGCCGCTACGACGCCTACGGCAAGGAGATGCTGCGCATCAAGGACCGGCATGAGCGCGAGATGCTCTACGGGCCGACCAACGAGGAAATGATTACGGCGATCTTTCGCAGCTACGTCCGTTCCTACAAGGAGCTACCGCTCAACCTCTACCACATTCAATGGAAATTCCGTGATGAGGTGCGCCCGCGCTTTGGCCTGATGCGCGGGCGCGAGTTCCTCATGAAGGACGCCTATTCGTTCGATCTCGACTTCGAGGGCGCCAAGCACGCCTACAACCGCATGTTTGTCGCCTACCTGCGCACTTTCGCGCGCATGGGACTGCGGTCGATCCCCATGGTGGCGGAAAGCGGGCCGATCGGCGGCAATCTGTCCCACGAGTTCATCATCCTAGCCGATACCGGCGAAAGCGAAGTGTTCTGCCACCGCGATTATCTCGGCTTCGACGTGCCCGGACCCGACGTGGACTTCGCCAATGTTGCGGGCTTGCAGGGGACCGTGGACCGATGGACGTCGCTTTATGCGGCGACCTCCGACAAGCACGATGAGGCGGGCTTTGCCGAGATTGCCGCCGATAAGCGGCTGTCGGCGCGAGGCATCGAGGTCGGTCACATCTTTTATTTCGGCACCAAATATTCTGCGCCCATGAAGGCCGTGGTGACTGGCCCGGACGGGGTGGACCGGGCTGTCCATATGGGGTCTTACGGCATCGGCCCAAGCCGGCTTGTGGGTGCCATCATCGAGGCCTTCCACGACGAGGCCGGCATCAAATGGCCGGAGCCGGTGGCGCCGTTCCAGGTCATGATTCTCAACCTCAAGCAGGGGGGAGCGGACACCGACCCGGCCTGCGAGCGGCTCTATGCGGTGCTCACCGCCAAGGGGATCGACACGCTCTACCACGATCTGGACGAACGGCCGGGCGCGAAGTTTGCGTCCGCCGACCTGATCGGTATCCCCTGGCAGATCCTGGTCGGGCCACGGGGGCTCGCCGAAGGCAAGGTCGAGGTCAAGCGTCGGTCCGACGGGCAGCGGGAACTCATGACGCCCGACGATGCAGTAGCCCGCCTGACTGGCGCATGAACCTGTGCGCTGCGGCATTTCGGTGCGCCGATTGTCGGCTTGAAACGGACAGAATCGTGTGAAAGTCGGGGGGTTCGCGGGGACCTGACCTGAATGCCCGAGCTGACCGGCACCCACCCCTTCGCTCCGTTCGAGTTGATGCTGTCGCTTCGCTATCTACGGGCACGGCGCAAAGAGGGATTTATCTCGGTAATTGCCGGCTTCTCGTTCGTCGGCATCATGCTTGGGGTCGCGACCCTCATCATCGTCATGGCGGTCATGAACGGTTTCCGCCACGAATTGTTTGACAAGATGCTGGGGCTGAACGGCGACTTGCTCATTCAGTCCCAGGGCTCTCCCTTGACCGACTGGGAGGTAGTGGCGGATCGCGTCTCGAAGGTCGACGGCGTGCGTCTCGCCGCGCCGATCATCGATGGGCAGGCGCTGGCGTCTTCGCCATACAGTGCCTCGGGCGTGCTTGTTCGCGGCATCCGCGGCGGCGACCTGGCAAGGCTCGGCTCCGTCGCCAGAAATATCAAGCGCGGCACGCTCGACGGTTTCGATCAGGGGCAGGGCGTGGCCATCGGCAGCCGGCTGGCCGAGCAGCTTTCGCTGCAGGCAGGCGACAGCATCTCGATCCTCACGCCCCACGGCGACGTGACGCCGTTCGGCACCTCGCCGCGCATGAAGACCTATAAGGTCGCAGCCATCTTTGAGATCGGCATGTCGGAATACGACAGCACATTCGTGTTCATGCCGTTGGGCGAGGCCCAGGCCTTTTTCAATCACCCGAAGGATGTTTCCGCCATCGACATTTATACCGGTGATCCGGAGAGCGTTGATCGCCTGCGCCCGCTCGTGGCGGAGGCGGCGGGGCGGCCAATCCACGTCGCCGACTGGCGCGAACTGAACGCAACATTTTTCAACGCGCTCCAAGTCGAACGCAACGTCATGTTTTTGATCCTGACGCTGATCGTATTGATAGCGGCGCTGAATATGGTCTCCGGCCTGATCATGCTGGTGAAGGACAAGGGGCGTGAAATCGCCATCCTGCGTACCATGGGTGCGACGCAAGGCGCGATCATGCGCGTGTTCCTCATCACCGGTGCCTCGATCGGGATTGTGGGCACGCTTGTCGGCTTCCTGTTGGGCACCCTGGTGTGCCTCAACATCGAATCGGTGCGACACTTTCTCGAATGGCTCACCAGTATCGATCCGTTTTCGCGTGAGATTTATTTCCTGTCGAAGCTGCCGGCCGACATGAATATGAGCGAAACCACGGCCGTATTGGTGATGGCGCTTGGGCTTTCGTTGCTGGCAACCCTTTACCCGTCCTGGCGGGCGGCGCGACTCGATCCGATCGAAGCGTTACGCTACGAGTAACGAGCAGAATCGCCTGAAACGCGAAACCC
>JBAUYV010000027.1:0-22905 GCA_049584975.1 Xanthobacteraceae bacterium | reverse complement strand
GGCCAAAGCCGGCTTGCTGTCGATGTTGTCGAGAATGAGGAACCAGCCGGGATTGGCCTTGAGCCAATCGAGCACCGCCGCAAGGCGCACCGCATCGTCGGTCGTATCGAGCGCCGGCACCAGCGCTCCAGCCAACTCCGCCAAATTGCGCCGCAGTGCCTCCGGCGTGTCGGCAATGGCGAACAGCAACGCAGTGTGCTCTTCCGCGTACGCCCACGCGTACTCCACCGCGGCGCGGGTCTTGCCGATGCCGCCAAGCCCATAGAGTGCCTGACTGACGATCGCCGTCCGCCCTCCGCGCGCCCGCGTCAGGCTCTCGCGCAAGCGCCCCATAAACTCGTCACGGCCTTTGAACAGCTCGCCGATGCTCGGGTAGGGCAGCACGATCGGCTTGGCCGGCGTCAGAGTGGCCGTCTCGGGCGGCACTGCAATCTTCGGTTCATCTCGCATGACGGCGATACGGAGTCGTTCGGCAGTCGAAAATCTTTCGTAGTGGACGCCGTCGGCTTTAAGAAAATCCACGTAGGCGCTTTGCAGATCAGCACGATCCCCTGTTACCGAGCCCTGATCGGGCTTGTAGTCATCGCCGGCGATGTAGCGATAGCGACGCCTGTTGTAGTAGCGGGCGAGAAAGTACTCCCACTGCGTATAGCTCGCCTCTTTGACCTCTTCCGGCAACGCGTCCGCATATCGTTCGGCGGCACGCTTGGGCGGAAAGGCCCCAGACCGTTTGCCGATGACACAGATCACCGCATGGCAATCACGAATATAGTCGGCGAGTGCGCCAAGCAGCTTCTCGCTGTCTGGGCTCTGCTTAAAATCGCTCTGGACATGCACGACATGGCCGCGCGCACGCAGATCGGCGGCCAACGCATCGCGCGCCTTGCCAAACTCGCTCGTCACCGCGGAAATAAAGATTTTCATGCGCTCTTCGGGCATTCCATCATTCAAGCACAACCTGCCGTAGAACGTAACTGCGTCGTTGCGATTCCCTTATTCTCGTCACCACCGGGCTTGACCCGGTGGTCCATGCTGACCTGTCGAAAGAACGTCATCGCCGTGTGGATTGCCGGGTCAAGCCCGGCAATGACGATGAAGTGAGGAGTGCAATCGCCCTCGACTGATCTTCCGGCCGTTTCCCGCCTGTGCTTTAGATCGATCGGCGACATGATCTAACGGGGGCGACTATGAATACGACTAGTCCAATCTGGCTAATCCTTATCCTTGCGCTGAATTTCGGGATTTCGTGGTGGAACGCGCGAACGTGCGGTCGGGCGTGGGTCGAGGCGAAGGCGGTCGGCGGCGGCATCCGCCTTCTGGTCTGGTGCGGCGCCATCCAGAGCGCCATCGGCTTCAGCTCGGTATTTCTGTTTCCGCTGATCTTCCTGGCGAACGCTCTGTTCCCGGACTACTTCACCGACGATTATCTCAACGGGGCCGTGAGCCTCTGGTACATCACGATCATCTTTCCGGCGCTGGGCACGGGCTTCATCATCACGATCGAGTCCTGGATCGCGGCCTATCGCCAGCACAGCCTGGCGAACTTGGGAGTGGCCGCCTACAACACGCTCGCGCAGGTGCACAACACCATGGGGGCGATCACCAGCCTGCAGCCGGCGTTTCAGTCGGTCGGCAAGATGTTCGCTTCGGCCTTGGGAGGCCGCGGCGACGCCAAAGGCAAGGTGGCGATTCTCGGATTGATGATCGCGATCCTCGTGGTCGGCCTGGCGCTGGCCGCAGGCTGCATTCTGACCGCGGTGCTGATCCATCGATACGCCGGCACGGTGCCGCTGCCGCCGCAGCCGGCCCGGATGAGCCAGCAGCCGGCGTAACCACCCGACGTCCGTCACCCTGAGGTGCCCGCGCGCAGCCCGGGCCTCGAAGGGCGATTGTTTGATTCGCGAGTGCTGCGCGCAACGCGCCGTGCCGCCAGCGGACGGCGAACAAAAAAATCCCGCCGTATCAAATACATGTCCCTGCACAAGTGACGACTGCTTGACAATCGTCCCGCAAGGAGTACGGAGGAAATATCTCGCTCTTCTACAGGACGCCAGGCGGTCACTCCGTCTGGCGGAGCGAGCGTGGTTCCCGCGGGCGAGGGCTCGTCACCTTCGTTCCCGGGCGGCTTCGGCGAAAACGACCGGCCGGCATCATGACCGGTCCGCGGGTGTACCCGCTGGACTGGGACAGGCGGGAGCGGGTAACGCCCGTCCTTTAGCCAGGTCCCAGGAAGCACGTGCTGGAGTTGAGCGGTGGCGTTCGTTCGCTGCCGCAAGAGCCGCGGTGGAACGCCGTCAGGCGAGCGCGCTCCGCTGAGCGCGAACCGCGCCCGCTGGCGCGGAAGTTTGGAGAAATACGCGTCTGGCGGCGTTCCGCCTCCTTTTATTTCTTTCGTAGCCCGGGTGAGCGCAGCGAAACCCGGGAGCGGTCTCGAAATCCGCGATGTCGTCCCGGATTTCGCTTCGCTCCATCCGGGCTACGACTCTTCAGATCCGATCGTGATGGAGCCGGTCACCACCGCCGGATTTATCTGACGAAGGCCGGGCTCTGAAGCGAGATTTTGGAACTGGCTTGGTCATAACTCGGGCGCGCATGCGCCGCGAGAACGATGGCGATTTTCCGCCCCCGCGAAGCGGGGGAGGGGGACCATCCGTAGCGCGCAGCGCGAAGGATGGTGGAGGGGGCGTCGGACTCGCCGCTTCACTTTGGTTGAAAGAGTTTCGTTGAAGGCCGCGCCCCCTCCACCGTCCTGCTTCGCAGGACGGTCCCCCTCCCCCGCTATCGCGGGGGCGGAAGACATTCCCTCAAAACAAATCGAAGTACTCGTTGTGCTCCCAAGCTGTTACATCGCCGGTCGTCGCGCCACCCTCGCCGCCAGATTCGGCCCGGAAGCGCGCCAGCTCGGCTTCTTTCAGGTGGACGTAATAATCGACGAAGGCGTCGCCGAAGCCGTTGCGAAACACATCGCTGTTGCGCAATGCGGCGAGCGCTTCGCCGAGATCCTTGGGCAGGAACGGCGCCTTGGTTTCGTAGGGCGTATCCGCCGAAGGGCCGGGATCGCGCCCTTGCGCCATTCCGTCGAGGCCGGCGTAAATCTGCGACGCCATGTACAAATAAGGATTGGCGGCAGGCTCGCCGACGCGGTTTTCCAGATGCGTCGACGGATCGCCCGGCTGGCCGAGCACGCGCACCATGACGCCGCGATTGTCGCGCGCCCAGATGACGCGATCGGGCGCCAGCGCGTAGGCGCGATAGCGCTTGTAACCGTTGACGGTCGGCGTGGTGAACGCTGCGGCGGCAGGCGCGTGCGCCAGCAGACCGCCGAGAAAATTCAGCCCGAGCGCCGAGAGGCCATCGCGCGCATCGCCCACAAACGCATTGATCCGGTGCTTGCGGTCGATCAGCGACATGTGCAGATGCCAGCCGGAGGAAAACAAATTGGGCAGCCCCGGCCGGCACATGAAGCTCGCCAGCAGGCCGCCGCGCCGCGCGATCTGTTTGGCGGCGGCGCGGAACAAAATCATCGTATCGGCGGCGTCGAGGCCGGCCTGCGGGCGGAAGGTGAACTCGCACTGACTCGGCCCCAGCTCGATTTCCAGCGAGCGCAGCGGCAGGCCGAGCGCAACCATGCCGCGGCGGATCGGCTGCAGGGCGGCATCAAGCTGATCGAACCGGCTCTCGGTGAGATACTGATAACCCTGGTTGAGCAGGCTCACCTCCGGCGCTTGCGGCGGCCAAGTGGCGTCCTGCGGCGCCAGCCGCGGGTTCTCCAGCTTGAACAAATGAAACTCGACCTCGAGGCCGGCGAGGAAATCGAAGCCTTCGTCGCCCAGCCGCGCCAGCGCGTCGCGGAGCACTTTCCGCGTCGAGAACGGCACCGGCTTGCCGTTGGTGAAATAGATGTCGCAGAGCAGCCAACCGGTGTTCTCAGCCCACGGCAGGACGCGGAATGTCGCCGGATCGGCCACCATGACGAAATCGCCGGCGCCCTGCATCTCCTCCATGCCGAAGCCGCCGCCGGGCGTGAACACCGGCCACGCGGTCTTGTGCGCGGTGTCCTTGGCAAGAAGCGTCGTCGTCATGGTCACGCCGCCGCGCATCAGCGCCGCCGCATTTTCCGCCATGACGGTCTTGCCGCGCAGCACGCCGTGCTGATCGGCGAAGGAAAAACGCACGAGTTCGATCTGGTGCCGCTTGATGGCCTGCACGACGGCATTGGCGGCGCGCGTCTGATCGTCGGTCCACAGACCGTGACGCTCGACGAAGGTTTTTGCCGCAGGTTGTTGGCGCGGCACCATCACGCGCCATTCGCCCAGCTTTTCGTTTCCTGCCGGCTGCGATCAGTGCGCTGCCAATAGGCCTGCCAATCGCCGGCCGGGCCGATGCCGTCGACGCACGCCGGGCCGGTAATGCTTTGCGCCTCGGCCGCATCAAGCACCATGAGCGGCTTTGCGCCCTTCTCCGCATCGTCGAGCGCCTGACGAAGGAGCCGCCGATAGGCGCTGATCGCTTTATCGGACGTGCCGAGATGCTCCTCGGTGCGATCCTGGATGGCGCCCATGGATTCGCAGGCCCATTGGTCGTGCACGTTGATGTCGGTGCCCATGCCCGTATAGGTCTGATGCGATTGCTCGTGCGGATCGAAACCGTAATCGTTGCTCTTGTTCTTGCGCGGCACGTAATCCGGCAGTTCGTAAAGCTCGAGCCGTTGGCGGCGCATTTCGTCCTTGTTCACGGGCGCGCCGAACGACGTAAAGATCGCGTACCAGTAGTGTTTGGTGTCGTCGATCGGGATGTGCCATTGCGAGATCGTCATCTCGCGGCTCATGGGAATGATGAAAGCATTCGGGAAGATCAGATTGGTGACGCGGATGTGCGCCTTGTCGTCGCCGATCTGCCGGAGCGTCGCCAGCCGGAAACCGTAACCGGTCGGTTCGATCTCGATGCGCGGCCGCGGAAACTCGCGCATGATCCTGGTCATCGGCATGTCCGAGTCTTTCGACTTGTCGCGGAACATCCGGCCGTAGCCTTTGTCCGGATCTTCGTCCTCGAAGAAGCGGTGCAGGAACGAAGTGTGCACCGGATCGATGCCGACTTCGAGCGATTGCAGCCAGTTGCAATCGATCATGCCCTTGAACGCGAAGGTGTGCGTGCCTGGCGCCATGAAGCAATCGAAATGCGGGAATGCAGGCGGCTCGCCGCCGCCCAGATAGGCCCACAGGATGCCACTCTTCTCCACCACCGGGTAGGATTTTTGTTTGACGTTGGCGCACAAATTGCTGTTGTCGGGCTCGGCCGGCGTCTGCAGACATTTGCCGTTCACGTCGAACAGCCAGCCGTGAAACGCACAGCGCAGTCCGCCATCCTCCAGCCTTCCATAGGCCAGGTCGGTGCCGCGATGCGGGCAATGGCGGCCCATCAAGCCGTAGCGGCCCTGGTCATCCTTGAAGGCGACGAGGTCCTCGCCCATGAGCCGCACCGGCTTCACCGGCCGGTTGCCGGAGAGTTCATCGACCAAAGCGGCCGGCTGCCAGTAGCGCCGCAGCAGCGCGCCGGCAGCCGTGTCGGGCGCAGTGCGGGTCATCAGATCGTTCTGTTCGGCGCTGAGCATCTGAAATTACCTCGTCGCAAACATGGATGCGCGTTTCCCGGGCGCAGCGCAGCACGGAGCGAAGCGGGGTGGTGCGCTGCAGAACCGGGATCGTAACAGGCTCCGAGTCTGGGACGATCCCGGATCAGCGGTGCACCGCTTCGCGCTGCACCGCATCCGGGAAACGCAGCATATCTATCAATGCCCCGGCAGCACCAGAACCTTCGGGTTCACCGGCAGCGTCGTTTTCGACACCACGACCGACGGGACGTCGGCCTGCTCGACCGGCCATTGCTCCCGCGCGCGGTCGAGAAAGCGCCCGAGCGTGTATGGGTTGAAGAAGTGCATGGGGATGATGAGCTGCGGCTTGAGCGCGGCGAGCACTTCCATCATGCCGTCGAGGTCGAGGGTGAGATTGCCGTCCACCGGCGCCAGGACCACGTCCGGGCGGCCGACCTCGTCGAGCTGCTGCTGGGTGAGCGTGTGATGCAGATGGCCGAGATGGACGATGCACAGGTTGGCGATCTCGAAGATGAAGATCGAATTGCCGTAACGCTCGGTGCCGCCCATCCAGTTGCGGATGTTGGTCGGCACGTTGCGCACGCGCACGTCGCGGTATTTCACGTCCCAGTTCGCCGGCTCCTCCTCGCTCGGCCCCCAGCCGCGCAGAACGTATTTGATGGCCGGATCGGGATGGTCGGTGTAGTGCGTGTCGTGCGCGTGATTCATGGTGGCGATGTCGGGCACGACCGGCGGCCGCACATAGTCGTTGTAGTCGGTGGCGATGCGCACGAGCTGCGGGCTTTCGATCAGGAACGTGGCATGCCCGATATAGGTAATGCGCACCTGATCGGAATTGAGCGCCGCGAGCTGGAATGCGGCCGGCACTGCGCGCGGCTTATCCATTGGCCGATTCATGGCCACAAGGCCGGGACAGCTCTGCGTGACTTCGGGCTTTGGCGCCGGTCGTTGCGCGGTTTGCGCTCGCGCCAACGCTGCAAATGCCGCGGCTGTCAGCGCAAGCGCCGCGATCCGCAACAGCCGGCCAAAGACCGGGGCAAAGCCGCTCATCATTTTATCCCATCAACAATCGCCCGGCACGCCCCATATAGCGAGAAGATGTGACACGGAATGCAGCGGCAAAGCTAGACCCGCCACGGCGGCCGTACGGAGTGACCGGATCATGTTCATTCGCCCGCGCGTCGTGTTCGCCGTCATCTGGATCGGATGGATCGTAAGCTGGATGGCGGCGGCGTTCTGGTCGAACCGCACCGAAAAGCTTGCCGTGACGTGGGATACTTTGCTGTACCGCGTCAGCATCGTCGCAGGCTTCGTCCTGATGACGCCGTGGGCGTCCCGGTGGCTTTTGGCGGCGCCGCTATGGCATGTCGGCTATGCGGGCGCATACGTACTCGCGGCGCTGACCTTGGCGGGGATCCTGTTTGCGTGGTGGGCGCGCATTCATATCGGGCGCCTGTGGTCGGGCTCGATCACGCGCAAGCAAGACCACCACGTCGTCGACACCGGGCCTTACGCCCTGGTGCGCCATCCGATCTATATGGGATTGATCCTCGCGCTGTTGGCGACAGCGGTCGCGCAGGCGACGGCGAATGCACTCGCCGGCGCCGCGTTGCTGAGTGTCGGGTTCTGGCTGAAGGCGCGCGCCGAGGAGCGGTTCCTGACGACGGAACTCGGCGCCGACGCTTATGGCGCTTATCGCCGGCGCGTGCCCATGCTGGTGCCGTCGTTACGGCAGAGGCCCGGCGATGACTGATCAGCCTCGCCGATTACTGATCCCGTTCTCCCGACGTGATCACACCCTTGGTGGTGACCACGACCCACTGACCGTTCTGACGCTTCACCGCCTGGACCGTGCCAAGACCGGGAAGAACGCTGCCGGATGCAACGAAGAATTCCGCGCCGTAACGGCTCTCGATCAAGGCGCGGCCGTTGTGCACATCCTGCACCACCCAATCGCTGAGAATGGGGCCGGCCACGTTGGTGTCAGGCGCCGGCGTCGCGGTGGCTGCCGCCGGCTTGCTCGCGGGAATCGAGCCCGTCGTTTCCGGCGCCACGCCAGACCGCTTCTCCAGCCGGTCGACTGCGTCGGCAAGGCGCGCGAGCTTGCCCGACGGATCGGTCTGCGCGCGTTCCAGCGCGTCGAGACGATCGGAGATCTTGGTCAGTTGCGTATTGGCGGTGCGGTTGGCGCCGTCGAGGCTGGCCTTCAGGGCGGCAAGCTCGGCGAGTTGCGTCTTCAGCGCCTGCGCCACGTCACGCGAGTCTCGCGTATCCGCCACCTTGGGAACCGCGGCCTCAGCAGCCGGACGCCGCATGAATTCGGACGCGATCAGCGCCCCGCCAAACGAACCCGCCACGGCCGCGACCACAATCGAGGCCGCCAGCAGAGCGAAACGGAACGAGGGCGATTGCCACAGCGACGCCTCCACCTCGGCCGCGGCCGCCGAGTCGCCCGGCGCTTCGCTGGTCCGCTGGCGATAAAACATCGCGACTGGCGCCGCCGCGTCGGATTTGGCTTTGGCCTCGCTGGCTCCGGTCCCGTCGGTCAGCGCCTTGGGGGCTTGCGGGCCGGGTCTTTCGCCTGAATTGTCAGCCTGATTGCCGTCTTCAATACTCTCTTGAGGGTCGGCCATGGGCGGTCCTCCACACTGGTCACCCTTCGCTAACCATGGGATCGTTAGAAAATAGTTACCGAAGGCGCGCCCTCAGACCAAAGCGCTATTCGGCCTTGATGTTGGCGTCGTGGATGATCTTCCCGTACTTCGCCATCTCGCTTGCAATGAATGTGGCAAACTTCTCCGGCGTGGAGCCGATGGCTTCGAAGCCAAGCGTGGCCAGCCGCGCCTTAACGTCGGGCTGCGCCAGCGCGTTGGCGACATTGGCTTGCAGCTTGGCGGCGATATCCGCCGGAAGATTTTTTGGTCCCCAAAGACCGTACCACGACACGAAATCGAATCCCGGCAAGCCGGATTCCTCGACGGTCGGAATTTCAGGCGCCGCGGCTTGCCGCTTCATGCTTGTTACGGCGAGCGCCTTGATGCGACCCGCCTGTGCGAGCGGCAGCGACGACAGCATCGGGTCGGCCAAGAGTTGAATCTGACCGCTCATCAGGTCGGTCAGTGCCGGCGCGGTGCCCTTGTAGGCAATCACCAGCGTATCGACTCCCGCCTCGCGTTTGAGCAGCTCAATGACCAGATGACCCGCAGAGCCGATGCTGGTCGTGCCGAAGGTGTACTTCTGCGGGTCTTTACGCACGAGCTCGAAGAACTCTTTCAGAGTTTTCGCCGGAACGCTCGGCGTCGTACTGACGATCAGCGGCCCGGCGGCAATGAGCGTGACCGGCGTAAAGTCCTTCACCACGTCGAACGGCACGGTCTTGTACAGAAACGGACTGACCACGTGCAGCGAAGCGGTAAGCAGCAGCGTGTAGCCGTCGGGCGCCGCTTTGGCGACCACCTCGGCGCCGACATTGCCTGAGGCGCCGCCGGCGCGATTCTCCACGATGAAAT
This sequence comes from Xanthobacteraceae bacterium, assembly GCA_049584975.1. GTDB lineage: Bacteria > Pseudomonadota > Alphaproteobacteria > Rhizobiales > Xanthobacteraceae > BOG-931. The sequence continues at coordinate 13,785 of JBAUYV010000027.1, read as the reverse complement.
GCGCCCCGACGGTCTGGTTGAGCTTGTCGACGATGATCCGCGCCACGCCATCGACCGATCCGCCGGGCGGGAACGGCACAATGACCGTCACGGTGCGGTCGGGATAGTTTTGCGCTAATGCGGGCGTGAGGATGAAAGGGAGAAGCGCAGCAGCCAGTATGAATGATTTGATCCGCGTCATTGCTCTTCCTTGTCAGTTTTCGTCATTGCGAGGAGCCCGAAGGGCGACGAAGCAATCCAGAATCGGCGTTTGTTGCCCTGGATTGCTTCGCTTCGCTCGCAATGACGACGCCTAGAACGCTCCCGGATAACCACCGCCGTCGATCAGAAGGTTCTGGCCGGTAATATAACCGGCATGCACGGAACAAAGAAATGCACAATAGGCGCCGAGCTCCGCCGGGTCGCCGTAGCGCTTGGCCGTGCTGGCCGCGGCGCGTTCGCGAAAAACTTGCTCGAAGGTCTTGCCGGTGCCGGTGAGCATGCCGCGAATGTGACGATGCTGCGCGTCGCTATCGAAAATGCCGGGCAAGAGATTATTGATGGTCACGTTGCGGGCCGCAATCTGCCGCGCTAGCCCGCCCGCGAAACCGACCAAACCCGAACGGGCGCCATTCGACAGGCCAAGCTCGCCTTGCGGGATTTTCACGCTGCGCGACACGATATTGACGATGCGGCCGAAGCCGCGAGCCATCATGCCGTCGACGGTGAGCCGCATCATCTCGATGGGCCCGAGCATCATGTCGTCGAGCGCGGCGATCCAATCGTCGCGCGACCAGTCGCGAAAATCGCCGGGCAACGGGCCTTGCGAGTTTTTGATCAGAATATCGGGTTGCGGGCACGCGGCGGCCGGCGGCCGTGGTCAGGTCAGCGATGACGGGAACCACCTTGACGCCGGTCGCTTTCGCGATCTCGGCGGCGGCGCTTTCCAGCGCGTCGCGGGTGCGCGCAACGATGGTGACATCGACTCCCTCGCGGGCAAGCGCAAACGCGCAGGCCTTGCCGAGCCCGCGGCTCGCGCCGCAAACGAGCGCCGTTTTGCCTCTGAGGCCGAGGTCCAAGTCTACGCCAATCTAAGCCCTACGCCGCGACCACCGACAGCGACTTGAGCTTGTAGCCGTAGCGCTTGTCGAGCCCGAGATCGGCGACAATGCGCAGTCCCTTGGCCAGCGCATCGGCGTCAAGGCCGGTCAGCGGCTTGCGCAGATCGCCGGCCGGCATGCCGAGCGCCTTCATCAACGATTTCACCGCCACGGGATTGATCGCCGAATAGGTGAAGTGCAGGAGCGGCAAGAGGCGCAAATACGTAGATTTGAAATTCTCCGCGTCGGTGTAGCTCGCCCACGGCGTCGAGATCACCGCGAGTTCGGCGGGCGCGACATTGCCGGTCATGTTCGCGGTGCCTTGGCCGCCGAGGCTCATGGTCGGCACCACGAGGCCGAGATTGGGGCTGTCGCAGCACATGACCGAAACATCGGGCTTGGCGGCAAGCACTTGCGCCACCTGCCCGACGCGCGCGGTTGATTCCTTGTGCACCACGTAATGCGGATGCTTGAAGATGCGCAGCAAGTGGTCCCAGTGCAGGTCGCTCTTCACCCGCGGCGGATTGTTGTAGATGCCGAGCGGCAGATCGGTGGCGTCGGCCACATCGAGGAAAAAGCGCTCGATGTCGGCTTCGGGCGCGCAGATGTAGGCCGGCGCGGCCAGAATCGCGCCGTCGGCGCCGTTATCCTTGGCGAAACGCACGCTCGCGATCGTGGCCTCAGTGTTGTTGCCGGTGCAGCCGAAGAAAAGCGGCATGTTCGCCGACTTCATCTTCACGGTCTCGACGATGATCTTCTTCTTTTCCTCGGGCGAGAGCAGCGAAGTCTCTCCGGTCGAGCCCATGATCAGCACCGCCTTGGTGCCGTGCCGCTCCTGGAAGGCAAGCAGGCTGCGGAAGGCGGCGAAATCGACGGAGCCGTCTTTGTTGAACGGCGTGATCAGCGCGACGAAAGAGCCGGTAATCTTTTGCTTGGGCATGGATTATTCTCCTTTCGTCACCTTATCACTTAGTTTGCGCGGCGTCAGCCGGGACCAACTCCGGCGGCGTGAACGCCCGTACCGGCGGCAACGGGCCGGTCCAACGCTCGATCTCGACCAGCGCGGTCTGCGCACTCGACCCCTGCGTCAGCCGCGAGGTGCCCACATCAAGCGTGAGCACATTCGGATTGCCGTGACGCTCGATCTCGCCGTCGGACTGATCGATCCAAGCGCCTGTGGCCATCACGGCGACGCTGGGCAAGATTCCGTCATCGATCACCGCGCCGGCCAGGCAAGCGCCGCGCGCATTGAAGACCCGCACCACGTCGCCGTCGCTGATATTCCGCCGCGCCGCATCCGCCACGCTGATGCGGATCGGCTCCCGTCCGGCCACCTTGGCGGCGGCGGAAACCGGACCTGGGTCCATCTGGCTGTGCAGCCGCGTCGGCGGCTGATTGGTGATCAGGTGCAGCGGAAAGTCTTTCTCGGCCTCGGCGCTGCCGAGCCATTCGGCCGGCGGCATCCAGGCCGGATGCGGCGGAAAATCGTCGTAACCGAGTTTCGCGATCTCGTCGGACGCAATCTCGATTTTTCCAGACGGCGTTTTGAGCGGATGCTTCTCCGGATCGGCGCGAAACGCCTCGAACAGCACGAACTCGCGCGTCGGCGGCGGCAATTGCACAAAACCTTCGGCCCAGAATTGCTGGAAACCCGGCAGGCTCACGCCCTTACGCTCGGCGCCGGTGCGGAATCGATCGTAAAGGAACTGGCACCAGCCCATTTCGTCGCGGCCTTCCGTGAAGGCGGCCTCATAGCCGAAGCGATCGGCCAGCGCGCGGAAAATATCGAAATCGTTGCGCGCCTCACCGACGGGCGCGATGGCCTGATGCATCGCCAACAAATAAGGATCGCGCGAAGAACCGCCCACATCGTTGCGCTCAAGCGGCGTCGTCGCCGGCAGCACGATGTCGGCGCGGCGCGCCGTCGCCGTCCACCAGCTTTCGTGCACGATAACGGTCTCGGGTTTCTGCCAGGCCCGCTGCAGGCGGTTGAGATCCTGATGATGATGGAACGGATTGCCGCCCGCCCAATAGATGAGACGGATATCGGGATAGACGGCGCGGTGGCCGTTGAACTCGTATTCGCCGCCGGGCGCCAACAGCATGTCGGTGATGCGCGCGACCGGAATCGCGCGACGCGCGGGATTAAGGGGCGGAGAAAATTCCGGACCGGGCACGTCGGCGCGCGGCGCGCCAACCCCGTTGGTCGAGCCATGGCCAAAGGCGAAGCCGCCGCCCGGAAGCCCGATACCGCCCAGCATGGCCGCAAGCGTAATCGCCACCCAGTAAGGCTGCTCGCCGTTGTGCGCGCGCTGCAGCGACCATGCGCAGGTGATGAGGCTTCGCGTCGCGGCCATGCGGCGCGCGACGTCGCGGATCGTGCCTGCCGGAACGCCGCATATGGCTTGCGCCCATTCGGGCGTCTTGGGCACGCCGTCGTCGGCGCCCATCAGGTAGCGGCTGAACGCCTCGAAGCCGGCGCAATAGCGTTGCAAGAACGCGGCGTCGTGACGCTGCTCGCTGAGCAGCGTGTGCGCCATCGCCAGCATCATGGCGGTGTCGGTGTTGGGCCGGATCGGCACCCATTGCGCGCCCAGGAAATCCGGCACGTCGCCACGGTTCGGGCTCACCACCACGAATGCGATGCCGGCGTCTTTGGCGCGGCGCAGCCATTGCTCCATTACGTGAGTGGCGGCGCCGCCGGACGTCACCTGGCCGTTCTTCAGCGCCAGCCCGCCGAACGCGACGATGAGGCCCGTGTGCTTGACGATCGACGACCAGTCGGTGACTTCGCCATTCACCGGCGAAAAAGTGCCGATCACATGGGGCAGAAAAAATTGCGCCGCGCCCCAACTGTAATTGCCCAATTGGTCGACGCAGCCGCCGCCGAGGAACAAAAAACGCCGCGTCAGGGTGCGGGCATGATGCACGCGGCCAGCCGACGACCAGCCATAGGAGCCGCCGAAAATCGACTCCGCGCCACTGGCTTCGCGAACGCGTTTGAGTTCGTGGCCCACCAGCGCCAGCGCCTCGTCCCATGAAATTTCGCGGAAGCGATCCGCGCCGGTGCGCGGGCGGCCTTCCTTCCAGCCTTCACGCACAGCCGGGCGTGCAACCCGCAACGGCGAGTGCACCATGGCCGGAATGGCCTCGAGCATGGGCGAAGGCGCGGGATCGTGCGCGAACGGCTCGCAGCCGACCACGCGGCCGTCCTCCACCAGCGCGTTGAAGGCACCCCAATGGGACAGCGAGGGGAAGCGCTTGAGAGTCATTTCATTCTCCTCCCTCCCCCCTTGTGGGGGAGGGATGGGAGGGGGGTCGAGAGGTGACCGTAAGTGCGTCGACGTTAGCGCACCACATGGCGACCCCCACCCCAACCCCTCCCCACAAGGGGGAGGGGTAAAGCATCACGGACTCGCGTGATTGATGAATTTCTCCGGCGGCCTTTCGCCCCACTGCGACCGCAGCGCTTCCTCGGCGGCAATGAGATTGGAGCCGTTGGCGAGGTTGAGGCGATCGCTGTCGGCCCAGTGCTCGTGGACGCGTCCCCACGGATCGGCCCAATAATCGTAGACTTGGCTGCCGAGCACGTGCCGGCCGATGCCCCACATGTGCTCGTAATTGCCGGTTTCCTTGAGGTATTCGTGGCCCATGCACACGTCGTCGATGTCCGGAACTTCGAACGAAAAATGGTTCAGTCCGGTCTTTGGATGATTGAGACAGAAGAAGACGTGATGATCGACGTAGGTGTCGCCGCGGTCGCAGCGATTGAACGATCCGATCAGATTGTCTTTCTGCTCGGCATAGACATCGTCGGAGCAGATCATGCCGAGCGTCTCGCGGAACCAGCCGACCGTTTCGTTGAATTTCGGCGTCATCAACACGCCGTGGCCGATACGCTTGACGTGCGCGGGACCTCTGGGCAAGCGCATGAGTTCACCGGCGCGCGCGGTCGGCGCCTCGCCTGAATTGAGCCTCTGCCGCCTGACTGGAATCGGCGCGACCTGCTCGATGCCGCACACCACCTCGATCTGATAGCCGTTCGGCTCGGTGAGCCGCACGCGCTTGCCGCCTCCGGGCTCGTCGATGTTCTCGACCCCCGACGCGCCTGGCGCCTTGGCGAGACGCTTGAGGTCGTCTTCGCTCTCGGCGTAGTAGGCGATGCCGACGAACTTGGGGTCGCCCTTCTCGGTGATGTGGAGGTGATGCGCCGGATCGGTGCCGCGCATGTAGAGCGCTTTGTCGGTGCGCGCGGCCCGGTGCATGCCGAACCGCGTCAAAAATTCTTCCATTACATCGAGATCCGGCGCCCGCAGGCGTCCATAGGCGATATCGGTGACTTTGACCCAGGCCATGTATTCCTCCCGAATGTCTTTCAACGTCTGGCGGTAATTTGCCACGAACGGTGCGGCGGAGCTAGCTTGAAGTCGCCGCGGCTCCGCCGCAGCCGCCCCACGCCCCAAGCCCACGAAGCACCTGAAACTGCCCTAATGACGATCATCATCACCGACGAGGACGTCCGCCGGTTGCTGCCAATGCGCGAATGCATCGACGCCATGCGCGTTGCCTTCCGCGATTTCGACGCCGGCGAGGCGGTCAACCGGCCGCGCATGCGCTACCTCGCCAAGCACCCCGATCCGGACCGTAGGTACCTGGCCAACGTTCATGTCGGCGCGGTGCCGTCGGCCGGCATCGCTTGCGTGCGCGCCGGTTCGCAGATCATGCGGCCCCCGACCGCGGCGCGCGAACGGCGAACTTACGAAAATCCGCAAGCCTTCAATTGGGGCTTTGTCATTCTTTTCAGCATCGAGACCGCCGAACCGTTGGCGCTGCTGCACGAGTTTCACCTGTCCGGGATGCGGGTCGGCGCCACGACCGCCGTCGCAGTCGACGCGATCGCGCGGCCGGACGCGCAGACCCTGGGGCTGTTCGGAACCGGCAAACAGGCGCGCAACGCACTCGAGGCCATTGCGGTGGTCAGGCCGATCAGCCGCGTCAACGTCTACAGCCCAAACGCGGACCACCGCGCCACCTTCGCGCGCGAAACATCGCGCGACGGACTGACGGTGACAGCGGTGACCGATCCCCGCGTGGTCGTTGAGGGCGCCGACATCGTTTGCTGCGCCACCACCGCCATGCACCCTGTTTTTGACGGTGAATGGCTGGAGGACGGCCAACTCGTCGTCTCGATCGCCAATTCCGACGTGACCAACAAACGCTCTGAGGTCGACCGCAAGACCTACGAGCGCGCCCAATGCGTCATCGTCAATGACTGGGAAAGCGTGATCGACAACGATCAGACCGAGCTGCTCGAGCCAATCGAGGCCGGCATCATCAGCCGCGACCATGTCTACGAGCTCGGCGCCCTGCTCAACGGCAAGGTCAGCGTCAAACAGACGCAGCGCGGCAGCGTGCAAAAGGGAATCATCTATTACAAAAACAATTCAGGCTTGGCGATCCAGTTTGCCGCGGCCGGCGGCATCCTCTATCGCAAGGCGCTGGCCGAAGGCTCGAACAAGGTCATTCCGACCGAATGGCTGGGCAGCGATTTGTCCGCCTACTATAAGGCTGGCTTTCGTCCGTCACCGTGAGGAAATCGTCCGATGAACAACAGCCTCGTTCGCAGCGCAGTGTACGGCGCCGCCGTGCTGGCGGCCTTGGCGGCGCCTGGCCGCGCCCAGGACGTGGCGAGCTTCTACCATGGCAAACAGGTAACGCTGGTCATCGGCTATGGACCGGGCGGCGGATACGATCTCTATGCACGCATGCTCGGCCGTTTCATCGGCGCGCACATTCCCGGCAACCCGACAATCGTGCCGCAGAACATGCCGGGCGCCGGCAGCCGCAGCGCGGCGAACTGGCTGTACAAGGTGGCGCCGCAGGACGGCACCGTGATCGCCTGCCTCGGCCAGGCGACGCCGACCGATCAGGCGCTTAGCCAGCCAGGTGTTCAATTCGACGCCGGCAAGTTCAACTGGATCGGCAATCTGAGCCTGGTGAACAACTTTTTGTTCGTATCGGCGGCGAGCGGCGTTTCCACGTTCGCGCAGGCCAAGACCAAACAACTCTCCATCGGCGCCACGGGAGCGAGTTCGCCGTCGGTGCTCTATCCCCAGGTCTCCAACAATCTGCTCGGCAGCAAGTTCAAGATCATTGCCGGTTATCCGGGCGGCGGCGATATCAACATCGCGGTCGAGCGTCACGAGGTCGACGGCCGCGGCAGCGACTCGTGGGCGTCGATGAAAACCACCCATCCGGATTGGCTGCGCGACCACACCATCAACATCCTGTTTCAGGTCGGCCCGCGGCGCGAACCCGATCTGCCGGACGTGCCGCTGTGGACCGACCTTGCGGAGAATGACGACCAGCGCCAGGTCCTCGCGCTGCTGTCGGGCGACGTGTCGGTCGGCAGGCCGATTTTAACGGCCCCGAACGTTCCCGCCGATCGCGTCAAGGCGCTGCGCCAAGCCTTTGCGGACACCGTTCGCGACCCACAATTCATCGAAGCGGCGAAGCAGGCCAACATGGAGATGAACCCCATGGACGGCGAGGAACTGCAGCAGGTCGTCGAGAAGATCGTCTCCTCGCCGCCGCGGATTTTGGCGATGGTGAAGGACGCAATCGCCATCAAGGACGTTCAGGGAAAGGGGCAGTAACTCCGCCGTCTGGCGGGCCTAACCGCCCAGATAGGCGGCCAGCACCCGCTGATCGGCGGCGATCTCGTGAGCCTTGCCGGACAGGCGGATGCGGCCGGTCTCCAGCACGTAGGCATCGTCGGACACTTCGAGCGCCAAACGCGCGTTCTGTTCGACCAGCAGAATGGTCCGCTGCGCCGCCTTCAGCTTGGCGATGAGTTCGAAAATCTCCTCGACGAGCTTTGGGGCGAGCCCCATGCTCGGCTCATCGAGCAACAACACATTTGGCTGCGCCATCAGCGCGCGGCCCATCGCCAGCATCTGCTGCTCGCCGCCGGAGAGCGAACCCGCCGACTGTCCCAGCCGTTCCTTCAGCCGGGGAAACAGCGCCACGACCTCGTCGAGCCGGCGCAGCAGCTCGCGCTGATCGGTGACCAAATAACCACCCATGCGCAGATTTTCACTGACGCTCATCTGGGTGAAGATCTGCCTGCCCTCGGGCACCAGAACGACGCCCATGCGGGCAATACGGTGCGGCGGCAGCCGGCTGATCGTTTCACCCCGGAATTCGACCTTGCCGGATTTGGGCCGCAACAGCCCCGAAATCCCGCGCAAGATGGTGGTCTTGCCCGCACCGTTGGCGCCGATCAGACAAACGATCCGGCCGGCTTCGATAGTCAGGTCAACGCCCTTGACGGCGACGATCTTGCCGTAGGCCACCACAAGCTCATTCACCGCCAGGAGCGCGCTCATGCGGTGCCCTCAGCCTGCGCTTGCACACGGTACGAGCCGCCCAAGTAGGCCTCGATCACGGCCGGATGAACGCGGATTTCGCTGGGCGGCCCCTCGGCGATCTTGCGGCCGAAATTGAGCACGGTGAGGCGATCGCAGAGCCCCATGACGAAATTCATGTCGTGCTCGATCAACAAAACGGTGAGGCCGCCGCCGCGCAGCGATTGCAGCAATGCGGCAAGCGCGGCGGTTTCGGTTGGATTCATTCCGGCCGCGGGCTCGTCGAGTAAAAGCAGCTTCGGATCCGTCGCCAGCGCACGCGCGATCTCAAGCCGCCGCTGGTCGCCATAAGCAAGAGCGGAGGCAAGCTGATCCTCGTGATCCTCAAGCTTGACGAAGCGCAGCAACTCGCGCGCCCGCGCGATCGCGGCCCGCTCTTCGGCACGGGCCGCGCTCAGCCGCAGCACAGTCGCGGGCCACGGCACTCCAAGCCGCACATGCCGGCCGGCAAGTACGTTCTCCAAGACGGTCATTTCGCCGAACAAACGCAAGTTCTGAAATGTGCGGCCAAGACCCAAGGCGACGCGCGCATACGGCCGCAGCGCGGTGATATCCCGATCGCGGAATTCAATCGAACCCTGGCTTGGTCGCAGCAGCCCCGAGATCAGATTGAAGAGCGTTGTTTTGCCCGCGCCGTTCGGCCCGATCAGCGCGTGCACGGTGCCGGGCGCGACCACGAAGGTGAGGTCGTCCACCGCCACCAAGCCGGCGAACCTGCGGCTGATGCCGTGCACCTTTAGGAGCGGCTCGCTCATCCGACCCTGCGCACGCGAAAGCCGAGGATGCCTTTGGGCAGAAAGATGACCACCAGCACGATGATGAGGCCGTTGAAGACCAGCCGAAAATCGTGCAGCGGGCGCAGCAATTCGGGCAGCGCGCTGAGCACAAACGCGCCGAGAACCGGACCGAGCGGTGTTGTCACGCCGCCCAGGATGGCGAAGCTGAGAATCGTCACGGCCGTGTCGAAGCCGTATTCATTCGGGCCGATGAACGACGAGTAATGCGCATTCAAGGCGCCTGCGAGCCCGGCCAAAGCCGCCGATATCAGAAGGGCCGTGAATTTGTAGGCAGCGACGTTGATGCCAATCGCGCGTGCCGCATCCTCATCGTCGCGGATCGCCTCAAAGGCGCGGCCGAGCTTGGAGCGCGTCGCCGATACGAAACCCAACAGGATGACGGCGAGCAAGCCGTAGATGATCCAGCCTTGCGCTTTCTCCGGAATGCCGCTGAAGCCGAGCGGGCCGCCGATATAATCGGTATTGATGTAGAGAATACGCATGACCTCGCCAAAGCCGATCGTGGCCATGGCGAGATAGACGCCGGTGAGCCGCAAGGTCGGCACGCCGATGAGCGTGGCGGCGAACGCTGGCGCAGCCATCGCGGCGCACAGCACCAGCGGGAACGGCACGCCGAACCTTACGGTCAGCACCGCGCTCGTGTACGCGCCGATGCCCATGAAGGCCGCCTGGCCGAGCGAGAGCTGACCGAGCGCCAGCACCACGTACATCGACAGGCCCAAGATGGCGTTGACGCCGAGCCCGTAGATGAAACTGCTGTAGGCCCACAGGAAATCGTCAAGCCAAGCCGGCATGTTCACGCTCGTCTTGCCACCGAGCGGCCGAACAAACCCGACGGCCGCAGCCACAATGTGATCACCATGGCCGCAAAACCCGCCGCGTCCTTATAATTCGAAGACAGATATCCGGCCGTCATGACCTCGATGAAGCCGAGGGCGAGTCCGGCCACCAGAGCGCCGCGGATGCTGCCCAAGCCACCGATGATGATGACCGCGAATGCCCGCAGCATGAGGGGTTCGCCCATGTAAGGGTCCACCGCATTGAAGTTGAGACCGATGAGAATGCCCGCGATCGCGGTCAGCATGGCGGCGATGAAAGAGATACCCATGAACATCGCCTCGACGTTGACGCCCATCAGCGAGGCGGCATCTGGATTCTCCGCGAGTGCGCGGATGGCGATGCCGAGACGCGTGCGCTCCATGAACAAAAATAGCGCCGTGACGACGATTGCGACCACGACGATGATGACGAGTTGAATTGCCCCGATCTGCAGCGTCCCCAGGCTGATGGGCGCCTGGCTCAACACGTCGACGGGAAAGCGCCTCACTTCGGCGCCGAAGATGAGAAACATCACGCTGTTGAGCAGCAGCACGCCGCCGAGCGTTACAACCAAGCTTGCAAGCTCGGGCGCCTTGGCGCGGCGCAAAGGCAGCAACACCGCCGTGTCGCAAACCATGCCGATGACGCCGGTTCCGAGCGCGCCCAAAAGGCCCGCGGCCCACAGCGGCAGCCCCACGTCGCGCACCAGGACCAGCGCAAGAAATGCGCCCGCCGCCACATAGAATCCGTACAGCAGGTTGATCACGCGCAGCACGCCGAAAGTCAGCGTGAAGCCCATGGAAAAAAGCGCGTAGACCGATCCGAGGACGAGGGCGTTGAAGAGCTGCTGAGGAAGCATCGCACAGCCGACGGCCCGCCGGTGAGCGGGCGCGCCGAGGCCCGGCTATTCCAGTGTGTCAAACTTGCCGTTCTTGACCGCAAGGACCACCACGCCTTCCGCCGAAGCCGGGTCACGATGCGGCGTGAAGCGGAATGGTCCGAGCACTCCCTTGTGATCGGTCTTGAGCAGCGCGTCGCGCAGCTTGGTGTTGTCGGTGCTGCCGGCGCGATCGAACGCCTCGGCCAGGATGAACAGGCTGTCGTAGGCTTGCGCCGCGAACTGATCCGGGTCCTCATTGTACTTCTGCTTGTAGGCGGCGACGAATTGCTGACTGAGCGGATCCTTCTTGCCGATGAACCATGGCGTACCGACCATGAAGCCCTCGGCCGCTTTGCCGGCGATCTCGGCGACCTTCGGCGAGTTGAATCCGTTACCGCCGAACATGACCACGCTCGGCGCAATGCCGAGCTGCCGCGCCTGCAGAATAACGCCAGCGCCGGCCTCGGCGAGCGCCGAGATGCCGATGGCGTCGACGTTCAGGCCCTTGATCTTGGTGAGCTGGGCGGCAAAGTCCGTGTCTTTGGTGCTGAAGATCTCGATGGTCGCAATCTCTATGCCCTGCTTTTCCACCGCCGCCTTCATGACATCGAAGCCCGATTTGCTGAAGGCGTCGTCGTTCGCATACATGAGCGCGACCTTCTTGACCCCGTATTTCTTCTTCACGGTCGCGACGGTGACCGGAACCACATCAGACTCGGGCAGCGACGTCCGGAAGATCCAGTCGCCGATATCGGTGATGCCGTTCGCCGTGGTGGAGGTGCCGATATCGGGAATCTGGCGCTCGACCGCTGCCGGACCCGCCGCGAACATTTCGTTGGACAGCGTCGGACCAAACACCGCGACGACGTGGTCGCTCGCCAGCAACTTCTTCATGGCGTTGAGCGCCTGGTCCTTCTGCCCGGCCGAGTCCTCGAAGATCATCTCGATCTTGCGCCCGCCGATGACGCCCTTGGCGTTGACCTGATCAACGGCAAGCTCGATGCCGCGGCGGATGGGCACGCCGTATTTGGCGATCGGGCCGCTTAGCCCCTCGACGGCTCCCACCTTGACTGTTTGTGCGAGCGCCGGCTGCGCGAAACCAAGAGCTGCGGCCAAAGCGAAAAAGGCGGCGCGCTTCATTGTTTTTCCTCCCAGGTTGGGCTGTCCTGCGATTCAAAGCAGGGTTGCTGAATCAATTATTCCGATGGGACCTGAAAAGTCCAGTAATGTCCAGTTCAGTACTGTCGCAGACCGTTCGGGCGTGATGTTGGGCGCGGCCCCAAAACCTCGATCCCAGAGCCTCAGGCCGCGCTTTTCTCCGCCGCGATGGTGCGCTGCATGAAATTCACGAAGACGCGCGCGATCTCTTCCTCGTAGGGGCTCCATTCCGGGAACGGAATAAGTGGCACCTCCTGGTCGGCGATCGGCAACTGATTGACCTCACTGCCGGGAATGAGTTTATGCGCGACCGCGGCGCTGGCGCTGGAATGGGTCTGGTCATTGCCCGGGATGATGATGGTCGGCACCTTGATGGAGCGCAATTCCTGTTCGGTCACGCCCATGACCGGATGCTTGCCGCCGGCCGCGAATATCTCCTTCCAGCGGGTGAAGACCTGGATGAATTTGTCCGCCGGCAGCTTGGCGAGATAGTCGCGGCCGCGCGGGTTCTCCTTGAACCGCTCCTTCCACGCATCCATGGTGCAAACCGCCTCCATGCCGCCCTGTTTGGCGGCGGCGATGAATTGCCCGTAATAGTTCTCAGGCAGCCGGTTCGCCGCGAAGGCGCCGCCGGTAACGCGCAGCAGCAACAGGCCGCGCACAGCTTGCGGATACTTCAGATAAAACCGGATCGAGGTGCGCGCGCCGGCCGATGAGCCGCAAAAGAACGCCGGCAGCGCGTCCTGGCTGCGCATCAGGTCATACATTTCGCCGAGCCACGGCGCTTCTTCGCCCTCGTCGCCCTCGATCCACAGATCGGACGCACCGGTGTTGCGGCGGTCGTGCAGCATCACGCGGAAGCCGTTGCGCGCGATCTTTTGCGCCATCGGAATGAATTCATCGTGGCCGCGTCGCCCGCCCGTGGTCGCCATCACCCAAGGGCCGCGGTCGCCGATGACCTTCCAATTGATGTTGACGCCGCGGATGTTGCTGATGGTCATGGGATGTTTCCTCGAAGTTGCTTGTTCAGGCGCAGGCTAGAGGGCGCTCAAATGTTAAAGCGGGTGATGGGAATCGTACCCACGACGCTCAGCTTGGGAAAGATACGTCCTTCGCGTCTTTTCAACGGGTCAAACCCAACTAGGCATTTCGTAGGCGTTGACTTCGGCGAGAACAGATGTGGAACTATGATACGCCATGAGGTGATTCATATCATGAGGAGTGACTGACTATGGACGGAAAATACATCGGCGCATTTGCGGGCGCTGCGGCCTGGAGTGCCATGTACATGACGAGCATACCACTATCGGCCGGGTGCGGGGGTGCGAGAGATTTGTGCCGACAGGAAGCGGTGGACTTACCGCACGCGCCTGAACGTCTGCCGGTGCCTGACCAGGCGGCTGGGCAGCTCAGCATCCAAGTAAGTACGGCAGCAAAAGGCGGGACGTTCTTTCAGGTGGTGAAGTGGTGAGGCCGAAAGGATGATTGATTGGCCGCTTGCACTATCGACCGCTTCGCAAGCTGTAAGCCGATGTTCTGAAAAAGGTTTTGATATCCGTAACAGGTAGAGAAACAAAATGATTTGGAGCGGGCGATGGGAATCGAACCCACGACACTCAGCTTGG